>NZ_VJZC01000433.1 GCF_009377185.1 Streptomyces spongiae
GCCCTGCCCGCCCTGTTCGACGACGCCGAACCGCAGGCCGTTCTGCGTGACGGGGAGCTGAAGGTCGGACGGCTGGCCCGCGGGTCCGGCTCCGGGCTCGTCCCGCCCCTGAGCGGACCGTGGCGGCTGGAGGTGACCGACCGCGGCAGTCTGGACGGGCTCGCCCTGACGCCCTGCGGGCACGAAGAGCTGACGGGACGCCAGGTGCGTGTCGCCGTGCGCGCCGCCGGCCTCAACTTCCGGGACGTGCTCAGCGCACTCGGCATGTACCCCGGCGAGGCCGGGCTGCTGGGCTCCGAGGCCGCCGGCGTCGTCGTCGAGGCAGGACCGGAGGCGGAGCTGTGGCGGCCGGGCGACCGCGTCATGGGCATGGTCGCCGGAGGGTTCGCACCGACCGTCGCCGTGGACGAACGGCAGCTGACCGCCGTGCCCGCCGACTGGTCCTGGCAGACGGCGGGCTCGGTGCCGCTGGTGTTCCTCACCGCCTACCGGGCGCTCGTCGACCTCGCCGGCCTCAGGCCCAAGGAGAAGGTCCTCGTGCACGCGGGCGCCGGCGGCGTCGGTATGGCGGCGATCCAGCTCGCCCGGCACCTCGGCGCGGAGGTCTTCGCCACCGCCAGTGAACCGAAGTGGCCCGTGCTGCGCGACCTGGGCGTGGCGGACGACCACATCGCCTCGTCGCGCGACACCGGCTTCGCCGACCGGTTCACGGCCGTCGCGGGGGAGGGCGGCATGGACGTCGTCCTCAACGCGCTGTCCGGCGAGTTCGTCGACGCCTCGCTGCGTCTGCTCGGGCCGGGCGGCCGGTTCCTGGAGATGGGCAAGACCGACCTCCGCGACACCGCCGTTGTCCCCGACGGCATCCGCTACGAGCCCTTCGACGTGGGCTGGGTGGATCCCGACGGCATCCAGCGCATGCTGACGGCGCTCACCGGGCTGTTCGCCGACGGTGCCCTGCGGCCCCTGCCGGTGCGCACCTGGGACGTGCGGCGGGCCGCCGAGGCGTTCCGCTTCATGAGCCTCGCCCGCCACACCGGCAAACTCGCGCTCACCCTGCCGCCCGCCCTGGACCCCGACGGCACCGTCCTCGTCACGGGCGGCACCGGCGGCCTCGGCAGCCTCCTCGCCCGCCACCTCGTCACCCGGCACGGCGTCCGGCACCTGCTGCTCACGAGCCGCCGCGGACCCGACGCACCCGGCGCCCGCGCACTGCGCGAGGAACTCGCGGCGCACGGCGCCCGGGCCGACGTCGTCGCCTGCGACCTCACCGCGCCCGGCGCCGTCCGCGCCCTGCTGGACGCCGTCCCCGCCGAGCACCCGCTGACGGCCGTCATCCACATGGCGGGCGTCCTCGACGACGGCGTGCTGGACACCCTCACCCCCGACCGGTTCGACACCGTGCTGCGGCCCAAGGCCGACGTGGCCTGGCACCTGCACGAGGAGACCCGCGACCTGGACCTGGCCGCGTTCGTGCTCTTCTCATCCACCGCGGGTCTGATGGGCAGCCCCGGCCAGGCCAACTACGCCGCGGCCAACGCCTTCCTCGACGCGCTCGCCGAGCACCGGCGAGCACACGGGCTGCCCGCGCTGTCGCTGCGGTGGCCCGGCTGGGCGCAGGACGGCGGCGGCATGACCGCCGGCCTGTCCGACCGCGACCTGCGGCGCACCTCGGCCCTCGGGCTGCCGCCGCTGACCGCGGAGCAGGGCCTGGCCCTGTTCGACGCCGCGCTGGCCACCGACGCGGCCGCCCTCGCGCCGCTGCCCGTCGGCGGCGCGCCCCTGCCCCCGGCCGTCGCCGTACCCGCGCTGCTGCGCGGCCTGGTCCGGCCCGGACGACGCACCGCGGGCGGCGGGACCGTGACACGCGGCGCGCTCGTCGACCGGCTCGCGGCACTGCGGCCCGACGAACGGCGACGCCACCTCGTGGAACTCGTGCGGGCCGAGGCCGCGGGCGTACTGGGCCACGGCACGAGCGAGGCGGTCGACGCCGACCACGAGTTCCGCCGGCTCGGCGTGGACTCGCTGACCGCGATCGAACTGCGCAACCGGCTGGCCGGCGCCACCGGCCTCCAACTGCCCGCCACGCTGGTCTTCGACTACCCCACACCGCGGCGCCTCGCCGTCCACCTGCTCGGCGAACTCGTCGAGGAGGGCGCCGTCGGCGACGTCCCCGCGCCGACTGTGTCCGACACGTCCGGCGCGTCCGGCACGTCCGGAACAGACGAACTCCTCGCCGTCGTCGGCATGGCCTGCCGCTTCCCGGGCGGAATCACCTCGCCGGAGGACCTGTGGGAGTTCGTCGCGGCCGGTGGTGACGCCATCTCCGGCATGCCCGACGACCGGGGCTGGGAGCGGCACACCGGCGTCGCCGCGGCCGACGGAGTGGTCGGCGGATTCCTGCGGGGTGCCGGCGACTTCGACGCCGCGTTCTTCGAGATCTCCCCGCGGGAGGCCGTGGCGACGGACCCGCAGCAGCGGCAGCTGCTGGAAACCGCCTGGGAGGCGCTCGAACGGGCCGACCTCGACCCGCGCGGCCTGCGCGGCAGCCGCACCGGCGTCTTCGTCGGCCTCAGCGGCCAGGACTACGGCACCCTCGTCATGCAGTCCGCCGTCGACGTCGAGGCCCACGCCACCACCGGCCTGAACACCAGCGTCGCCTCCGGCCGGCTGTCCTACGTGTTCGGGCTGGAGGGCCCGGCCCTGACCGTCGACACGGCCTGCTCCTCCTCCCTCGTCGCCCTGCACCTCGCCGGGCAGGCGCTGCGCGGCGGCGACTGCTCTCTCGCCCTCGTCGGAGCGGTCACCGTCATGTCCACCCCGGTGGGCTTCGCCGGCTTCTCCCGTATGGGGGGCCTCGCCGCCGACGGCCGGTGCAAGGCCTTCGGTGACGGCGCCGACGGCACCGGCTGGTCCGAGGGCGTCGCCGTCCTCGTCGTGGAACGGCTGTCGGACGCCCAACGCAACGGGCACGAGGTCCTGGCCGTCGTACGGGGCTCGGCCGTCAACCAGGACGGCGCCTCCAACGGCCTCACCGCGCCCAACGGCCCCTCCCAGCAGCAGGTCATCCGCCAGGCCCTCGCGGGCGCCGGGCTCACCGCCGCCGACGTGGACGCCGTGGAGGCGCACGGCACCGGCACCGGCCTCGGCGACCCGATCGAGGCGCAGGCCCTGCTCGCCACCTACGGCCAGGGCCGCGAACGGCCGCTGCTGCTGGGGTCGGTGAAGTCCAACCTGGGCCACACCCAGGCCGCCGCGGGTGCCGCCGGCCTGATCAAGACCGTGATGGCGATGCGGCACGGCGTCCTGCCCCGCACCCTGCACGCCGACCCTCCGTCCCGGCACGTCGACTGGTCGGGCGGGGAAGTGCGGCTGCTGACCGAGAACCTCCCCTGGCCGGACACCGGCCGGCCGCGCCGGGCCGGCGTGTCCTCGTTCGGCATCAGCGGCACCAACGCGCACGTCCTGCTCGAACAGCCGCCCGCCGCACCGGAGCCGGACCGCGCCCCGGCCAATGCCCTGCTGCCGTGGGTGCTCTCCGCCCGCACCGAGGCCGCCCTCGACGCCCAGATCAGCCGGGTCCGTTCGGCCGCCGACGGACTCGACGCACGCGACGTGGCCTGGACGCTGGCCGGCCGCGCCACCCTCGAACACCGCGCGGTCCTTCACCCCGACGGCACGACGGAACTCGCTCGCGGTCTGGCCGCCGACCGCCCCCTCGCCGTCGTCTTCCCCGGACAGGGCAGTCAGCGGCTCGGCATGGGCCGCGAACTGCACGCTCGTTTCCCCGCGTTCGCCACCGCCCTCGACGAGGTCCTCGGCCACTTCGACGCCGCCGTCCGGGACGCTATGTGGGGCACGGACGAGGCGCTTCTCAACCGCACCGACCACGCGCAGTGCGCGGTGTTCGCCGTCGAGGTGGCGCTGTTCCGGCTGCTGGAGTCGTGGGACGTCACCGCCGGACACGTGACCGGGCACTCCGTCGGCGAGGTGGCCGCCGCCCACGTCGCGGGTGTCCTCTCCCTCCCGGACGCCTGCGCGCTGGTCGCGGCGCGCGGCCGGCTGATGGCGGCGCTGCGGCCGGGTGGCGTCATGGTCGCGGTCGAGGCGACCGAGGACGAGCTACGGCCGCTGCTCACCGACGGCGTGTCCCTCGCGGCCGTGAACGGCCCCACGGCGGTCGTCGTCTCGGGTGTCGAGGACGAGGTGGACAGTGTCGTGGCGGGCCTCGGAGAGCGGCGGCACACCCGCCTCGCCGTGAGCCACGCCTTCCACTCCCCGCTCATGGAACCGATGCTGGACGACTTCCGGCAGGCCCTGACCGGGCTGGAGTTCCACGCGCCCCGGATCGCGGTGGCGTCGGCCCTCACCGGCCGGATCGCCGGGCCCGAGGAACTGTGCTCGGTGGAGTACTGGGTGCGGCACGCCCGTGAGACCGTGCGGTTCGCCGACGCGGTGGACGCCCTGCGCGCGGCGGGTGCCGGGGCCTTCCTGGAGGCCGGCCCGGCGGGCGTGCTCAGCGGCATCGTCCTCGCCACCGGCCCGCGGGACGCCGTCGCCGCCCCGATGCTGCGCCGCGACCGGGGCGAGGAGGAGGCCGTGGTCGGCGCGCTGGCCATCCTCCACGTCGCCGGCGTCCCCGTCGACTGGCGCGCCCTGTGCGCGGGCACCGGGGCGCGCCGCGTGGACCTGCCGACGTACCCCTTCCAACGGGAGCGGTACTGGCCCGACGGCGACGCCGTCGCCCCGCCGGGCCGCCGGACCGAACCGGCCACCGACGGCTTGGCAACCGAGCTCCTCACGCGGCTGGCCGCCCTCGGCCCGGACGAGCGCCGACGGCACCTGCTGGGGCTGGTGCGCGCCGAGACGGCCGTCGTGCTCGGCCACCGGGGCCGCGACCAGGTCGACGCGGACCACGAGTTCGGCAGGCTGGGCATGGATTCACTCACCGCCGTGGAGCTGGGCAGACGCCTGTCCGCCGCCACCGGACTCCCGCTGCCGGCCACCCTGGCCTACGACTACCCGAGCCCCCGCCGGCTCGCCGGCCACCTGCTCGCCGAACTCGTCGACGACGGCGCCACCTCCGACCGGATCGCCGAGCGGGCCGCGCCCGGAGCCCACGACGAGCCGCTCGCCATCGTCGGCATGGCCTGCCGCTTCCCCGGAGACGTCAGCACGCCCGAGCAGTTCTGGGAACTGCTGCTCTCGGGCCGCGACGGCACCGGCACCTTCCCGGACGACCGCGGCTGGGACCTCGACACCCTGCACGGCACCGGCCCCGGCAGCAGCGCCACCACCCGCGGCGGATTCCTGTACGACGCCGCCGACTTCGACGCGGGCTTCTTCGGCATCAGCCCTCGCGAGGCGCTCGCGATGGACCCGCAGCAGCGGCTGCTGCTGGAGACGTCGTGGGAGGCGTTCGAACGCGCCGGACTCGACCCCGAGGCCCTGCGCGCCAGCCGCACCGGCGTGTTCGTCGGTACCAACGGCCAGGACTACGTCCACGTCGCCACCCGCGCCCGCGAGGACATCGGCGGCCACCTCGGCACCGGTCTCGCCGCCAGCGTGATCTCCGGACGGCTGGCCTACGCGTTCGGCCTGGAGGGCCAGGCCCTGACCGTCGACACCGCCTGCTCCTCCTCCCTGGTGTCGCTGCACCTGGCCTGCCAGGCACTGCGCAACGGCGAGTGCGAACTCGCCCTGGCCGGCGGCGTCACCGTGATGACCACCTCGGTCAGCTTCGTCGGCTTCAGCATCCAGGGCGGTCTCGCTCCCGACGGCCGCTGCAAGGCGTTCGCGGACGACGCCAACGGCACCGTGTGGTCCGAAGGCATCGGCATGCTGGTCGTGGAGCGGCTGTCGGACGCCCAACGCAACGGGCACGAGGTCCTGGCCGTCGTGCGGGGCTCGGCCGTCAACCAGGACGGCGCCTCCAACGGGCTCAGCGCCCCCAACGGCCCTTCCCAGCAGCGCGTCATCCGCCAGGCCCTCGCGGGCGCCCGCCTCACCCCGGCCGACGTGGACGCCGTGGAGGCGCACGGCACCGGGACACGGCTGGGCGACCCGATCGAGGCGCAGGCCCTGCTCGCCACCTACGGCCGGGATCGCGAACGGCCGCTGCTGCTGGGCTCGGTGAAGACCAACATCGGCCACACGCAGGCCGCCGCAGGAGTCGCCGGCGTCATCAAGTCGGTGCTCGCCCTGCGCGACGGCCGGCTGCCCCGCACCCTCTACGCCGACACCCCCTCCAGCCGCATCGACTGGTCCTCCGGCGCCCTGTCCCTCCTCACCGACACCACGCCGTGGCCCGAGACGGGCAGGCCGCCGCGCATCGCCGTCTCCGCGTTCGGGATCAGCGGCACCAACGCGCACGTCGTCCTCGAGGGCGCGCCCGAGCCGGAGAGGGAGCCGGAAACGCCTGCCCGGACACCCGCCGTGACACCCTGGCCGGTGTCCGCCCGCACCGAGGAGGCCCTGGACGCCCGGCTCGCCGCGCTGACCGACTGGGCGCGCCGCCACGACCCGCACGACGTGGGCTGCTCTCTCGCCGCCCGCTCGCACTTCACCCACCGCGCGGTACTCCTCGCCGACGGCGAGGCCGTACGGGGCACCGCCGCCGAACGCACCCCGGCCCTGGTGTTCTCCGGGCAGGGCGGCCAGCGCCCCGGCATGGGACGCGAACTCGCCGCCAGGTTTCCGGTGTTCGCCGACGCCTTCGACGAGGTGCTCACCCACCTGCCGCCCGGCCTGCGGGACATCGTCTGGGGCGACGACCCCGAGGAGCTGCGACGCACCGAGAACGCGCAGCCGGCCCTGTTCGCCCTCCAGGTCGCCCTGTACCGCCTCGTCGAATCCCTGGGGGTCGCGCCGGAGTACGTCACCGGGCACTCCGTCGGCGAGATCGCCGCCGCCCATGTCGCGGGCGTCCTGTCCCTCGACGACGCCTGCGCCCTGGTCACCGCCCGCGCCCGCCTGATGGGAGAACTGTCGTCCGGCGGCGTCATGGTGGCCGTCACCGCCACCGAGGACGAGGTACGGCCCCTCCTCACCGACGAGGTGGCCATAGGCGCCGTCAACGGACCCTCCGCGCTGGTGCTGTCCGGCACCGGGACCGCGGTCGACGCCGTCCTCGCCCGGCTCGGCGACCGCCGCACCCGCCCGCTGGAGGTGTCCCACGCCTTCCACTCCCCGCTGATGGACCCGATGCTCGACGACTTCCGGGCCGTCGCCGCCACCCTGACCCACCACCGCCCCCGCATCCCGTTCGTGTCCGCGGTGACCGGCGCCCCGGCCGGCGACGACCTCGCCTCGCCCGAATACTGGGTGCGGCACCTGAGGGAAACGGTCCGCTTCTCCGACGCCGTCCGGGCGCTCGCCGGCACCGGCGCGGACGCGTTCCTGGAGCTCGGCCCCGACGGCGGCCTCACCTCCCTCGTCGGCGACCTCGCGCCCGACGCGGCCGTCGCCGTACCGCTGTTGCGCCGCGACCGCCCGGAGGAGGCGTCGGCGGTGACCGCGCTCGCCGCCCTGCACGTCGAGGGCGTCACGGTCGACTGGTCCGCTCTGTACGCCGGTACGGGCGCCCGGCGCCTGCCCGACCTGCCGACCTATCCGTTCCAGCGGCGCCGGCTGTGGCCCACCGCATCCCTGCGCTCGGCCGACGCGGCCGGACTCGGGCTCGCCGCCACCGACCACCCGCTGCTCGGAGCCGCACTGCCGGTCGCCGGGGCCGGGGACCTGGTGCTCACCGGCACCCTGTCGCGGACCCTGCACCCCTGGCTCGACGGTTGTGCCGTGGACGGCGCGGTCCGGCTGCCCGGCGCCGCCCTGCTGGAGGCCGCCGTACGCGCCGGCGACCAGGTGGACACCCCGCATGTGGCCGACTTCGCCCTCACCGAGCCGGTGACCGTTCCCGATCACGGCGCGCTCCAGGTGCAGATCCGCATCGGCGCCCCGGGCGACGACGGCGGCCGGGGCGTGTGGTGCCACACCCAGCCCGCCCACGAGCCGGACGCCGCGTGGACCGAGCACGCCCACGGGCGGCTCAACCCCGGGGAACCGGCCCCGGCCCCCGACACCACCCGCTTCGCCGCGGCCCAGTGGCCCCCGGCAGGCGCCACCGAACTCGCCGTCGACGACCTGTACGAGAGACTCGCCGACGCCGGTGTGGAGCACGGCGCCGCCGCCCGCGCCCTGCGCGCCGCCTGGCGGCAGGGCGACCACCTGTACGCCGAGGTCACGTTGCCGAAGGAGACCGGCGAACACGCCGGGTTCGGTCTGCACCCGGTGCTCCTCGACGCCGCCCTGCACGCCGCGCACCTCGTCGCCGGGACCGAGGACGCGGAGCCTGAGCGGTTGCTCGCCGCCCGGTGGCGCGAGGTGTCCCTGCACGCCGTATCGGCCACCGAGCTGCGGATACGGCTGACCGGCAGCGGCGACACACGCGAACTCGTCGCCGCCGACCCCTCCGGCGCGCCCGTGCTCACCGCCCGCTCCGTCGTCCTGCGGCCGGCGGAGCGCCGAGCCGACGCCCCCGCCGCCGCACCCGACCTGCGCACCTCCATGTTCCGTTTGGACTGGGAGGAGCGGCCCCTCCCGGC
>NZ_VJZC01000434.1 GCF_009377185.1 Streptomyces spongiae
CCGCCCTGCTGCTGGGAGGCGGAGTTGTCGGTCTGTGCCTTGCCCTGGGTGAAGGAGCCGTCGACCTTGGTGACGTTCAGGCTCAGCGCGCCCACCGCGGAGGCAACACCCTTCTGCTCGCCCACCTTCGTGACCAGCGACGACTTCAGGGTCTGCCCGCCCTGGGTCATCACCCGGTCCGAGCTCTGCTGCTCGTCCTCGTCCGAGCCGGCGTCGAACTCGAACCGGGGCCCGTTCTGCTGGTCGTCCCCGGAGGGCGCCTCGCGGGCCTTGGTGACCGTCATGTCGGTGCCGAGTCCGTAGAGCGACTTCAGGACCTTGTCCTGTGCCTGCTGCATACCGGCCGACACCGAGTTGACGGTGATGACCAGTGCGATTCCGAGCGCCAGACCCATGGCGACGAGCAGGGCCGCCTTCTTGCGCCGGCTCAGCTCGCGCTTGAGATAGATGCCAAACATCCCGTTCCTCGAAAGGTTCTTGGCGCCCGCTGTGGGCGCTGCCACAAGCTAGGGAAGAACCTTTGAGGGCACATAAGGAAAGAGTGTGCGCGAGCTGAGAAATCGGCGTCCGAAATCAGATTTCCATAAGACAGTCCATTCTCAGGCAGTCGAGGGCGTACTGCCAGGAAACCCCTGTTGGGTGACGTCCCGGACGGTGTTGCCGGGCCCGCCGCTGTGGCCACCCCGGCGGAGTTCCGCTTTTCTTTGCCCTTTCTGTGACTCGGCCATGACCCGGCTTTTGCCATGCCTTTGTCGGTGACCATGGATCGCCTTGTACGGTTCCCCGAATGCGCGCAACCTCATCGCATCCCCCGAGTGCCGCCGGCCCGCGTACCGCCCAGGTGTCCCGGCGCGCCGCCCTCGGCCTCGGTCTCGCCGCGGCCCTGCCCATGGTGGCGGCCGGGCCCGCCTCGGCCGCGGTCGCCATCGGCGGCGAACGGCTCGCCCGCGACGGCGTCCAGGTGCGCGGCGCCTCCAGGCCGCCCGCCGTCACGGCCCGCGCCTGGCTGGTGGCCGACCAGGAGAGCGGTGAGGTGCTCGCCTCCTACCGTGCCCATGAGCGCCTGGCTCCCGCCTCCACGCTGAAGATGCTCTTCGCGGACACCGTTCTGGCCAAGTTCCGGCGCACCGCGACGCACACGGTGACCGCCGCGGACCTCGCCGACATCCCGGCGGGCTCCAGTCTCGTCGGCATCCAGGCCGGCCTCACGTACACCGTCGAACAGCTGTGGCAGGGCGTGTTCCTCCGTTCGGGCAACGACGCGGTGCATGTGCTGAGCCACATGAACGGCGGCGTCGCCCGGACGGTCGCCCAGATGCAGGCCAGGGCCAAGGACCTCCAGGCCCTGGACACCCACGTGGTCAGCCCCGACGGCTTCGACCACGAGGGGCAGCTGTCGTCGGCGTACGACCTGACGCTCTTCGCCCGCCAGGGGCTGCGGAACGCCGACTTCCGTGCCTACTGCTCCACGAAGACGGCCGACTTCCCGGCCGGCGGCAGGAAGACCTTCCAGATCCAGAACACCGACCGCCTGCTGACGGGCGCGTGGGGGATGCCCACGTACGACGGTCTGATCGGCGTCAAGAACGGTTACACCACCGACGCGGGCAACACCTTCACCGGCGCCGCCACCCGCGACGGCCGCACCCTCCTCGTCACCGTCCTGCATCCGAAGCCCGCCGGGAACGGTGTGTACGAGGAGACGGCCGCGCTGCTCGACTGGGGCTTCCGGGCGGCCGGACGTGCCCAGCCGGTCGGCACACTGGTCAAGCCGGTGAGCGAGGGCGGGACCACAGGAGCGGCTACGGGCGAGTCCACGGGCGCGCCCACGCGGAAGGCGGCGAAAGAGGCGGGGGCCGGCGCTCCGGGCGCCGCCGATCCCTCACCGTGGCGACTGGCGGAGGGCGCCGCGGGAACCGCCGCCCTGCTGGCGGCCGGGGTGTACGCGCTGCGCAACCGCACCCGCACCCGCAGCCGCGGTAGTGGCGAAGAAGTGGTCCGGGCAGCCGGTCGGCACCGGCGCTGAACCGCGGGCCGACCGCCGGTTTTGGCGCGGTCGTTCCACGGTCCGGTGCTTCCTCGCGGTCCCACGCGAGATCCACCCCCATACGGACCATGGAACGACCGCCGCCATCCCCCTCGGTGTGGACTGCGGAAGCCTCGTGCTCCAAGTGTGAAGCTTTGGTGGAGGAGTGTTGAGCATAAGCCCACCAGGTGTCCAAACGGTACGGAGTTTTACATTCCACTTGTGTGGGTTCCGCCGCTCGGAGTGACGCGGTGTGGGGCGGAGTGACGCGGTGTGGGGCGGAGTGAAGCGCCTACCCCCGGCCCACGTACGGCATCGTCGTAGCCAGGACCGTCGCGAACTGGACGTTCGCCTCCAGTGGCAGTTCCGCCATGTGCCGTACCGTGCGCGCCACGTCGGCCACGTCCATCACGGGCTCGGCCGCGAGCTGCCCGTTCGCCTGGGGCACCCCCCGCTGCATCTTTTCGGTCATGTCGGTCGCCGCGTTGCCGATGTCGATCTGGCCGACGGCGATGCGGTACGGCCGGCCGTCCAGTGACAGCGACTTGGTGAGGCCCGTCAGGGCGTGCTTGGTCGTCGTGTAGGCGACCGAGTGAGGGCGGGGCGCGTGCGCCGAGATCGAGCCGTTGTTGATGATCCGGCCGCCCTGCGGGTCCTGCTCCTTCATCTGCCGGTACGCCGCCTGGGCGCACAGGAACGCCCCGTTCAGGTTGGTGTCCACCACGTGCCGCCAGGCCGCGTGGTCCAGCTCCTCGACGGGCACCCCGCCCGGCCCGAACGTCCCCGCGTTGTTGAAGAGCAGGTCGAGCCGCCCGAACCGGTCGTGTGCGGCGGCGAAGAGGGCGGCCACGTCATCGGGCCGTGAGACGTCGGTGCGGACGACGAGTGCCTCGGGGTGACCGGCCGCGGTCTCGGCCAGCTTCTCCTCCCGGCGGCCCGCGAGCACCACTGACCAGCCCGTCCGCAGAAGTTCCTCCGCCACGGCACGACCGATGCCGGAGCCCGCGCCTGTCACGATCGCGATCTTCGTTTGAGTAATCTTCATGAAATCGCAGCGTAAGCGAGGGTCCGCCATGCGGAACTCACCTGTCCGACATCTGACTGTTGTGTACGTGACAGGCGGTCGTTGACCCTGGCCACTCCAATGCCTCGTACAACTACCGTCAGGGGAGGGCCAGATGACACCCGCAGCCCATCAGCCACCGCACACCCCCTCGCAGTCCGACACCTCGCGGCACGACCACGAACTCCGTGCCGCGGCGCGTCACCTGGGGCGCCGCCGCTTCCTCACCGTCACCGGTGCCGCCGCCGCGCTCGCCTTCGCCACCAACCTGCCCACCGCCGGTGTGGCGAGCGCCGCCGAACTCGACGCGGCCCAGATCACCGAGAACCCGTTCACCCTCGGCGTGGCCTCCGGCGACCCGCTCTCCGACTCCGTGCTCCTGTGGACGCGGCTCGCCCCGTCGCCGTACCAGGCCGACAGCGGACTGCCCGCCGAACGGGTCACCGTGCGCTGGGAGCTCGCCCACGACGAGCGCTTCCGACGCGTCGTCAGACGCGGCACCACCACCGCCCACCCCGAGTTCCACCACGCCGTGCACGTCGAGATCGGGTTCCTGGAGCCCGGACGCGTGTACTACTACCGCTTCCGCGTGGGCGACTGGATCAGCGAGACGGGCCGTACGCGCACCGCGCCGAACCGCTACGGCAGCGCGGCCCCGCTCGCCTTCGCGGCCGTCTCCTGCCAGGCGTACCACGACGGCTACTACACCGCGTACCGCCACCTGGCGGCGGACGACGTCGACGTCGTCTTCCACCTCGGTGACTACCTCTACGAGTACGCGGTGAACTCCGTCGGCGGAAACCGCAGGTACACCGACCGCACGCTGCCCGCCGTCTTCAACCGCGAGACGATCACCCTGGAGGACTACCGCCTGCGGTACGCCCTCTACAAGACCGACCCCGACCTGCGGGCCGCCCAGGCCGCGCACCCCTTCGTCGTCACCTGGGACGACCACGAGACCGA
The DNA here is from genome assembly GCF_009377185.1 of Streptomyces spongiae. Classification (GTDB taxonomy): domain Bacteria; phylum Actinomycetota; class Actinomycetes; order Streptomycetales; family Streptomycetaceae; genus Streptomyces; species Streptomyces spongiae. The sequence goes on from NZ_VJZC01000434.1 coordinate 4,053, forward strand.
GAACAACTACGCCGGTGACGTCGACGAGAACGGCAACCCGCCCGAGGAGTTCCTGCTGCGCCGCGCCGCCGCGTACCGCGCGTACTGGGAGAACCAGCCGCTGCGCCGCCCGCAGCGCCCCGACGGCCCCGACATGAAGCTCTACCGCCGCCTGCAGTGGGGCAGCCTGGCGCAGTTCGACATCCTCGACACCCGCCAGTACCGCGACGACCAGGCCAACGGTGACGGCTGGCAGCCCCGTACCCCGGAGTCCGAGGACCCCTCGCGCACCCTGACCGGCGCCACCCAGGAGCGCTGGCTGCTGGACGGCTGGCAGAAATCGCGGGCCGTGTGGAACGTCGTCCCGCAGCAGGTCACCTTCTCCCAGCGCCGCAGCACCACCGGTAGCAACTACACGGTCTCGATGGACTCCTGGGACGGCTACCCGGGCTCGCGCGAGCGGCTGCTGGCGGGCGCCGAGGCGGCCGGCGTGGAGAACCTGGTGGTCCTGACGGGTGACGTGCACGTCGGCTACGCCTTCGACATCAAGCGCGACTTCGACGACCGCTCCTCCCGGACGGTCGGCACCGAGATCGTCGCCACGTCCATCACCAGCGGCGGCAACGGCTCGGACAAGCCCGCCAACTGGGACACGTACATGGCGGCCAACCCGCACATGAAGTTCTACAACGGGCGGCGCGGATACGTGACCGTCGCCCTCGACCCCGACGCCGCACGGGCCGACTTCAAGACCCTGACCGCGGTGACCACCCCGGGGGCGGCGCTCACCACGGTCGCGTCCTTCGTGACGGAGGCGGGGGACCCGGGGCTCAAGCCGGCGTAGCCACCGGCTCGGCCTCCTCCCGGCCACTGCGGGGGCCGTCCTCGCCCGGGTAGCGGACGCCGACGCGGTCCCGTATCGCGTCGAGCGTCCGCATCACGGCGAGGGTGCCCTCCAGAGGGACCAGGGGAGACTCGGTCTCGTCGGCGCGGAGGGCGCGCATGACCTCGCGGGCCTCGTGCTTGAGGCTGTTGCGGGGGCCCGCGGAAGGGTCGGCGTGGAAGGTCTCCGGGTCGCGGCCGTCGCGGTGCAGCACGAAGTGGTCCGGGAAGAAGAAGCCGCCCGGAACGTCGATACGGCCCTGCGAGCCCGTGACCGACGCCGACGTGGACGTACCGCCGACGATGGAGCAGTGCACCGAGGCGAGAGCACCGCTCTCCCACAAGAGCAGCGCACCCGTCTGCAGATCGACGCCCTCGTCGGAGAGCACCGCTCGCGCCGTCACGTCCGAGGGCTCCCCGAGCAGCAACTGGGCGAAGGAGACCGGATAGACACCGAGGTCCAGCAGCGCGCCGCCCCCCTGCGCCGGGTCGCGCAGCCGGTGCGAGGGCGGGAACGGACCCGCCAGCCCGAAGTCCGCCTGCACGGTGCGGACGTCACCGATCACCCCGTCGCGCACCATGCCGGCCAGGCGCCGGACCAGCGGATTGCAGTACATCCACATGGCCTCCATCAGGAAGCTGCCGCGCTCCTTCGCCAGCGCGACCAGTTCCCCTGCCTCCCGCGCGTTCAGCGTGAACGCCTTCTCGCACAGCACGTTCCGCCCGGCCTCCAGGCACATCCCGGCGGCGGCCCGGTGCGCGGAGTGGGGCGTGGCGACGTACACCACATCCACGTCCTCGTCCTCGGCGAGGGCGCCCCACTCGCCGTATGCCCGCGCTATCCCGAACCGCTCCGCGAACGCCTTCGCCGACTCGGTGCTCCGCGAGGCCACCGCCACGACCTCGGCGTCCGGCAGGTCCACCAGGTCGGCGGTGAACGCCGCGGCGATCCCTCCGGTCGCCAGGACTCCCCATCGCACCGGTTGGCCGGCCATGTCCCACCCCTTGATCTGTGACCCCGAACATCGCGTTCGAACTGAGAGCATAGGTGCGGACCGAACGGAGAGGGAGGGGCACATGCCCGAGCGTGGCCGTACCACGCGGGACCAGGAAGGCCCGGAGGGGCGCATACCGACCACGGCGGTGGTGGAACCGGCAGGGGGCACGACCGGAGCCGCAGCGACGGCCGCAGCCACAGCGGCAGCCGCAGGCACGGTCGCAGCCACGGCCGGGAAGCCCCCGCCGCCGTCGAGCGGACCGGACCGTGGCGCCCTCCGCCGCACCGGGCTCCTCGTCACCCTCCTCCTCGGCGGTCTCACCGCCACGCCCCCGCTGGCCATGGACATGTACCTCCCGTCCCTGCCGGAGGTCACGGGCTCCCTGCACGCGCCCGCCACGACCGTCCAGCTCACCCTCACCGCCTGCCTCGCCGGCATGGCGCTGGGCCAGCTGGTCGTCGGCCCGATGAGCGACCGCTGGGGGCGCAGACGGCCCCTCCTCGCCGGACTGGCCGTCTACATCGTCGCCACCGCGCTGTGCGCCCTCGCGCCCACCGTGGAGTTCCTCATCGCCTTCCGGCTCCTCCAGGGCCTCGCGGGGGCGGCCGGGATCGTGATCGCGCGGGCGGTGGTCCGCGACCTGTACGACGGTGTGGCGATGGCCCGCTTCTTCTCGACCCTCATGCTGATCTCCGGGGTGGCGCCGATCGTCGCGCCGCTGATCGGCGGTCAGATCCTGCGGGTCACGGACTGGCGGGGCGTGTTCGTCCTCCTCATCTTCCTCGGGCTCGCGCTGACGGCCCTCGTGTGGTGGCGGCTCCCCGAGACCCTGGCCCCCGCCGAACGGCACAAGGGAGGCGTGGGCGAAGCCCTGCGCGCGATGCGCGGCCTGCTCGCCGACCGGGTCTTCACCGGCTACACGCTCGCGGGCGGCTTCGCGTTCGCCGCGCTGTTCGCGTACATCAGCGCGTCCCCCTTCGTGATCCAGGAGATCTACGGCGCCTCCCCGCAGACGTTCAGCCTGCTCTTCGGCGTCAACTCGATCGGCCTGGTGATCGCGGGCCAGATCAACGGCAAGGTCCTGGTCGGCCGCGTCGGCCTGGACAGGGTGCTGGCGACGGGCCTGACGATCATCACGCTGGCCGCGGTCGCGCTGCTGCTGATGGCGACGGGGACCTTCGGCGAGGTGGGGCTCTGGCCCATGGCGGCGGGGCTGTTCGTCCTCATGACCGCGATGGGCATCACCCTGCCCAACACCCAGGCCCTCGCGCTGATGCGCGTACGGCACGCGGCCGGTTCGGCGTCCGCGCTGCTCGGCACGTCCACGTTCCTCATCGGCGCGATCGCCTCGCCGCTCGTCGGGATCGCGGGCGAGGACACCGCCGTCCCGATGGCCGTCGTCCAACTGGCGGCCGTACTGGTGGCCGTCGCCTGTTTCGTGGCACTCTGCCGCCCCTGGACCACACGAGCAGCCGAGAACCTGGGGGAAGAACGCTGAGCGCCCCGAGACTGCGGGACGGCACACCGGAACGGGCCGGGCTGGACCCCGGCCAACTGCGCCACCTCGTCGACGAGATCCGGGCCTGCACGGAAGGGCCGGAAGGGCCTGAAGGGCCGCTGGACGGGGGAGCGCGCCCCTGGGCGGCGGGCGCCGTCGTGATCGCGGGGCGCGGCCCTGTCGTCGCGGTGGAGGAGGCGACGGGCTGGGCGGTGCGGTACGCGTCGTACGACGAGAAGCGGGAAACGGCGGTGGAGCTCCCGCCCGAGGACCGCGTCCCTGCGACCGTGGACACCCCCTTCGACCTGGCCTCCCTCACCAAGCTGTTCACGGCGGTCGCGGCGGTCCAGCAACTGGAGCGGGGCACCCTCGGGATCGACGCGCTGGTGGGGGCGTACCTGCCGGACTACACGGGCGCGGCCGAGCACGGTGTGACCGTACGCCAGCTCCTCACCCACACGTCGGGTCTGCGTCCCGAACTCCCGCTGTACGACTGCCCGACGGACGAGGCCCGCCTGGCGATGCTGCGCGCGGAGACGCCGACGACGCGGCCGGGGACCATGTACCGCTACTCGGACCTGAACATGCTCCTGCTGCAACACGTTCTGGAGCGCCTCACAGGCCGGGGCCTCGACGTCCTGATCCGGGACGGCATCACACGCCCCTTAGGCATGACGTCAACGGCCTTCGGCCCGTGCCCCGGCGCGGCGGCCACGGAGGACCAGCGCCGTCCGTGGGCGAAGACGGACCGCGGCATGCTCCGTGGCGAGGTCCACGACGAGAACGCCTGGGCCCTCGGCGGGGTCGCGGGCCACGCGGGCCTGTTCTCCACGGCCCGGGACCTGGCGGTCTTCTGCCGCGCGCTGCTCTCGGGCGGGTCGTACGGGCCCGCCCGCATCCTCGGCCCCGACCTCGTCGAACTCATGCTCACCCCACCGGGGCTGGGCCTCGCACTCGACCAGCCGTGGTTCATGGGCGAGCTGGCGGGACGCGGGGCGGCGGGCCACACGGGCTTCACGGGAACGTCGCTGGTCCTGGACCCGGCCACGGACACCTTCCTCGTCCTGCTGGCGAACACGGTGCATCCGCGCCGCCCCACGCGTCCCGACAACCGGGTGAGGGCACGGGCGGGGACACGGATGGCGCGGGCGGTTCAGGGGGCCTGAGGGCGAGCC
>NZ_VJZC01000435.1 GCF_009377185.1 Streptomyces spongiae
TCCCTGAGGAGCCGGGCCTTCGCCGTCTCAGCCCTTCCAGCAGCGCGTCACACGGCCGTCCCTGACCTCGAAGTTCAGCCGGCCCACGCGGTACTCCATGGTGATGATCGCGCCCGGCGGCAGCGACCGGACCGTGGACCAGCCGTGCTCCCGGGCGCGGCGCTCGGCACTGCTCGCCTCTAGGCCGACGTAGGCGTCCGGACTGTCGTGGGGCTCCGGTGGCGGAGTGGGAATGGGTGCCATGACGCCACGTTAGGTCACTGTCCCCCGGCGGTCACACCTGTGTCACAAGATCACGACACGCGTTTCGGCCGAACGAGGTCACACGTACGAGCGGTTCCATACGGGTGACGCCCGCTGTCGTACGTAATTCCCGGCCACCTCGAATAGCACTTCGAAAAGCGTGTCGCCCATGCGTTCCCGGGAATTCGGCACCCACAGCCAATACACGCCGCCCGTGTCACTCGACCGCGGCCACCTTCACCGCGAGGTCGTTGTCGCCCGTGTAGTACGGCCCCGCCATGACCGGGCCGTGCTCGGTCTCCAGGGTCACCTTGGGGTAGGTGAAGATCGGCTTCTTGTCGGCGACGTCGTCGAGGAGACGTGCGATCCGTACCCGGGACCCGTTCTCCCCGTACGGCCGGAGCCACAGGTCCCACAGGCCGGGGCGGAGGGCGTCGTACGGCACGGTGAAGCGGAACTCGGAACGGTCGGTGGTGAGGCCGGCACGCACCACGGAGGCCTGCGCCTTCCTGGCCACCAGCTCGACGTACGCGTCCTCAGCCAGCTCGGTGCCGTACGCCCGCGCCCGGACGCTCAGCTCGTCCTGGCCGACGTGGAGCTCGCCCGCCTCCGCGTGCGGGGCGCGCAGCCAGCTGCGGACCGTGAGGTTGCCGAGCTTCGTCGCGTACGGGATGCGGGCCGCGACACGGCCGTGGGAGCCGCCGGGCACGCGGTCCACGAGGGCGCGCAGGTCGTTGACGCCGGGCACCAGACGGTACGGCTCGTCGTCGGCCACCTGGACGTACACGTCCCAGCGCCCCTCGGGGAGCTCGACGCTGCTGGGCAGTGCGGCCCTGAGGCGGCCGTCGGCGGCCGGGGTGAGCGGCAGGCGCACCTCCTGCTCGCCGTCGCGCCTCCTCAGAAGGAGATGGGCGGGCCCGGACTCGCCCCGGTCGGCGACGTCGAAGGTGAGGCCGCCCGCGGAGTCGGCGACACAGTCGGCACGCGGACCCGTGACGGGTTCCTCGTCGGAGTGCTGGTGCGCCGCGGGCGGGGCCAGCGTCATCATGCGGTGCGTCCCTTCCTGAGAGCGGTGCGTCCGGCGTCCCGGACGGCGTACGCGCCACCGAGCAGGGCTCCCCGGGTGCGGTGCAGCGAGCCGCGCATGCGGCCGCCCAGCGAGGGCCCGCCGCGGACGAGCAGTCCGGAGAAGAGCGACACGTGGTGCTCGGCGATGCGGGACGGGTCGAAGCGCTCGGAGTCCTTGAGTGCCGCGTGCGCCATCTGCTGCCGCAGCTCGTCGTTGTTGATCAGTTCGAGCAGGCCCCCGGCGATGGCGTCGACGTTGCCGACCTCGACGAGACGCCCGTCGACGCCGTCGTCGATGATCTCGCCGGGTCCGTGCGGGCAGTCGGTGGAGACGACGGGCAGGCCACAGCGCATGGCCTCGACGATCGTCATGCCGAACGACTCCATCTTGGAGGTGACGGCGGCGATGGAGCCCTTGGCCCACTCCGGCTCGATGGGGTTGGCCGGACCCATGAGGTAGACGTGGTTGTAGAGACCCAACTGGTCGATCAGGCCGCGGAGCTTGTCCTTCTGCTTGCCGCCCCCGTAGATCCTCAGGCGCCAGTCGGGCCGCTGCGCGCGCACCGCGTCGAAGGCCTTGATGAGCAGGTCGTACCGCTTGACGGGCGCCAGCCGTCCGGCCGCGACGACCCACTTGCCGGAGCCGTCCGCGGGGTCGATGCCCGGCTGGGGCACCGGGTTGGGCACGGCCCGCACCTGGACGCCGGGCAACCGCATCTTGTCGCGGTACGCGCGGGCGTCGGCCTCCGTGGTCGTGGTGAGCGCGTCGAGGCGCGGGTAGACGCCGCGCAGCGTGGCGCGCAGGGCCTTGGAGTGGGTGTCGAGCGTGAGGTGCTCCTGGCCGACACGGACGGGCCCGCGGCGGGTCTCCCGGGCCAGGTGCACGTTCAGGCCGGGCCGTGTGCCGACGACCACGTCGGCCTCGACCGCGGCGAGATGCTCGGCGATGCGCCGGTCCGTGAGGGCGCTGTACTGCTCGTAACGGACCTCCCCACGAGGGAAGACCCGCGCGGGGCGGCCCAGATCCGGGTCCCCGGCGTCGGCGCCGCCCGGGCGGACGTCGACGAGGTGACGCACGCGGACCCGGGGGTCGGGCGTGAAGACCGGCTCGTCACGGTGGCGGAAGACCGAGACGATCTCGACGTCGTGCTGCTCGGCGAGGGTGTTCGCAAGGTTGTACGTGGTCCGGATCGTCCCCCCGATGCCGTACGCGTTGTGTATCAGGAAAGAGATGTGCATACGTCCCCCGAACCCCCTGTATTCCCGGTCTCATCCGCCTACCTGATGGGTTGGACCCGGAACCCCCGGACTTGGTTGGGCTTCATCACCGACTTGTTCCGCAACAGTTGCCCGATTGGTAGCCAATGAGTGGAACCCTCCGGCCGTGTCGTGCATCAGGGCACGTAACGGGCCGCGTCATGGTGCGTACGCCAAGTCGGGGAGCGGGACATCACCCGGCTCCGGCCGCTGACGCCGAAGGTCCCGCCCGGTCGGCGTGCCGGGCGGGACCTCGTATCCAGGGTTGGGGAGTCGGCTCAGACGTCGAGCCGCTGCCCGGGCACGATCACATCGGGATCACCGCCGATGACGGCCTTGTTCGCGGCGTGGATCCGCTCCCATGTGGTCCCGTGCCGGGCGGCGATGGAGCTGAGCGTGTCACCGCTGCGCACGGTGTAGTCGCCGCCGCGGGACGTGCCGCGGCCGGTGTGGCCCGAGGCACGCGTCGGCGTCTTCGACGGCTTGGCGGTCGGGGCCGACTTGGTGGACCGTCCCGACGCCGAGCCGGTGGACGGCGCGGCGGGCGCGCCGCCTGACGCCCCGGCACGGGCCGAACAGGTGGGCCAGGCACCCCACCCCTGGGCACGCTGGACCTTCGTGGCGACCGCGATCTGCTGGCCCTTGGATGCCTGGTCGGCGGTGGCCGCGTAGGCCGTACCGCCGTACGCGCGCCAGGTGGAGGCGGAGAACTGCAGTCCGCCGTAGTAGCCGTTGCCGGTGTTGATGTGCCAGTTCCCGCCGCTCTCGCACTGGGCGATGCGGTCCCACACTCCGCTGTCCGCCGCGGCGGCGCTGCCGCCGGCGGCCAGGAGGCCCAACGGGGCGAGCAGTGCCGCCCCGGCGAGCACCGCCGTCGTACGTGTCGTACGTGTCGTACGCGTCTTACGGGTGTCGTCGTGGGTGTTGTCGGCACATGCGGACATGTAGTTCCCTCTCACGGGACCCGGGGTCCCCCAAGGCGGCCTACGACGCCCGGCGCACGGGACGCGGTCGTCGTACTCCGCCCCGTCCGCCGACGGTGGTGCCGTGGAGCTGTGGAGCTGTCTGTGGTGCGGTCGGCGGACGACCCGAGCGGTGCTCGTTGCACTCGGCGGAGGAATGTAGAGAGCCTCGGGGCCCGTAATCAACCAACTCCTTGTCGTTCGAGGCCAGTTCGCCGTTACCGCGAGTATCGTCCATTTTCGGCCACCCACTTCATTCCCTGATTTCAGGATTTGTCGACCAGAGGCACAGGTGATCTGTGACCCACTTCACCGTCGTAACTTCCTTGGAAATCAGAGAACTTGTCGTGGAGTAACCGGTTCCGCCCGCGGATTCACGCTGCGCTTCGGATGGTTCGATTCCGTTCGCTCCCGGGCGTGACTCCGGCCACAGATCGCCCGTTGTCTTCTTCATGAGCCGGGAACCACCCGCGCTCATGGGCCGGGAGCCACCCGGCTGTCGCCCCGCATCACATCCCGAGGAGCCACCCGTGCCGCGCATGCTCGACGTCAGCGACGACGTACGCGCCGAGATCGGCGACGAAGAAGCAGACCGGCTGCTCGCCGGAGAGAACGCCCCCGGCAGCTATGACTGCACGTCCTGCCGCACTCCGGGCGACTCCGAGCAGGAGCGCACCAGCACCGTCCTGTTCATCGGCGACGAGACCGCTGTCCTCGCCTTCGCACACGCCACCTGCCTGCCGTCGCAGGTCGTCCAGGTCACCGAGGAGCAGCTGCAGGGCGCGGTCCGGTCGATCGCGGCCGACGGCGGCTCCACCAGGGCCGTGCCCGAGCAGGCCGTCGCCGAGCAGGCCGTGCTCGGCGTCACCAGCGGGCTCCTCCTGGTCAACGGTGAGTTGCACCCGGCGCTCGTCGTCGAGCCGACGGCCCCCATCGCCCGCCCCGGCACGACCACCGCGGGGGACGACTTCCTGCCGCTGCTCATCGAGCAGGGATTCATGCCGCTGACCGAGATCGACTCGGTTCCGCCGGTGCTGCACGGCTGGTCCGTGCTGCTCGCCATGGGCCAGCTGCACGCCATCCTCCAGCCGGGCCCCGCGGGCGGCCAGCCGGTCGCCTGGTGGCAGGCCCACCAGGCGCTGCAGGTCGCGGACAGCTGGCGCGCGGCTGCCAACAAGCACCAGCAGGTGTTGCTGTTCGCGGCCCCGGTGGGCTCGATCGGCCGCCAGCCCCGTGAGGACCTGCTGCGCGGTGCCCTCGACAAGGCCGCGGCGAACGGGAAGCTGGTGGCGGCGACGCTGCCGCTCGCCGGAACGTGAGCGCTCCGCTTCGGGTGCCGTGATTCGCGCAGTTCCCCGCGCCCCTGTCAGGAGCGCCGTGAAGAGTGCGCTTGTTGGGTGCGTGCGGGTTCGTTGTGGTTGATCGCGCAGTTCCCCGCGCCCCTGTCGGGGCGCGGGGGACACTGAATTGGCCGTATCGACCGCATCTCATGGGCGGCGGGGTCGTTGGCACGGACGTGCACGCATACGACGTTCCCCGCCGCCATGCCTACCAGTCGAGTCCGTCCTTGCGGCCGGCTCAGGACCCCTCGGCCACGCCGATCTACGACGCGCTCTACGCGGAGTGGGTCAAGTCCTACCGGGCGCTGCCCGGCGACCGTCACGGCGAGGAGGATCTGGGGTTCCAGGCCTTCTTCGCCAACTCCCCGCACAGCACCGGCCCGTACGGTGCGTACCAGTCGGGGACGTACACCGGCCGCCACAGCGCGGCCCCGCACGCGACCGGCCACTTCGCCCCCCAGCAGAGCACCCGGCAGGAGACGCAGCAGGGCTCCTCCGCCCCCATGACGTCGGTGTGGCAGCCGGTCGGACGGATGCCCACCGGGCACACCGGCATGCACCACATCCCGGCCGCACTGCCGCCGGGCCCACGCCGAGGGCACTGACGCACGAGGAGGGCGGCTTCCTCAAGAACTCCCGGATCGCCCGGGGACCTTGAGGAGGCCGCCCTCCTCGTGCGTCGTCGTTACGTCACATCACTTCTTCCTGCCGCGCTTCTCGCGCACCCGCACCGAGATATGGATCGGCGTCCCCTCGAAGCCGAACTCCTCGCGCAGCCGCCGCTCGATGAAGCGCCGGTAGCCGGCCTCGATGAAGCCCGAGGCGAAGAGCACGAACCGCGGCGGCTTGGTCCCCGCCTGCGTGCCGAAGAGGATGCGCGGCTGCTTGCCGCCCCGGATCGGGTGCGGGTGGGCCGCGACCAGCTCACCGAGGAAGGCGTTGAGGCGGCCCGTGGGAACGCGGGTCTCCCAGCCCGCGAGCGCCGTCTCGATCGCCGGGACGAGCTTCTCCATGTGCCGCCCCGTGCGCGCCGAGACGTTGACCCGGGGCGCCCACGCGACCTGGCCGAACTCCGTCTCGATCTCGCGCTCCAGGTAGTAGCGGCGCTCCTCGTCGAGGTTGTCCCACTTGTTGTAGGCGATGACCATCGCGCGCCCGGCCTCGACGGCCATCGTCACGATGCGCTGGTCCTGGACCGAGATGGACTCGGAGGCGTCGATCAGGATGACCGCGACCTCGGCCTTCTCCACGGCGGCGGCCGTACGCAGCGAGGCGTAGTAGTCGGCGCCCTGCTGGAGGTGGACGCGCTTGCGGATGCCCGCCGTGTCGACGAACTTCCAGGTGACGCCGCCGAGTTCGATCATCTCGTCGACCGGGTCACGGGTGGTGCCCGCGAGTTCGTTGACGACGACGCGCTCCTCGCCCGCCACCTTGTTCAGCAGCGAGGACTTGCCGACGTTCGGGCGGCCGATGAGCGCGATACGGCGCGGGCCGCCGATTCCGGTGCCGAACGTCTGCGCGGGCGCCTCGGGCAGCGCCTCCAGGACGGCGTCCAGCATGTCGCCGGTGCCGCGGCCGTGCAGCGCGGACACGGGGTGCGGCTCACCGAGACCCAGGGACCACAGGTACGTCGCGTCGGCCTCGCCGCTCGGGCCGTCGACCTTGTTGGCGCACAGCACGACCGGCTTGCCGGCCTTGCGGAGCAGCCGTACGACGGCCTCGTCGGTGTCCGTGGCGCCGACCTTGGCGTCGACCACGAACACGACCGCGTCGGCCGCCTCGATCGCGAACTCGGCCTGGGCGGCGACGGAGGCGTCGATGCCCATGACGTCCTGCTCCCAGCCGCCGGTGTCGACGACCTTGAAGCGGCGGCCCGACCACTCGGCCTCGTACGTGACGCGGTCGCGGGTGACGCCCGGCTTGTCCTCCACGACCGCCTCACGGCGGCCGATGATGCGGTTCACCAGAGTCGACTTGCCGACGTTCGGGCGGCCGACGACGGCGAGGACGGGCAGCGGGCCGTGCCCGGCCTCCTCGATGGCGCCCCCGACGTCCTGGAGGTCGAAGCCCTCTTCCGCGGCGAGCTCCATGAACTCCGCGTACTCGGCGTCGCCAAGCTCTCCGTGCTCGTGCTCGCCCGAGCTGTCGGAGGGGATGTGGTCGTTCATGAAGTCGGTACCTCGTTCATCGTGGTGATCGGTGGAACGCCCCGGGTTTCGGGTGATCCACTACTCAAGTGTGGTTCAGCGGCCGGTGAGTCGCCTGGAGTTTTCCAGGTGCGCGGCGAGCTCCTTCTGGATGCGCTCGGTCGCCTCGTCGAGCGCCTTGCGCGTACGCCGCCCGCTGCCGTCGCCCGCCTCGAACGGGTCGCCGAAGACGACGTCGACCCGGTGGCGCAGCGGCGGCAGCCCTCGTATCAACCGTCCCCGCTTCTCGGAACTTCCCAGTACCGCGACCGGCACGATCGGGGCGCCGCCGCGGACCGCGAAGTACGCGAGCCCGGCGCGCAGGGAGGCGAAGTCGCCCTCGCCACGGGTGCCCTCGGGGAAGATACCGAGGACACCGCCGTTCTCCAGGACGCCGAGCGCCCGGGTGATGGCCGTGCGGTCGGCGGTCGAACGGTCCACCTCCAGCTGGCCGACGGCGTGCATGAAGGAGCCGAGCGGGCCGACGAACGCCTCCTTCTTGACCAGGAAGTGCGACGCCCGGGGCGCCACGCCGATGACCATCGGGCCGTCGATGTTGTGCGAGTGGTTGACGGCGAGGATCACCGGGCCGGTCGCGGGCACCTTCCAGGCGCCGAGCACGCGCGGCTTCCACAGCCCGTACATCAGGCCGACGCCGATCCGGCGGCCGACCTCGGCTCCGCGCTCCGAAGGTGCGTTGGTCACTTCCCGGCCTGCTTCTCCTCGACGAGGGTGACCACGCACTCGATGACCTGCTGGAGCGTGAGGTCGGAGGTGTCCACCTCGACCGCGTCGCCCGCCTTCGCCAGCGGCGAGGTCTTGCGACTGGAGTCGGCGGCGTCGCGCTTGAGCAGGGCCTCGCGGGTGGTGTGGAGGTCGGCGCCCTTGAGCTCACCGCTGCGGCGGGCGGCCCGGGCCTCCGGCGAGGCGGTGAGGAAGATCTTCAGGTCGGCGTCGGGCAGCACGGTGGTGCCGATGTCACGGCCCTCGACGACGATGCCGTTCTCCGCGGCCGCGGCGATCGACCGCTGGAGCTCGGTGATCCGGGCGCGCACCTCGGGCACCGCGCTGACCGCGCTGACCTTGGAGGTGACCTCCTGCGTACGGATCGGGCCGGCGACGTCGGTTCCGTCCACGCTGATGCCCGGCGCGGACGGGTCGGTCCCGGAGACGATCTCCGGCTTCCCGGCCACGGCGGCGATCGCGGTCGGGTCGTCCGTGTCGATCCCGTTGTTCACCATCCACCACGTGATCGCCCGGTACTGGGCGCCGGTGTCCAGGTAGCTCAGCCCGAGCTGCGCGGCAACGGCCTTCGAGGTGCTCGACTTGCCCGTGCCGGAGGGGCCGTCGATGGCGACAATCACTGCGGCGCGTTCCACTGTGGGGGCACCTTTCCTGGTCCGGGGTGGTGGTGTGGGGCGGAAGACGCCCCGGACAAGGGTACTGGGTGCACGTAGCCCATCTGGCCGTACCCGGGGGGGCGAAGATCCAGCCCCTCCGGCGTTTGAGGAGCGGGGTCCGGGGC
>NZ_VJZC01000436.1 GCF_009377185.1 Streptomyces spongiae
CCGACGGGCCCCTCCGTCTGAGCCGGGGTGCTCGGAGAAGTCGAGGGTTGAATCCGGTCACCCGCGAGCGTATAAATAAGCAACTTTCTTTCTTACAGCATGCGGCAGACGAATGAGGTCGATGTGACCGACCGCTATCCCGCAGGCCCCCAGCGCCTTCTGCGCTCGCTCAACGGGCGCGCGGTCCTGGAGGCGATCGACCAGTCCGGTCCGATCACGACCACCGATCTCGCCGGGCGGATCCCGCTGTCCCGGCCGACGGTGGCCGCCGCGGTCGGGCTGCTGCTGGAGCGCGGGGTGATCAACGAGGTGGGCCCGGTGACCGGACGGAAGGGACCGGCCCCCGCGCAGTACCGGGTGAACGCCGACTGCGCCTTCGCCATCGGTGTGGATGTGGGACACCGGCAGGTCCGGGCCGCCGTCGCGGACGTGACCGGACAGGTGCGTGCCAGGGCGCATGCGCAGCACGAGGACCGGGGCCGAGCCGGGCGTGACGCTCTCGTCGGGCAGGTCCTCACGATGTGTGAGGACCTGGCCGGGCAGGTCGGGGTGCCGCTCCAGGAGATCACCCAGATCGTCATGGGCGTGCCCGCGGTGGTCGGCAAGGACGGGCGCGGCCTCTCGTACGCGGCCGGACTGCCCGACGCCGGGCAAGGGCTCGGCGAGGCGCTCGGCCGCGCCGTACCGGATCGGGTGCCGCTGGTCCTGGAGAACGACGTGAACCTCGCGGCGCTCGCCGAACGCACCCACGGCTGCGGTACCGAGGTCGACGACTTCGTCCTGCTCAGTCTGGGGGTCGGCCTGGGGCTCGGCCTCGTCATCGACGGCCGGGTCCGGCGCGGCGCGACCGGTGTGGCGGGGGAAGCCGGCTATCTCCCGAGCGACCGCGAGCTCGCTCCGGTGGGGCAGCGCCGTGCCCTGGTGCAAGACCACATGGGGGCGCGCTACATCGGCGTCCGGGCACGCGACCTGGGACTGCCCGGCGACGGCAGCCCCCGTACCGTCTTCGCGCTGGCGCGCGACGGACACCCGTCAGCACTGGAGATCGTCGAGGACACCGCCCGCAGCATCGCCCATGTGATCGCCTGCGTGGTCCCCCTGATCGACCCGGCGCTCATCGTGCTGGGCGGCGCCATCGGCGCCAACGGCGACCTGCTGCTCGAACCGGTCGCCCGTCACATGGCCGACTTCGGCGACTTCCGGCCCACGGTCGTCGCCTCCGGCCTCGGCCAGGACGCCGTGCTGACCGGCGCCACCGCCATGTCGGCGGATCGGGCCCGCGAGTCGGTGTTCGCCGCGGCCACCACGTCCACCGCCCCCGCGGAGCCGCCGCTGCCCTGAGCCCTGAAACACCACGGCGACGCCGTCTTGCCGGACAGCGCCGCCGCTCAAGGACTCCGTGCGTTGCCGCGCCCGGGTCCGGTCGACCGATCCGTCACCCAGGGAATGCCATCTCCAGGAAGAGGACGATCAGTGTTCAAACCTATCACCGGAGCAGCCGCGGCCACGGCCGCCGGCGTGCTGCTGCTGTCCGGCTGTACGTCCAGCGGCCCCGCCGACTCCCAGCCCACGTCCGCGATCTCCGCGGGCGCCTCGCACGCGCCCACCACCGTCACCGTCTGGACCTTCAACCACCTCCCCAACGAGGTCGCCGCCTTCAAGGCGACCCTGGGCCAGCTGCACGCCAAGTACCCTTGGCTGACCGTCAAGTTCGTGCCCAACAAGGACGACGCCGCCTACGCCAAGGCGGTCGCCGCCGGTGACCCGCCGGACGTCTTCATCAGCTCGGCACCCGACAACGTGGCCAAGTTCTGCTACAACGGCACGGTCGCCGACCTCAAGCCTTATCTGTCCTCGGCCGGTGTCGACACCGCCAAGACCTTCCCGGCCGCGACCCTCGTCTACACCCGCTACCAGGACAAGCAGTGCGCGCTGCCGCTGCTCACCGATGCCTTCGCGCTCTACTACAACAAGAAGATGTTCGCGGAGGCCGGCATCACCAAGCCGCCCCGGACTCTCGCGGAGCTCACCGCCGCCGCGAAGAAGCTCACCAAGAAGAACCCGGACGGATCGATCAAGACCTTCGGCTTCGTGCCCCGCTCCGACTTCAACGCCAACCGGTACATCTTCACCGGCGTGCAGAGCGGTACCGACTTCTACGGCAAGGACGGCAAGACCACCTTCGCCGACGACGCCAAGTGGCAGCAGCTGCTGAAGTGGGACCGCGAACTCATCGACTACTACGGCGCGTCCAACGTGCAGAAGTTCGTCGGCCGCTACCAGCCGCACGCCGACGACGCGAGCAACCCGCTGCTGACCGGTGCCGCGGCCATGGAGTTCGACGGCGAGTGGCACGTCGGCGAGATAGCCACGCTGAAGAAGGACTTCGACTACGGAGTCGTCCCGATGCCGGTGCTGGACGCGCAGGGCACCGGCTACGGCGCGGGCAACACCCTCGGCACCGTCGCCTACCTCTCCGCCGGCTCGAAGCACAAGCAGGAGGCCTTCTTCGCCCTCCAGCAGCTCACCACCGACACCACGTTCCTGAACCAGCTGGCCGACACCGTCTACAACATCCCCAGCACCTTCGCCGCGCTGAAGGCATGGGACAAGGCGAGCGACCCGCACTGGAAGCCGTTCGTCGACCTGTTCCAGAACTCCGGGTCCTACTACAAGACCCTCACCCCGGCGGGTGTCGAGGACATGGACACCTGGCGCGCGTTCCTCCTGGAGTACGAACAGGGGAAGGTGAAGGACGCTGCGAGCGGGCTGTCCGGCGTCGGAAAGAAGATCGACGACCTCAACGCCCAGAGCGGGCAGTAGACATGGCGACCGCTCTCGCGCCCGTCGAGAACACATCGGGCGGGGCGCCGACGCGCCCCGCCCGGGGTCGCGGGCCCAGCCCGAGCGGGGCCCGCTGGTGGATCGTCCTGGCCTTCGTCTCGCCGTTCGTCGTCGGGTTCTCCGCCTTCGTGCTGTACCCGGTGGTCTCCACGCTGTACTACTCGCTGACCGACTTCCAGGCCGGGTCGTACCGCCCGGTGCACTTCGTCGGCCTGCGTAACTACCGCCTCCTGTTCACCCAGTCCGACAACTTCTGGGTGTCGGTGCGCAACACGCTGTGGATGGTGGCGGTCATGGTGCCGCTGCGTACGGCCTGGGCGATGCTCACCGCCTGGGTCATCATCCGGGTCAAGCGCGGCAGGACCGTGTACCGCACCCTGTTCTTCCTGCCCTCCATGGTGCCGGTGGTCGCCGCGGCCCTGTCCTTCATCGTGCTGCTCAACCCCGTGGGGCCGTTCAACCGGATCCTGGACCTCGTGGGCATCAGCGGCCCGGGCTGGTTCTCCGACCCCGCCTGGTCCAAGCCGAGTCTCGTCCTGATGGCGCTGTGGGCCAGCGGCAACCTGATGGTGATCTTCTCCGCCGCCATGTTGGACGTACCGCGTGAGCTGTACGAGGCGGCCGAACTGGACGGCGCCGGCACGCTGCGGAAGTTCGTGAGCGTCACCCTTCCCGCCATCTCGCCGGTCATCTTCTTCGCCCTGCTCACCGGTATGATCTACACGTTCCAGTACTTCACCGAGGCGTTCGTGGCGTCCAGTTCGTCGAACATGACGTCGTCGAGCAGCCAACTGCTCGGCTACCCGGCCAACTCGCTGCTGTTCTACTCGACCGAGCTCTACCAGCAGGGCTTCTCCTACTTCAAGACCGGCTACGCCTCGGCCATGGCGTGGCTGCTGTTCCTGGTCATCTTCGCGGCGACCGTGATCTTCATCCGCGCTTCACGCCGCTTCGTCCACCACGCGGGAGGCGGCCGATGACCACCGTGGACGTGCGCCTGACACGACGTCAGGTGCGAAGAGGGCGCCGGGTGTTGCATCTGCTGGCCGAGCACGCGCCCGCCGTGGCGGTCGCGCTCTGCTTCCTGCTGCCGCTGACGATCGGCGTGCTCACCGCGTTCATGACCCAGCACCAGGCCGGCACCGGCGCCCTGTGGCCGTCGCCGTGGGAGTTCGGCAACTTCCGGAAGGTCTTCTCGGCCATGCCGTTCGGCCGCGACCTGGCCAACACGATGCTGTACGCCGGGCTGTCCACGATCGGCACGGTGATCTCCTCGGTGCCGGTGGCCTACGCACTGGCCCGGATGCGCTGGAAGGGCCGCGAGGCGTTCTTCCTCGTGGTCCTCGCGGCGATGATGATTCCCGCACAGGTCACCAGCCTGCCGCTGTACGTCCTCTACTCGCACATCGGCTGGGTGGGCACCCTCAAACCGCTCATCGTCCCGGGCTTCTTCGGCGACGCGTTCAGCATCTTCCTGCTCCGTCAGTTCTTCCTCACCATCCCCGACGAACTGACCGAGGCGGCCCGGATCGACGGCGCCGGGGAGCTGCGCATCCTGTGGCAGGTGCTGATCCCGATGACCCGGCCGGCCATCGCGGCCGTGGGCCTCTTCTCGTTCCTGTACGCGTGGAACGACTTCTACAACCCGCTGCTCTACACCGGAAACAGCCAGAGCGGTCAGACTCTCGCGGTCGCCCTCACCGAACTGGCGAAGAACGGGCACCAGAACGCGTACGAGTTGCAGATGGCGGCCTCGCTGATGTTCCTGCTGCCCATCCTGGTGCTGTTCTTCCTGGCCCAGAAGGTCTTCGTCGAGGGCATCACCCTGACCGGCATCAAGGGGTGACCGTCTTGGCGGACCTTGTGGTGGGCGTCGACGGCGGGAGCTCGAAGACCGACCTGGTGCTCGCGGACACCGAGGGGCGGCTGCTGGCCTGGGTGCGCGGCGACGGCACCCGCCCGCACCGCGAGGGCATGAACGCCACGACCGACCGCCTGGCGCAGTTGGGACGGCGGGCCCGGGCGGTCGCCGGGCTCCCGGCCGACGCCCGGGTCACCGTCGGCGGCTTCTTCCTCGCCAACGTGGACCGGAGAGCCGAGGAAAGGCAGGCGGCACAGCAGCTGTCCCGGCTGGGCGTGGCCGAACGAACTGTCGTGCGCAACGACACGCTCGCCGTCCTCCGGGCCGGCGCACCGGACGGCTGGGGAGTGGCGGTGGTCTCGGGCGCCGGCATCAACGCGGCCGGGGTGCACCCGCGCGGCAGGTCGGCCCGCTTCCTCTCCCTCGGTGACATCACCGGGGACTGGGGCGGCGGGCTGGCCGTGGCGCGGGCCGGGCTGGGCGCCGCGGTCCGCGCCGGTGACGGACGCGGTCCGGCCACCGCGCTGCGGCGCGCCCTGCCGGGCCACTTCGCACTGCGCAGCGTGGAGGCGGTGGCGCTGGCCGTCAGCGAGGGCGAGATCCCCATGGTCGCCCTGCACGGCCTCGCGCCCCTCGTGTTCGCGGCGGCCGCCGGCGGCGACACAGTGGCCCGAGGGATCGTGCTGCGCCTGGGCGACGAGATCGTCGCGATGGTGACCGCGCTGCTGCGGCGACTGCGTCTGCTGCGCACCCCGACTCCCGTGGTGCTCGGCGGGGGCACCCTGCAGAACGGCCACGTGCTGCTGCCGGATCACATCCGAGCCCGACTCGCCGCCGAGGCGCCCCTGGCCGGCCCGCGCGTCCTCGACGTACCGCCGGTGGCGGGCGCGGCGGACGAGGCACTCCTGACGGCCGGCGCCCCGGCGACCGCGCGCCGGCGACTGCGCGAGACGATCGCGGGAACGGGACCGCGGTCCACGGAGGGGCTCTAGTTCTCCAATCGGACCGGCATCAGCATCGAGAACGTGTCCTCGTCGTCGGGCCGGCGGATGGCGACCGGTGCGGTGGGGGCGCCGAACTCCAGGATCAGCCGGTCCCGGGCTCCGGCGGTGAGGGCGTGCAGCAGGAAGTCGCGGTTGACGGCGACCTGGCTCTGGTCGTCGTCACCGTCCTCGCAGAGGGTCACCGTGCCGTCGGCCTCGACCTTGAGCACGCTGAGCTCGCTGGACGTCCCGTCCTGTGTGCGCTCACTGGCGCGGACGGGGCCGGTCCGCAGCGCCTGCTGGAAAGCTGGAACGTCGACGAGGACACGGCGCCCTTCCGGCAGGCGGACGAGACGTCGGTAGTCGGGGAAGTCGTGATCGAGGCACTGGCCCGCCACCTGACGGTCCCCGGTCTCCAACGTCACGCGGTCGCCGTCCACGGAGAGCCGGACGGCTTCGTCGACGCCCAGCAGGGCCCGCATCGCGTCGGCGAGCGGAACCGGCACGATGACCTGCACCCGGGGCCCGCCGTGCCCCGCCGCACCGGCCCGCGCGACAGCCATCCGGTACCGGTCGGTGGCGACGGCATGGAGTACCTCGCCCTCGATGTCGAACAGCACACCGCCGAGCATCGGCAGTTCCGGGTCGGTGCTCGCGGCGAAACGGACCGCGTCCAGAGCGGCGGCCAGTTCGGGCGCGGAGACAGTCAGCCGGACGGCGGTGGTGCGGAGCGAAGTCATGGAGTCCTCCTTGCGATCGAGCAGTGGTCGGAGCGTGGAGAACTCGCTGCGGGCCTCGGCCAGCCCCAGTTCGAGGCGGCGCAGGTGCGCTTGGAGCAGCTGGCGCACCAGGTCGGTGTCCGCACCGGACCAGCCGGCCAGTACGAGCCGGATGTCCGCCAGCGGCATGGCGGCCCGCCGCAGCCGGGCCAGCAACCTGGCCTCCTCCAGCTGCCCCGGCTCGTACCAGCGGTAGCCGCTCACCGGATCCACCCAGGCGGGGACCAGTACACCAGCCCGGTCGTAGAACCGCAGGGCGCTGACGCTCAGTCCGCTGTCCCGCGCCAACTCACCAATGCTCTGCATCTCGCTCTCCACACCCGGAACCCTGGGCCCTTGACCAGGTCGAGGGTCAACCTCGCCGGCGCGCCGGAGCTCACGCGTCGGACGCCGCGTGGACCCGTACCCCCTCCACGAAGGTCTCCAGGACCCGGGTGGCCGCGATCTCCTCGGGCGGGCCCGTGAACGGGTCCCGGTCGAGGACGACCAGATCGGCCGCCTTGCCGACGCTGATGCTGCCGGTGAGCGCGTCGAGGTGGTTCACGTAGGCGCTGCCCGCCGTGTACGCGGCGATGGCGGCGCCCAGGTCGAGACGCTGTCCGGGCAGGAACTCGGGGGTGCCCTCGGGTGCGTCGGGGGAGACGCGGTTGACGGCGACGTGGATGGCCTGGAGTGGATCGGGGCTGCTGACCGGCCAGTCGCTCCCCGCGGCGAGCGTCGCCCCCGCGCGCAGCAGGTCTCCGAACGGGTACTGCCGGGCGCCGCGTTCGGAACCGAGGAACGGCAGGGTCAGTTCGTCCATCTGCGGCTCGTGGGCGGCCCACAGCATCTGCAGGTTGGCGGTGGCGCCCAGCGCACGGAACCGCGGGATGTCGTGAGGGTGGACGACCTGGAGATGCGCCAGGTGGTGCCGCGTGTCGCGGTGGCCGCCCCCGCTACGGGCGGCCTCCACGGCGTCCAGGGCCTCGCGTACCGCGCGGTCGCCGAGGGCGTGGAAGTGGATCTGGAAGCCGAGGCCGTCGAGCTCGGTGACGTACTTCTTCAGATCACCGGGGTCGACGAAGCTGATCCCGCTGGTGCCGGACGCGCAGCCGCAGCCGGTGAGATACGGCTCGAGCATCGCGGCCGTGTGGTTCTCGGCGATGCCGTCCTGCATGATCTTCACCGTGCCGGCGCGGAACCGCCCCCTGCTCAACTCCTCGCGTCGCGCCACGAGTTCCGGAATCTGCTCCGCGCCGCGTTCGCGGTCCCACCACAGCGCGCCGACGACGCGGGCGGTGAGGAGCCCCTGGTCCAGGGCCCTCTGGTACGTGGGCGCGGGGTCGGTCATGTTGGCGTACGCGCCGACGATGGCGTCCTGCCAGGCCGTGACACCGTGGGAGTGCAGCACGGCCTGGGCGCGCAGCAGTCCGGCCAGTTGTTCCTCGGGTGTGGGGTCGGGCGCCAGACGGCCCACGAGATGGACGGCGCCCTCCTGCAGCATGCCGG
The DNA here is from genome assembly GCF_009377185.1 of Streptomyces spongiae. Lineage (GTDB taxonomy): Bacteria > Actinomycetota > Actinomycetes > Streptomycetales > Streptomycetaceae > Streptomyces > Streptomyces spongiae. Next base: position 7,956 of record NZ_VJZC01000436.1, read on the forward strand.
TCGGGTTGCCGTCGGCGTCGCGTTCGATCCGGCCGTCGGCGGGGTCCGGGGTACGGGCGTCGATGCCGGCCCGCTCCAGGGCACGGGTGTTGACCCAGGCGCCGTGGTGGTCCCGGTTGGGCAGGAAGACGGGCCGGTCGGGGACGACGGCGTCGAGGGCGGCGGCGGTGGGGGCGCCCCCGGGGAAGGCCTCCAGGGACCAGCCACCGCCGGTGATCCATTCGGCGTCCGGGTTCTCGTCGGCGTACTCCCTGACGCGCCGCAGGTACTCCGCGGGGTCGACGGTGTCGGCCAGGTGGCACAGGCCGAGTTCCAGGCCCGCGCCCTGCGGGTGCACATGCGCGTCCTGGAAGCCGGGCAGCAACAGCTTCCCGGCCAGGTCGACGACCTCGGTGTCCGGTCCGATCAGCGCGTGCACCTCGTCGTGGCCGACGGCCGCGATCCGCCCACCGCGCACGGCCACGGCCGTGGCACGGCTGCGCGCGGCGTCGACGGTGTGGACGGGCCCGCCGGTGAGGACGAGATCGGCGGGCCCGGTGACGTGGGACTGCGACATGGGGGTGAACTCCACGGAGGGGGGTTGGGGG
>NZ_VJZC01000437.1 GCF_009377185.1 Streptomyces spongiae
GGGCTGCGCCCCCAGACCCCCGCTATCGGCCTGGCGGCCTCGTCCTCAAACGCCGGACGGGCTGAAAATCCAAGCCCCGGCCGGGGAAAAACCCGGGCGCCCTACCCCCTGCGCACCTCGTACAGGAAGCACCCGTACTCGACGGCCCTGACGTGCACCAGCGCGACCTCGGGGTCGGCGAACGCCTCGGTGAAGGCCGCCTCGAGAGCATCGGTCCTCTCGACGAGCCGGCCGCCCAGGATGCGCCCGTCGGTGGAGTAGCGGCGGACGGTGCGGTGGGAGTGGGTGAAGGGGACACCCTCCCCCTCGAAGCCAGGGCACTCCTGCGGATGGATGAACACAGGGCCCTGCTCGTCGTACGGCCCGGGATCGGCGCCGGTCTCGGCCGCCCAGCGGCGCAGCGGCGCGTACGACACGAGGGCGATCGACTCCCCGGGCTCGCTGTGGCGCAGGCAGCAGCGGAGCGGGGAGCCGCCCTCCTCGTCGGTGACGGGAACCATGGGGCGGTCCGCGTCGTCAGCGGTACGGAGTTCCTTCAGGGCCATCGGCTCAATGGGCCGTGCGGTGTGGGTGGTCATACGGACCAGCCTCGCGTCCGTACGTCCTGTTCACCGGCGGGAAACGGACATCGCGTTCCTCACAGGTCCCGTGGAAGGATGACCAAGACCACACATACCGAGGAGATGACCGCGTGCCTGGCACAAACCTGACCCGCGAAGAGGCGCAAGCGCGGGCGAAGCTGCTCACCGTCGACTCGTACGAGATCGATCTCGACCTCTCCGGCGCGCAGGAGGGCGGCACCTACCGGTCCGCGACCACGGTGCGCTTCGACGTCGCGGAGACGGCGGAGAACCGCGCGGAGTCCTTCATCGACCTGGTGGCTCCGACCGTCCACGAGGTGACGCTCAACGGGGACTCCCTCGACCCCGCCGAGGTGTTCCAGGACTCCCGGATCGCCCTGCCGGGGCTGCTGGAGGGGCGCAACATCCTGCGGGTCGTCGCCGACTGCGCGTACACCAACACCGGTGAGGGGCTTCACCGGTTCGTCGATCCCGTCGACAACCAGGCGTACCTGTACACCCAGTTCGAGGTGCCGGACGCCCGTCGTGTGTTCGCGTCGTTCGAGCAGCCCGACCTGAAGGCCACCTTCCAGTTCACTGTGAAGGCGCCCACGGGCTGGACCGTGATCTCCAACTCGCCGACGCCCGAACCCAAGGACGACACCTGGGTCTTCGAGCCGACGCCCCGGATCTCCACGTACATCACGGCGCTCATCGTGGGCCCGTACCACTCGGTCCACAGCGTGTACGAGAAGGACGGGCAGAGCGTGCCGCTCGGCATCTACTGCCGGCCCTCGCTCGCCGAGTTCCTCGACTCGGACGCCATCTTCGAGGTGACCCGGCAGGGCTTCGACTGGTTCCAGGAGAAGTTCGACTACGCGTACCCGTTCAAGAAGTACGACCAGCTCTTCGTGCCGGAGTTCAACGCGGGCGCGATGGAGAACGCCGGCGCGGTCACCATCCGGGACCAGTACGTCTTCCGGTCCAAGGTGACGGACGCGGCGTACGAGGTGCGCGCCGAGACCATCCTGCACGAGCTGGCCCACATGTGGTTCGGCGACCTCGTGACGATGGAGTGGTGGAACGACCTGTGGCTGAACGAGTCGTTCGCCACGTACACGTCGATCGCCTGCCAGGCCGCCCACCCCGAGTCGCGCTGGCCGCACTCGTGGACCACCTTCGCCAACCAGATGAAGACGTGGGCGTACCGGCAGGACCAACTGCCGTCCACCCACCCGATCATGGCCGAGATCGGCGACCTGGACGACGTCCTCGTCAACTTCGACGGCATCACGTACGCCAAGGGCGCGTCCGTGCTGAAGCAGCTCGTCGCGTACGTCGGCCAGGACGAGTTCTTTCGGGGCGTACAGGCGTACTTCAAGGCGCACGCGTACGGCAACACGCGCCTGTCCGACCTGTTGGGTGCCCTGGAGGAGACCTCCGGGCGCGACCTCAAGACGTGGTCGAAGAAGTGGCTGGAGACGGCCGGGATCAATGTGCTGCGGCCCGAGATCGAGACCGACGAGCACGGCGTCATCACCTCCTTCGCCATCCGGCAGGAGGCCCCGGCCCTGCCCGCCGGCGCCAAGGGCGAGCCGACGCTGCGCCCGCACCGCATCGCCGTCGGCCTGTACGAACTCGACGACGACAGCGGCAAGCTGGTGCGCGACGACCGCGTCGAGCTGGACGTCGACGGCGAGCTGACCGCCGTACCGCAGCTGGTGGGCAGGCGCCGCCCGGCCGTGTTCCTGCTCAACGACGACGACCTGTCGTACGCCAAGGTGCGCCTCGACGAGCAGTCCCTCGCCTTCGTGACCGAGCACCTCGGCGACTTCGCGGCGTCCCTGCCGCGCGCCCTGTGCTGGGCCTCGGCCTGGGACATGACCCGCGACGCCGAGCTCGCCACGCGCGACTACCTCTCCCTGGTCCTGTCGGGCATCGCCAAGGAGTCCGACATCGGTGTGGTGCAGTCGCTGCACCGCCAGGTGAAGCTGGCGATCGACCTGTACGCCGACCCGTCGGCCCGCGAGGCGCTGCTGACCCGCTGGACGGACGCCACGCTCGCGCATCTGCGCGCGGCCGAGGCGGGCAGTGACCACCAGCTGGCCTGGGCGCGCGCCTTCGCGTCGACCGCTCGTACGCCGGAGCAGCTGGACCTGCTGGACGCGCTGCTGGAGGGCACGCAGACGATCGAGGGTCTGGCCGTCGACACCGAGCTGCGCTGGGCGTTCGTGCACCGGCTCGCGTCGGTGGGACGCTTCGACGAGACGGAGATCGCCGGCGAGTACGAGCGCGACAAGACGGCGGCGGGCGAGCGTCACGCGGCCTCGGCGCGGGCCGCGCGTCCGACGGAGGCGGCCAAGGCGGAGGCATGGGCCTCGGTCGTCGAGTCCGACAAGCTCCCGAACGCCGTGCAGGAGGCGGTCATCGGGGGCTTCGTCCAGACCGACCAGCGCGAGCTGCTCGCCGCGTACACGGAGAAGTACTTCGAGGCGGTCAAGGACATCTGGGGGTCCCGCTCCCACGAGATGGCCCAGCAGATCGCCGTCGGCCTGTACCCGTCCATCCAGGTGTCGCAGGCCATCCTGGACCGCACGGACGCCTGGCTGACCGACTCCGAGCCCAGCGCGGCCCTGCGTCGGCTCGTCTCGGAGTCGCGCTCGGGCGTCGAGCGCGCTCTGAAGGCCCAGGCGGCGGACGCGGCGGCGGCCCGCGCGTAGGTGCAGGCATAGGCGGCGGAGCAGTCCGTCGTACGGCCTCGGGGCGCCCGGTGACTCACCGGGCGCCCTCTTGGTGTTCTCAGTCGCCGAACGTTGTTCTCAGCCGTCCAGGAACAACCGCACCAGCCGAAGCATGACCTGTCCGTGCAGCGCGGTCTGGTGGCGGACCGGCAGCCAGCGGACGCCGAAGACGGTCTCCAGTTCCCGGCACCACTCCCGCACGAGGGCGTCGAGCGCGCCCGCGGCCACCGCGTCGGCGGGCGGGTCGCCGAGGGCCTGGCGCAGCATCGCCGCCGCGCGCAGGGGGACGCGCCGGGCAGCCAGGTCGAGGGAGACGGAGTTGCCGACGGTGGTGGCGAGGCCGACGCCACCGAGGTCGTCCGCGAGGTAGCTCTTCCAGGTGTCGGCGACCCCGGTGCCGACGCCGAGCAGTTCGCGGGCGGCCGACTCGTACGGTGTGAGCTCGGCGGCGACCGGCCCGGAACCGCGACCGAGGGCGGCCTCCACCCGCTCGCTGCGCTCCAGGAGGGTCCGGCTCACCCTGGCGATGTGCTCCTCGGCGCCGGCCGTGGGCCGGGGGTCGGCCACGGCGTCCACGGCCCACATGGGCGCCTCGACCAGCGCCGTGACGGTGCCGTACCGCATGGGGTACGTCCAGGTCGCCTCGGAGGTGAAGCCGGAGGGGTCGCGCTCGTCGGCCGGTTCGGCGCCGGGCACCACGAGGACGCCGGGGCCCTCGACGAACCAGCCGAGGCCGTCGAAGGGCCGGTGTTCCACGGGGACCCCCAGGTTCGCCGCCACCGCACGGAAGGCGTGGGCCGCCCCGGGCACTCCGCGGGTCAACTGCAGGAAGGTTCCTCCTGCTTCCATGCCGTGCAAGGAGAACTGGACGGCGGGGCGCAGTTCGTCGAGCAGTCCGACGAGCACGTCGGACTCGGGCAGCGGCGCCTTCGGCCCGCCCCCGAGGGGCCGGAACTCCGGCTGGCAGGTGAACTCCTGCCGGTAGAAGTGCCGGTGGTAGCGCTCGACGCCCCACCCCTCGGACGACCAGCCGTGCCGCTGGCTGATGCTCATGCCGTCCGGGTCGAGGCAGAGCAGGAAGTGCCAGGTGCAGTCGAGGGCGTCGAGCACGTCCGGGTCGAGCGCGAACTCCTCGGCGAGGCGGATCGCGGAGGCCCCGCCGACGGGTTCATTGGAGTGGGCGCCCGCGACGGTGAGGACGTTCCGGCGCCCGTGCCCGGCGGACAGCAGCCACAGGGGCCGCCCCGAGCGCGAGGTCCCGGCGGTGCGCAGCCGGAGGGTGCCGGGGCGGGCGGCGGTCAACGCGCGGGCGCGGGACGTCAGTTCTTCGAGGGTGGGGTAGATCCCGGCGACGGTCGGGGGCCGGTCGACCGCTCCGTGTCTCGCTCCGGGTCCCGTAGGCCCCGCACGTCCTGTGCGCCCTGTGCCGCCGCTCGGCATGCCGCCCGCCCCGTCAGGAGCTCGTCGCGTCGCCGCAGCCCCTGGTCTCGGTCGTGTGCCACGGGCTGGTCCCGGTAGTGCGCGACGGGCTGGTCTCCGGCCTCCGCAAGGCGCTGATCACCGTCTTCGCAGTCACGTCAACTCCTTTGCCGAGGGGGGAGATTGAGCGTTCCCAAGGCTCGACTCGCGGGTTCGGGGTGTCAAGGGCGCGTCCCCGGGGGCCACGGGGTTCCGGGGCTTCCCGGAGGCCCCGGTGGAGGGGCGGGGCGCACGGGGCCTGAGTTGCCCGAGAACCGTCGCCCCGAACGCCAGCGCCATGCCCGCCAGCTGGACCGGTGTCAGCGCCTGACCGAGCGCGGCCCACCCGACGACGGCCGCCGTGAGGGGCGAGAGCGGCCCGAGGAAGGTGACCTGGGTGGCGCTGAGCCGGCCGATGCCGCGGAACCAGAGCCAGTACGCGACCGCCGTGTTGGCCAGCGCGAGGTAGAGGTACCCACCGACCGCCGGGCCGTCCAGCGCGGGCGGAGCCCCTTCGATCAGGAGGGCGACGGGAGCGATCAGCAGCCCGCCCGCGGTGAGCTGCCAGCCGGTGAGGGCGAGCGGGCCGACGCCCTCCGGCCGGCCCCACCGCTTGGTGAGCACCGTGCCGGCCGACATGGAGGCGGTGGAGGCGAGGGCCGCGAGGATGCCCACGACATCCAGCGCGCCCGCCGCCCTGAGCACGACGAGGCTGACCCCGAATGCGGCGGCGACACCGGTGAGCAGCGTGCGCGGAGTCGGGCGCTCACCCAGCAGCACGGCGGCCAGTCCGGCGACGAACAGCGGCCCGATCGAGCTCACGACCGCCGCCATACCGCCGGGCAGCCGGTACGCGGAGAGGAACAGCAGCGGGAAGAACGCGCCGATGTTCAGCGCGCCCAGGACCGCGGCCTTGCCCCACCAGGCACCGCGGGGCAGCACCCGGGTGAGCGCGAGCAGCAGCAGCCCGGCGGGCAGGGACCGCACCAGGGCTGTGAACAGCGGACGGTCGGGCGGCAGGAACTCGGTGGTGACCGCGTAGGTGGTGCCCCAGGAGATGGGGGCGAGGGCGGTGAGCGCTATGAGGGCGAGACGGTTCGAGGACATGGAGTGGCCTTCGTGGCGGGGACGGTGGCCGATCGGTGCGATCGGTGCGATCGGTGCGATCCGGTTGGTCCGGTCGATCTGGTCGATCCCAGATTTAGCTTGCTTGCAATTAGCTTAGCTCTAAGCAACTTGCCGTCAAGCCGCTTTCTTGCGGCCGACCGAAACGCGACCGATACTCACCTCATGAACAACTCCCCCGGGGACCCCGTCGACGCGATCATCGAGCAGTGGGCGCAGGTCAGGCCCGACCTGGACACCACCGCGATGGAGGTCTTCGGGCGGGTGTACCGGCTCTCGCGCACGCTGGGCGACCGGATGGACAAGGCCTACGCCCGGTTCGGGATCTCCCGCGGCGAGTTCGACGTCCTGGCCACGCTCCGCCGCTCGGACGCTCCGTACACGCTGTCCCCGCGGCAGCTCTCGGCCACGCTGATGCTGACCACGGGCGGCATGACCGGCCGCCTCGACAAACTGGAGCGTGCCGGGCTGCTCCGCCGCTCCCCCGACCCGCACGACCGGCGGGGCCTCCAGGTCACGCTCACCGAAGAGGGGTTGCGGCTGGTCGACCAAGCGGTCATGGCCGGCCTCGAGGTCCAGACGGAGGCCCTCTCCCACCTGAACGAGGAACAGGCCGGCCAACTGGCCGGCCTGCTACGGCGACTGGTGCTGGAGACGGGAGCCTGACCCGCCTCCCACATGACGGGTCCGAACACGCCGAGGGCACCCACCGCGCACACGTGCGGTGGGTGCCCTCGGATGCCCTCAGACGCCCTCGATGGAGGGCGGAAAACTGTGGTTGTGGACGACCGGCGGCCGTCAGGCCTTGGCGTCGGCCTTCGCCTTGGCGGATGCCTTGCCCTTGGCCTTCGGCTCGCGGTCCGTGGACCCGTCGAGGACCCACACCAGGCCCGCGATCAGCAGGAAGATCGCGAGCGGCGCCAAGACGAACAGGCCCAGCGTCTCGATCACGCTCAGGCCCGGGCCCGGGTCGTCGCCGTCGTCGGGCGTCACCGCGAGCGCGGGGGACGACATGAGCAGCATCATCAGCGTCGTACCGGCGGCCAGGGCGCCGACGCGCAGGGCGTTCTTCTTGTCCACGGTGCAAACGTAGCGAACGTCGGAAAGAGCCGCGCGCCCGGGGTCCCGTACAGCGGCCGCCGCGCCTGGGATCCCGTACAGCGGCCGCTCAGGGCCCCCCGTCGTCACCGCCCTGACCTCGGTCCCGGTTTCCGCGCCCCCGCAACACGTCCACCAGCGCGTGCAGCCGGGCGGAGGAGGCCAGGTCCTCCAGGGTCACCGGGCGGCCGTCGGCGTCGGCGATGGGCAGGCGCCAGTTCGGGTACTGGTCCCAGGTGCCCGGGAGGTTCTGCGGGCGGCGGTCGCCGACCGTGTCCGGGAGCCAGAGGCCGATCATGCGGGCCGGGGTACGCAGCAGGAAGTGGTGGAGGGCCTGGATCTCGGCCTCCTCCGAGGGGGACGAGATACCACCGCTCGCCCCCTGGAGCAGACCCAGCCGGGCCAGGAGGGCAAGCCACTCCCCCGTGTCGGCGGAGGCCGCGGCGTGCTCCTCCTCCAGCGGGTGGGCCAGCAGGCCGAGGCGGTCACGGAGCTCGACATGGTCGCCGGTCAGCCTGGAAGCGGTGGGCGGCAGGTCGTGGGTGGTGGCGGTGGCCAGGCAGTCCGCGCGCCAGCGCTCGGGCGGCAGCGGCAGTCCCGTGCCCTCCCAGTCGCGTTCGAACCACAGGACCGACGTGCCCAGCACACCGCGCTCGTTCAGGGCCTCGCGCACGCCCGGCTCGACCGTTCCGAGGTCCTCGCCGATCACCAGGGCCCCGGCCCGCGAGGCCTCCAGTACCAGGATCGCGAGCATGGCCTCGGCGTCGTAGCGGACGTACGTCCCCTCCGTCGGCGCCTGCCCCAGTGGCACCCACCACAGCCGGAAGAGCCCCATGACGTGGTCGATGCGCAGGGCGCCCGCGTGACGGAACAGGGCGCGCAGGAGCCGGCGGTACGGGGCATAGCCGGAGGCGGCGAGACGGTCGGGGCGCCAGGGGGGCAGGCCCCAGTCCTGGCCGCGGGCGTTGAAGGCGTCCGGAGGCGCGCCGACCGACATACCGGCCGCGAAGTACTCCTGTTGCGCCCACGCGTCGGCGCCTCCGGGGTGCACGCCGACCGCCAGGTCGTGGACGAGCCCGATCGGCATCCCGGCGTCCCGCGCGGAGCGCTGCGCGGCGGCGAGCTGGGCGTCCGTGAGCCAGGCCAGGCGGCTGTGGAAGTCGACGCGGTCCATCAACTCGGCGCGGGCGCGCGCGGTTTCGGGCGAGCGGGGGTCACGCAGACCGGCCGGCCACCGGTGCCAGTCGGAGCCGTACGCCTCCGCGAGCGCGCACCACGTGGCGTGGTCCTCCAGCGCCTCGCCCTCCTCGGCGAGGAAGTCGCAGTACGCGGCTCTCCGGCCGGGCCCGAGCGGCACCTCGCGCACCAGCTCCAGGGCTTCCCGCTTGGCCTCCCACACGGCGTCGCGGTCGATCAGCTCGCCCTTGCCGAGCACGGATGCGCGCAGCCGGGCGCCCCGGTCCAGCAGCGCACGGACGCGGGCCTGGTCGTCGACGTACGGGAACTCGGGGATGTCCTCGACGCGCAGGTGCACGGGGTCGGGGTGGCGACGGGAGGAG
>NZ_VJZC01000438.1 GCF_009377185.1 Streptomyces spongiae
GTGGGGTCCCGGTGTTCGTCGTCGCGCGCGGCGAGTCCGAGCCTGCCGAGCGGGAGTTCCGGGTCGGCCGCCATGGTCTCCAGGAGCCGTACGAGCCGGTCGAGGGTGGCGTGGGCCCAGTCGGCGTCGAACAGGTCGGGCCGGTAGGCCAGCCGGAAGCGGGGCCGGGGGCCGGGGAGCGCCACCAGGGTCACGGGATAGTGGGTGGCGTCGCGGCCGCCCGTGCCGACGACCTGAAGCCCGTCGCCCCGGTTCGTCGCCGCCTCGTCCATCGGGTAGTTCTCGAAGACGACGAGCGTGTCGAAGAGTTCCGGTACGCCCACCGCCCGCTGGATGTCGGCGAGCCCGAGGTGATGGTGGTCGAGGAGGCGGACGTACCCCGCCTGCACGCGCCGCAGCAGACCGCTCAGGGGCTCGTCGGGGCGCAGCCGGACACGGGTGGGCACGGTGTTGATGAACAGGCCGACCATCGACTCGACGCCGGGCAGTTCGGCCGGGCGGCCGGAGACGGTGGCGCCGAAGACGATGTCGTCGTTCCCGGTCGTGCGGCTCAGCAGGATCGCCCAGGCGGTCTGGACGAGTGTGTTCGCGGTGACGCCCAGGTCGCGGGCCAGGGTGGTCAGGGCTTCGCCGGTCCGGGCCGGCAACTCGGTCCGGGCCTGGGCGAGTTCGCCCGAGCTCCGGCCGTCCGGGGCGTGCGGGGCCAGGCGTGTCGGTTCCGCGACCGCGGCCAGCGCCTCCCGCCAGGCGGTCTCGGCGGCGGTACGGTCCCGGCGGCCCAGCCAGTCCAGGAAGGTGCGGTAGGGCGGGGCCGGCGGCAGTGCGGCGGGGTCGCCCCCGGCCTCGTACAGCGCGAGGAGTTCGCGCAGGAGGACGGAGACCGACCAGCCGTCGAGCAGGATGTGGTGGTGGGTGACGAGGAGACGGTGCCGGCCCTGGCCCGTGCGGGCCAGCGTGCAGCGGATCAGCGGCGGGGTGGCGGGGTCGAAGCCGCGCTCCCGGTCCTCGTCCAGCAGACGGGCCCACGCCGCCTCGATGCCGGTGTCGGTGCCTGTGCCTGTGTCGCTGTCGCTGTCGGGGTCCGGACCGGTCAGGTCGGTCTCGGTCCACGGCAGTACGGCGCGGCGCGGCACGACCTGCACCGGCTGGCCGCCCCGGCGGCGCCGGAAGGCCGCCCGGAGGGTGGGGTGGCGGTCCAGCAGGGCCTGGGCGGCGGCGCGCAGCCGGGCGGCGTCCACGGTGCCGTCGAGTTCGAAGACCAGTTGGACCAGGTAGACGTCCTGGGCGTCCTGTTCGTGCTCGTACAGGGCGTGGAAGAGGAGGCCCTCCTGAAGCGGGGTCAGCGGCAGGACGTCGACCTGCGCCGGTTGTGTCGCCGTCATGGCGTTCTCACCGTCTCCTTCGGTCGGGTCAGGCATCGAGGCCGGCGGCGAGTTCGTCGAGTTCGTCCTGGGACAGCGCGAGGGTCTCCGGTCCGCCTCCTGAGGAGCCCTCGGCCCGGGAGACGAGCGCGGTGAGGGCCGCGCGCCAGCCGTCGGCGAGGGCGTGGACCTCCGTCGCGGTCAGGACGCCCTCGGACCAGGACCAGTCGCCCACCAGGCAGGGACCGGTGTCGGAGTCGTGGACGACCGCGTTGACGTCGAGCGCGTGGGCGGCGGCCAGGCCGGGGTCGGATCCGGCGCCCAGGGACGAGGACTCGGGGGCGAAGGTCCACGGGGTGGTGCCGGACCCGTCCGGGGCGGTGAACCGGCCCAGGTAGTTGAAGCCGATCCCGGGGGCGGGCGGCTCGGCAAGGCGGTGGGCCGTGTCCGGGTTGAGGTGGCGCAGCAGGCCGAACCCGATGCCGTGGTCCGGCAGTTGCCGCAGCCGCTCCCCGACGCGCCGGACCGCGGTCTCGGCGGCGGGTCCTCCGGCCAGTGCCTCGGCGAGGTCGATGCCCTCCAGGCCGATGTGGACCGGGTACAGCGACGTGAACCAGCCGACCGTGCGGGACAGGTCGAGCCCGGGCGCCAGTTCCTCGCGGCCGTGTCCCTCGACGTCCACGAGGACGTGCGGGGAGCCCTGCCGCCCGGCGAGGGCCAGCGCGAGGCCCGTGAGGAGGACGTCCTGCGTGCCGGTGCCGAACGCGGAGGGGACGGTGGTGAGCAGCGGCCCGGTCACGTCGGACGGCAGGGTGAGGCGGAGCGAGCGCGTGGTGGCGGCGGTGTCCCGGGCGGGGTCGAGAGGGCGGGCTCCCAGCGGTGTGCGCGGGGCTGCGAGCGTACGGTGCCACAGGTCGGCCTCGGCCATCCGCGCGGGCCTGCGGGCCTCCTCGCCGAGCAGGCCGGACCAGCGGCGGAACGACGTGCCGACCGGCGGGAGTTTCGGGACGCGCCCTTGGGCGACCGCGGCCCACGCGGCCTCCAGATCGGGCACGAGGATCCGCCAGGACACCCCGTCCACGGACAGGTGGTGGACGACGAGCAGCAGACGCCCCGGGCGGTCCGGCCCGGCGTCGAACCACACGGCGCGCAGCATCACCCCGGCAGCGGGGTCGAGCAGGCCCAGCACGCGCTCGGACTCCTCCGCCACGGCCTCGCGCAGGTCGCCGGTCCCGGCTCCGCTCAGATCGCCGGTCCCGGCCACGTCACGACGGTCGAGCAGGTCCGCGGCCCGCACCCGGCCGACCGGGCTGACGTCGAGTTCAGCGGCGGGGGTGAGCCGGGCACGGAGCATGGCGTGGTGGTCGATCACAGCTTGCAGGGCTTCGGTGAGCCGTGGCAGCCCGGCACCGGCCGGAACCGTCAGAAGGACGGACTGGCTGAGCCGATCGATGGGCCCGCCGCGCTCCAGTAGCCACCGCATCACGGGGGTCAGGGGCAGCGCCCCAGCTCCACCATCCTCGACTTCGCCCTCTTCGTGCTCGCCTTCGCGCTCGCTGCCTCCCGCTGCCACCGGCCCTCGGGCCACGGCCGCGAGTCCGGCCACCGTCTGCTGCTCGAAGACGTCCCGCGGGCTGATCACCACTCCTGCCTCCGCCGCCCGGCTCACCAGCCGGATCGAGGCGATGCTGTCCCCGCCGAGGGCGAAGAAGCCCTGGTCGAGCGGGACGTCGGGCAGCCGGAGGAGGTCACGGAAGAGGCCGGCGAGGACGCGCTCGGCGGGAGACGAGGGTTCCCGTCCTGCGGGCGCCGTGGTGGGCGCGGCGGGTGCGGGCAGTGCCTTGCGGTCGAGTTTCCCGTTCGGGGTCAGCGGGAGGGTGTCGAGGGTGACGACGGCCGAGGGCACCATGTAGTCCGGCAGCGTCCGCTCGGCGTGCTGCCGCAGCGCCGACGGGTCGGGCTGAGCGCCGGGGGCGTCCGGCACGACGTACGCGACCAGCCGTCGCTGTCCGGGCTCGTCCTCCCGTACGACCACGGCCGCGTGGGCCACGTCCTGGTGCCGGGCCAGTACGGCCTCGATCTCGCCGGGCTCGATGCGGAAGCCCCGGATCTTGACCTGGTCGTCGGCCCGGCCCACGTACTCCAGCTCGCCCTCGGCCGACCAGCGCGCCAGGTCGCCCGTCCGGTACATGCGTTCACCGGAGCCGCTGAACGGGTCCGCCACGAACCGCCCCGCCGTCAGCCCCGGACGCCCCAGATAGCCACGGGCCACGCCCGCGCCGGCGAGGTACAACTCCCCCACCACTCCGGGCGGGACCGGCCGCAGCCAGGCGTCCAGCACGTGGGCGCGTGTGTCCATGACGGGCCGCCCGATGGGCGGGGCCTGGTCGCCGGAGAGGGGCACGCTGATCGTGGCGCACACGGTCGACTCGGTCGGGCCGTAGGCGTTGGCCATACGCCTGCCAGGTGCCCAGCGGGCCACCAGCTCGCCCGCGCATGCCTCCGCGCCGACGACCAGGGTCCGGAGTTCGGAGAAGTCGACGGTGTCGGTGGTGGGGAGCGTCGCGAGCGCGGCGGGCGGAATCAGGGCATGCGTGATCCGCCCGTCGGTGAGAGCCCGTCGCAGGACCTCGCCGACCAACGGCGCGTCCTCCGTCGGCACCACCAGCGTCCCGCCCGAGGCGAACGCCATCAGCAGCTCCATCACGGACGCGTCGAACCCGGGCGCGGAGAACTGCAGCACCCGGGAGTCCGGGCCGAGGCCGAAGCGTTCGATCTGGGTGCGCGCCAGGGCGGCGAGCCCCCGGTTCTCGACGACGACGCCCTTGGGCACGCCCGTGGAGCCGGAGGTGTGGATGACGTACGCGGCCTGCGCCGGGTCGTACGCCGTCGGCAGCTCGCCCGGCGCGCCGTCCGCGGTGGTGTCGTCGAGCACGGTGACGTCGTCGAGGACGTACGACGGCTGGGCGTCCCCGAGCAGGTAGTCGATCCGCTCGCGGGGCAGACCGGGGTCCACGGGCAGGAAGGCCGCACCGGTCAGCGCCACCGCCAGGACCGCGACGATCCGGTCCGCGGAGCGCGGCAGCGTCACGGCCACCACATCCCCCGGACCGAGGCCGCGCCCGGCGAGGACGCGCGCCAACCGGCTGGCCTGCGCGTCCAGTTCGGCGTACGACAGCTCGTTCAGCGCCGGGGCGCCCGGGGTCCGCCGGGCCTGCTCACGGAACAGTTCGGCGAGGGAGGCCGGGGGCACATCTCCGGACGTGGCGTTCCACTCGTCGAGCCGCCCTCGTTCTTCCGCGTCGAGGAGGTCGACGTCGCCGAGGCGCCGGTCGGGGTCGGCGGCGACGGCGGTCAGGAGACGTACGAGCTGTCGGGCGAGCCGCAGCGCCGTGTCCGGGTCGAACAGGTCGGTGCCGTACTCGGCGACGCCGTCGATGCCCGCCGGAGAACCGTCGTCGTGGCGGTGCTCGGTGAGGTACAGGGAGAGGTCGAAGCGGGCGGTGCCGGTCTCCACGGGCTCACGGCCGACGCCCAGGCCGGGCAGGGACAGTCCGGGCTCGGTGGTGTGGCCGGTGAAGGCCAGCATGACCTGGAACAGGGGGTGGCGGGCGAGGGAGCGCTCGGGGCTGAGCGCGTCCACGAGGAGGTCGAACGGAACGTCCTGGTGGGCGTAGGCGGCGAGGTCGAAGTCCCGTACGCGGTGCAGGAGTTCACGGAAGGTGGGGTTGCCGGACGTGTCGGTGCGCAGGGTGAGGCTGTTGACGAAGAACCCGACGATATCGTCCAGCCTGCTGTCGGTCCGGCCGGCGACCGGTGTGCCGATGGGGATGTCGGTGCCGGAGCCGAGCCGGGTCAACAGGGCGCCGAGCCCTGCCTGGAGCACCATGAAGAGCGTGACGCGCGAGGACGCGGCGAGATCGGCGAGCTGGGCGTGGAGCTCCGCGTCGAGGGCCACGGCGGCACGGTCGCCTCGGCCACTGGGTTCGGCGGGCCGCGGACGGTCGGCCGGGAGGGGCAGTTCCTCGGGCGCGCCGCTCAATGCCTCCTTCCAGTAAGCGATCTGGCGGGACATCAGTTCCGTCGGTTCGCTCTCGGTGCCGAGCAGATCGCGCTGGTGGCACGCGAAGTCGGCGTACTGGACGGGCAGCGGGCGCCACTGCGGCGCGTGCCCCGCGGATCGGGCCGCGTAGGCGGTCTCCAGGTCGCGCATGAGCGGTGCCATGGACCAGCCGTCCACGGCGATGTGGTGGGCGAGCAGCAGCAGGACGTGGGTGTCGGCGCCGAGTGCGTACAGGGTGGCGCGCAGGGGGAGGTCGGTGGCGAGGTCGAAGCGGTGACCGGCGGCGGCGGTGAGCAGGGCGGGCAGCCGCGCCTCGGTGGCCGGGACGACGGCCAGCTCGGGGCGGGCTTCCTCCGGGTCCAGGATCCGCTGGTACGGGGTGCCCTGGAAGTCCGGGCAGAGCGTACGCAGCGGTTCGTGGCGGGCGACGACGTCGGTGAGGGCGGCCTTCAGGGCCTCGCGGTCGAGGGGCCCGGTCAGGCGCAGGGCCCAGGGCACGGTGTAGGTGGTGTGGCCGCCGTCGAGGCGGCTCATGAACCACAGGCGCTGCTGGGCGTACGACAGCGGGAGCGGCTCCGGTCGCGGGTCCCGGCCGCCGAGTTCGGGGCGCCGTGCGTCCTCCGCCTCGCTCGCCCGGGTCGCGAGCCCGGCCGGTGTCGGGGTCTCGAAGACCGCGCGTACGGGCAGCGCGGTGCCGAGCGCGCCCCTGATCCGGTCGGCGAGGCGCATGGCGAGCAGGGAGTCGCCGCCGAGGTCGAAGAAGCCGTCGTCGGCGCCCACGCGGTGCGCGTCGAGGCCGAGGACGTCGGCGAACAGACCGCGCAGGATCTCCTCCTGCGGGGTCCGCGGGGCCCGGCCCGCGGTCCCGGCCCCCGTTGCGGCGGGGGCGGGCAGGGCGGCGCGGTCCAGCTTGCCGTTGGCGGTCAGCGGCAGCCGGTCCAGGACGACGACCGCCGAGGGCACCATGTGGTCGGGCAGCACCCGGGCCGCCCGGCTCCGTACGGCCGCCGTGTCGGGAGCGCGGGAGGGCTCCGCGGGGACGACGTACCCGACCAGCCGTCCGTCCCGCACGAGGACGACCGACCGCGCCACCTCGGGGTGCGCGGCGAGCGCCGCCTCGACCTCACCGAGTTCGATGCGGAAGCCCCGGATCTTGACCTGGTGGTCGGCCCGGCCCACGTACTCCAGTTCACCCGAGGCCGACCAGCGCGCCAGGTCGCCCGTCCGGTACATGCGCTCGCCGGGCGCACCGAAGGGAGCCGCGACGAACCGGTCCGCCGTCAGGCCGGGCCGCCCCAGGTATCCGCGCGCCAGACCTGCCCCGGCCACATAGAGCTCGCCGGTGACGCCCGGGGGCACGAGCCGCAGGCCGGGGTCCAGGACGTGGGCACGCAGGTCCGGGATGGGCCGCCCGATCCCGCTCGTGCCGCCCGCGGTCAGTGGAAGCCCCGTGACGTGGACGGTCGTCTCGGTGATGCCGTACATGTTCACCAGGACGGGGCTGTCCTGTGGGTGGCGCGTGTACCACTCGGCGACATGGGCGGGATCGAGTGCCTCGCCGCCGAAGACGATGTAACGAAGCGTCAGCCGCTCCGCGACGGCGGGCAGTTCCGCGTCAGCGCGCAGCAGTTGCCCGAACGCCGACGGGGTCTGGTTCAGCACCGTGACCCGTTCCCGCGTGAGCAGCCGCAGGAACTCCTCGGGTTCGCGGCTCACCGCGAACGGCACGACCACGAGCGTGCCGCCGTGCAGCAGCGCGCCCCACAGCTCCCAGACCGAGAAGTCGAAGGCGTAGGAGTGGAACAGCGTCCACACGTCGTCGGGGCCGAAGTCGAACCAGTGCCGGGTCGACTCGAACAGCCGGATCACATTGCGGTGCGGTACGGCGACGCCCTTGGGCCGGCCCGTGGAGCCGGAGGTGTAGATGACGTAGGCGAGGTGATTACCCGTCATCTGCACCGCGACGGGGGGCGCTTCGGGGAGCGGCTCGTCCAGTGTGAGCACGGGGACGTCCGAGGCGGGCAGGTCCGGGGCCGTCCGCCCGGTCGTCACCAGCAGCACGGGTGCCGAGTCGGCCAGCATGAAGGCGAGCCGGTCCGCCGGGTACTCGGGGTCCATCGGCAGGTACGCGGCGCCGGTCCTGAGCACGGCGAGTACGGCCACCACCAGGTCGGCGGAGCGGGGCAGCGCGAGGGCCACCAGCCGCTCCGGGCCCGCGCCGTGTGCGGCGAGCACCCGGGCCAGCCGGTCGGCGCGGGCGTCGAGTTCGGCGTAGGTGAGGCGGGTGCCGTCGTGCACCACGGCCGTCGCGTCGGGGGTACGGGCGGCCTGACGGGCGAACAGCTCGGGCAGGGTGGCCGCCGTCGAGGTCTCGGCGGCGGGCTCCTCTGTCAGCCCCTCTGTCAGCAACCGCTCGCGTTCCCGGGGCAGCAGTACCTCCACCTCGTGGACCCTGCGCGACGGGTCCGCGACGAGTGCTTCCAGCGTCACGGCGAAGCGGTCCAGGAGGGTGCGGGCACCCTCCTCGTCGTGGAGGTCGGGGCGGTAGGAGAGCCGTAGTGCCAGACGGTGCGCGGGCAGGACGGCGAGAGTGAGCGGGTAGTGGGTGGCGTCCCGGCCGGTGAGCTGGGTGATTCCGGTGGGGTCGGTGCCGGTCGAGACGGGGTGGTTCTCGAACGCGAGCAACGTGTCGAAGAGTTCGCCGGGTTCGCCGCCGGTGCCGGTGGCGCGCCGGATGTCGGCGAGGCCGAGGTGCTGGTGTGCCAGCAGGCCCGTCTGCCGGTCCTGGAGGCCGGTGAGCAGTTCGGCGACCGTGCCGCCGTCGTCCCAACGCACCCGTGTGGGGACGGTGTTGATGCAGAAGCCCACCATGGAGGCGATGTTCGGCAGTTCGGGCGGGCGGACGGAGACGGTCTGACCGAAGACCACGTCGGTGCGGCCGGTCAGGCGGCCCAGCAGCACGCCCCAGGCGCCCTGGACGAGCGTGTTGAGGGTGACGCCCAGGGACCGGGCCGTGGTGTCGGCGGTCCGGCTCAGCTCTTCGGTCAGTTCGACGACGAGTTCGTGCGGCAGCTCGGTCGTGGCGGGGGCCGTGGGGGCGAGCAGGGTGGGCT
>NZ_VJZC01000439.1 GCF_009377185.1 Streptomyces spongiae
CCCACCACCCCTGCCACCGCCCCATCTGGGCCGAGCACGCCGAACGCACCGAGACGTTCATCGGGCAGCTCGGCACGACACGCAAGTCCGAACGCACCCGGCTCCAAGCCGACCACGACCGGGCCCTCCGCGTCGTCGCCGGAATCGACGCCGCGAGACAATTCCAACCAGAGTGAGCAAGATCCGGAACGAAATTGGGGGCAATCCCGTGACACAAGCATTGAATCTATGGCAGCACGGTCTCGGAGAGGTGCCGGAGTCGGTTTGGCTGCGGACCGACCTGGAGATCTTGATTCTCGCGGACAACGGGCTGACGACGATCTCACCCAAGATCGGAACTCTGCATCGCCTGCACACGCTGGACCTGGGGCACAACGCGCTCACCACGGTGCCCAACGAACTGGGTGAGTTGGCAGCACTCACCGACTTCCTCTACCTGCACGACAACCGCTTGACAGAGCTCCCCGAGTCGCTGGGACGACTGACGCGGCTGCGCTACCTCAACGTCAGCGAAAACAGCCTCACCGAACTCCCTGAAACCATCGGCAACATGCGCTACCTCGTCGAGTTGCGAGCACAGCACAACCACCTGGCCGGGCTCCCCGACACGATCGGCAGCCTGTCTCAGCTGCGAGAACTGTGGCTCCGCGGAAACGGCCTTCCCCGGCTACCGGAATCCTCCGCCGAACTGACGCAACTGCGTCACCTGGACCTTCGCGAAAATGCGCTGACCGAGATCCCCGAGCCCCTGGCCGAGCTCCCTCTGCTCCGACACCTCGATCTACGTGCCAACCACGTCAAGAAGCTGCCCGGCTGGCTCGCCCGGATGCCCTCACTGGAGAAACTGGACCTCCGCTGGAACGACCTCGAACCCGCCCCGCGGCTCCTCGACGACCTGGTCCAACGTGGGTGCGTTGTCCTGAAGTGATCCAGCCCCCACCTCGGCACCACCTTCACGAGACCACCGCCGACGACGCCCCAACTCTGCGGGCAGACGACGCCGCCGGTGTCCCATCCGGCCGCAACAGGAGTCACCATGAGGATCAGCGCAGCCCAGCGGGCCGAGAACGAGAACCGCGTCCGGGCCGCCATGGACCGTCTCCTGCGCGGCGAGATCCCTCCCGGCGGAAAGTGTGACGTCAAGACCCTCGCCCGCGAAGCAGGCGTCGACCGCACTGCCTTCTACGGCACCCGTCCCTACGCTCACCTCCGCGTCGAGTTCGAACGCCGCCAGAAAGCACTGCAGCAGGCCGGCGAGATCCCCGACCCGCGCGAGGCCCAGATCGCCCGCCTCAAGGCAGCAAACACCAAGCTCAACGAGCGGCTGGCACAGTCGGAGCAGACGGTCGACGAGCTCACTGACTTCCGCACCCAGGCCCTGGCTCGACTCGCCGCCCAGCGCGAGGAGATCGTCCGCCTCCGCGAAGCCGCCGCTGGGACGAGCCGAGTCAGCCGCCTTCCGGCACCGCGAACCACAGTGATCGGGACTTGCAGTTGAGACACCCACATGAGTGTGATCCCCGTCACCGCCGCCGCGGCGGAATGCAACACATCCGGCCGTCTACGTCGCGAAGGCGGCCACGACGACCGGCCTGCTCAATCGCCACACGAGGTCATCCGCACACGGCCTCTGCGGACACAAGGCATTCCTACGCATCCCTCGTGCTGGAGGCCGGAGAGTCGGTCGTCACTCTCGCCAAGTGGCTGGGGCATTCGTCGCCGACCATCACCCTCGATCACTACGCGCACTTCATGCCTGAGGCCGGGAAGAAGGGGCGCAGGGTGATCGATAGCCTGCTGGGGGAGTGAGCGACGGAAAGCAATGGCCCGAACTCCCCAGATTCTCCCCAGGCCCGATCCTGAGCGCAGACTCGAACGGCCGACGCACACAAACAGTGAGGTGAGAGCCCACATGTTCACGTCCCGCCCGACTCTCCAGGGCACCTTCGGCATGGTGTCCTCCACACACTGGCTCGCCTCGCAGTCGGCGATGGCCGTCCTGGAGGAGGGTGGGAACGCCTACGACGCCGCCGTGGCCGCGGGTTTCGTGCTGCACGTCGTCGAACCCCACCTCAACGGCCCGGCGGGCGAGGTGCCGATCATCCTCGCCCCGGCGGGCGGTGAGGTCAGGGTGCTGTGCGGGCAGGGCGTCGCGCCCGCCGGGGCCACGATCGAGCACTACAGGGGACTCGGTCTGGAACTCGTCCCCGGCACCGGCCCGCTCGCGGCGGCCGTGCCGGGCGCCTTCGACGCCTGGATGCTGTTGCTGCGCGACCACGGGACGAAGTCCCTCGCCGACGTCCTGAAGTACGCCATCGGGTACGCGGAGGACGGGCACGCGCCCGTGGAACGCGTCGGGGAGACCGTCGAGACGGTGCGTGCCCTCTTCGAGGGGGAGTGGCTCTCGTCGGCGGAGGTCTACCTGCCGGGAGGGAAGGCCCCGCGCGCGGGTGAGCTGCTGCGCAACCCGGCGCTGGCCGCCACCTGGAAGCGGCTGCTCACCGAGGTGTCCGGGGCGGGGAACCGGGTGGCCGAGATCGAGGCGGCCCGCGAGGTGTGGCGGTCCGGCTTCATCGCCGAGGCGCTCGTACGGCAGGCCGGGCGGCCCACGATGGACACCAGCGGCCAGCGCCACACCGGCACCCTCACAGCCGAAGACCTGGCGTCCTGGTCCGCGTCCTACGAGCCGCCGGTGACGTACGACTGGAACGGCTGGACCCTGTGCAAGGCGGGCCCCTGGAGCCAGGGTCCGGTGCTGCTGCAGCAACTCGCGCTCCTTCCGTCGCAGCTGCCGCCGTACGGGTCCGCCGAGTACGTGCACCTGCTGATCGAGGGCTGCAAGCTGGCGATGGCGGACCGGGAGGCCTGGTACGGGGACGCGGCCGAGGTGCCGGTGCAGGCTCTGCTGTCGGAGGAGTACAACGCCGGGCGGCGCGCGCTCGTCGGCGACACGGCGTCGTACGAGCTGCGGCCCGGCAGCCCCGGAGGGCGTGTTCCGCGGCTGAGTGCCCACGCGCGCGCGGTGGCCGCCAATGAGCCGGGGTTCGACGCGCTGGGGTTCGACGTGCTGGGTGTCGGCGAGCCGACGGTCGCGAAGAGCCCGCCGCCGCCGGTCCCGGGTGAGCCGGACGTCGCGGAGGACGGTGGCACCCGTGGCGACACCTGCCACCTGGACGTCGTCGACCGCTGGGGCAACATGGTCGCGGCCACGCCCAGCGGCGGCTGGCTCCAGTCCAACCCGGTCGTGCCCGAGCTCGGCTTCCCGCTCGGCACCCGGCTGCAGATGACATGGCTGGACGAGGGCCTGCCGAACTCCCTCACCCCCGGCCGCCGGCCGCGCACCACGCTCACGCCGTCGCTGGCGCTGCGTGACGGAGTGCCGGTGATGGCGTTCGGTACGCCCGGCGGCGACCAGCAGGACCAGTGGCAGCTGCACTTCTTCCTCGCGGTCGCCCTGCGGCCCCACGTCCGTGGCGGCCTCGACCTCCAGGGCGCGATCGACGCGCCGAACTGGCACAACGACTCCTTCCCCGGCTCCTTCTACCCCCGCGGCATGCGTCCCGGCAGCGTCACGGTCGAGTACCGCATGCCGTCCGGAGTCGTCGGGGAACTGCGTCGCCGTGGGCACGAGGTGCTGGTCGGCGACGCCTGGTCCGAGGGTCGGCTGTGCGCGGTCGCCCGCGATCCGGAGACCGGGGTGCTGTCCGCGGCGGCGAACCCACGGGGGATGCAGGGGTACGCGGTCGGCCGCTGACCGCGAGTGACCCCGAGCCCGAAGGGCCCCGGCCGCCGCCCGCTCCGGCCGGGCCCGGCGCCGACGGTATTCACGGCGATTCCACCCGGAGTGCACCGGACGGGCGGGGATTGTCAGTGATGCGTGCTCTCATGGAGACATGATCGAAGACAGTGAAACCATCGACGAGTTTCTCGCCCTGCACGTCACCGACGTCGAGGAGGCGATCCGCAAGGCGGCCGCCGCCGAGATCATGCCGCGCTTCCGCCAGCTCGCGGCACACGAGGTCGACCAGAAGAGCGGCCCGCACGACCTGGTGACGGACGCCGACCGCAAGGCCGAGCTGTATCTGACGGAGGCGCTCACCGAGCTGCTGCCCGGTTCCGTCGTGGTCGGCGAGGAGGCGGTGCACGCCAACCCCGCGTCGTACGAGGCGATTCAGGGCGAGGCACCGGTGTGGATCGTCGACCCGGTGGACGGCACCCGCCAGTTCGTCCGCGGCGAGCCCGGCTTCTGCACCCTGGTCGCGCTCGCCCTGCACGGCGTCCTGAGGGCCTCCTGGACGTACGCTCCGGCCCTCGACCTCGCCGCCGTCGCGGTACGGGGCCGGGGCGCCACCCTCGACGGCGAGCCCCTGCGGGCCGGCTCACCCGTGCCGGGGGAGGACCTGCGGGTGGCCACGTCCCACCCGGACTACACGACCGACGAACAGAAGCAGGCCCTCCTCGGGCTGTACACCGACGGCGTCGCCGCGCGCGCGTGCGGGTCGGCCGGACTGGAGTATCTCTCCATCGCGCGCGGTGACTTGGACGCCACCGGTTTCTCGTGGGAGGCCGCTTGGGACCACGCCGCGGGCCTCCTCCTGGTCGAGGAGGCGGGCGGCGCACACCTGACCCGCACGGGAGAGCCGTTCCGTATCACCGGAGGCAACGCGCTGCCGTTCACCGCTGCCCGCGACGAGGCGACGGCGCGCCGGGTGGCGGGCCTGCTGGCGGACGGAGCCTGAGCCGCGGGCGGGTTCGCGGGTCGGGTGCGCGGGGCGGGTTCCGCCACCCGGCGCGTCACCGTCGCGTCACCCGCCGCACCCCACCCGTGGCCCGGCCCTGTCGGTCCTCCGGCATATCCTGGTCCCGAGTGGCCACCGGCTGACGAAGGAGTCCGAAGGTGCCGTCGATGCTCGATGCGGTCGTGGTGGGTGCGGGGCCGAACGGACTGACGGCTGCCGTGGAGCTGGCCCGCCGGGGCTTCTCGGTGGCCGTGTTCGAGGCCCGCGACACCGTGGGCGGGGGAGCCCGTACCGAAGAGCTCACCCTGCCCGGCTTCCGGCACGACCCGTGCTCGGCCGCGCACCCGCTGGGCATCAACTCGCCCGCGTTCAACGCGATGCCGCTGCAGCGGTACGGGCTGGAGTGGCTGCACGCCGAGCGGCCCATGGCGCATCCGTTCCCCGACGGTACGGCCGCGGTGCTGGCCCGGTCGGTGGCCGAGACGGCGGCCTCGTTCGGGCCGCGTGACGCCGGGGCGTACCGCAGACTGGTCGAGCCGTTCCTGCCCAGGTGGGACACCCTGGTCCGCGACTTCATGTCGCTGCCGCTGACCGCCCTGCCCCGCGACCCGGTCACCCTGGCCCGCTTCGGCCTGGTCGGGCTGCCGCCCTCCACCTGGCTGACGCGCCGCTTCCGCGACGAGCGCGCCAAGACCCTGTTCGCCGGGCTGGTCGCCCATGTCATGGCCCCGCTGGACGGCCTCGCCACCGGCGCCGTCGGCCTGGTCTTCGCGCTGGCCGCGCACGCCCGCGGCTGGCCCGTCGCCCGCGGTGGCTCGCAGGCCGTCTCGGACGCGCTGACGGCGTACCTGAAGGACCTCGGCGGCACCGTCCACACCGACTACGAGGTCAAGCGCCTCGACGACCTGCCGCCCGCGCGCGCGTACGTCTTCGACACCTCACCCGCCGCCCTGGCCCGGATCGCGGGCTTCGGGCGCTACTACGAGACGTACCGGTACGGGGCGAGCGTCTTCAAGGTCGACTACGCGCTGGACGGCCCCGTCCCCTGGACCGCCGAGGAGGCCCGAGGCGCCGGCACCGTCCAGGTCGCGGCCGACGAGTCCGAGATCGGCGCCGCCCTGTACGCGGCCTCCCGCACGGACCGCGCACCGGACCCGCCCTTCCTGATCACCGTGCAGCCCAGCGTCGCCGACCCCACCCGCGCCCCCGAGGGCAAGCACGTCTTCTGGGCGTACGGCCATGTGCCCAACGGCTGGACCGGGGACCTCACGGATGCCATAGAGCGCCAACTGGAGCGTTTCGCACCGGGGTTCCGCGACCGCGTCCTCGCCCGTGCGACCGCCGGCCCGCCCGAACTGGCCGCGCGCAACGCCAACTACGTCGGCGGGGACATCGCCTGCGGTGCCGCCTCCGGACTGCAGCTCCTGCTCCGCCCCAAGCTCTCCCTGTTCCCCTACAGCACCCCGCATCCGGCGGTCTTCATCTGCTCGTCGGCGACCCCGCCGGGGCCCGGCGTGCACGGAATGTCGGGCCACAACGCGGCCAAGGCCGTGTGGCGGCGGCTGCGGGCTCGGCAAAATGACTCATTTTTGCACCCAGTTGACACGTCCTGAAAAGGGCAACCACTGTCGCCCATGTCACTTCTCCTACTCGGCGGTAATTAACTGAAAGTTCAAGAGGTGCTGGGTAAGGTGCGGTTATGAAAGATCGGAAAGCGGTTTCCCGCTTAGGATCCCGGTCGGCACCGCACCTCGCCGACCTGGCGCTCCTCGTCAGGGCGCCGGCCGCGCTGAGTGTCCCTGGTGACGTGATCGCGGGAGCGGCTGCCGCCGGACGCCCGCTGGGGGCCCGCACGTTGGGCGTCATCGGTTCGTCCGTCTGCCTCTACTGGGCGGGGATGGCCCTCAACGACTACGCCGACGCCACCGTCGACGCCGTCGAACGCCCCGGCCGCCCGGTCCCCTCGGGCCGTGTGCCCCGCCGCACCGCGCTCGCCGTGGCCGGCGGGCTGACCGTCGCGGGCCTCGGTCTCGCCGCAGCCGCAGGGGGGCGCCGGAGTCTAGTGGGAGCGCTCCCGCTGGCGGGTCTGGTCTGGGCGTACGACCTGAAGCTCAAGTCCACCCCGGCCGGTGCGGCGGCCATGGCCGGGGCCCGCACCCTGGACGTCCTGGCCGGCGCGCTGGCCCCCGGGCCCACCCGCGGATCGAGCAGAAACGTTTCGGCGGCTGTCGCGCTGCGCCGAGGCGCCGTCCCCGCAGCCCTCGTCGGCGCCCACACCTACACGCTGACCACCCTGAGCAGGCACGAGATCTCCGGCGCCCCCGCGCGCCTGCCGGCCACGACCCTCGCCGTCTCCACGGCCACGGCGCTCGCCACCGCGCTCCCCGCGATGCGGGCGGCCGCCTCCGCCGGGCGCCCGCTCCCTGCTTCCCGGGTGGCCGCCTCCGCCGGACCGGACGCGGCCACAGGGCGCACCGCCCTCCGTACGGCCCTCCGCACCGGCCTCGTCGCCGCGGGCGCCCTCGCCTACCTGGGCACGTACGGGACGGCCCAGGCCCGGGCCGCACGTGAGCCCTCGGGCGAGAACGTACGGCGGGCCGTGGGCGCCGGAATCCTTGGGCTCATGCCCCTGCAGGCGGCCCTCACCGCGCGGGGCGGCGCACCGGCCGTCGCCGCGGCACTCGGCGCGGTCCACCCCCTTGCCCGCCGACTGGCCCGGCGTATCTCCCCCACCTGACCCACCCGCCTTACCTGATCTACCTGACGTACCTGATCCACCCGACCCCACCGACACCTCCGTGTGAGGAACCGTCCGCATGAGACCTCCCCCCACCCCTCTCAGATTCGGCTACGGCACCAACGGCTTCACGAACCACCGCCTGACCGACGCCCTCACCGTCCTCGCCGACCTCGGCTACGACGGCGTGGCCCTCACCCTCGACCACGGGCACCTCGACCCGTACGCCGACGACCTGCGCCGACGCGTGGCCGTGCTCGCCCGACACCTGTCGCGCCACGGGCTGGACGTCACCGTCGAGACCGGTGCCCCCTACTTCCTGGACCCCTGGGGCAAGCACCTGCCCACACTGATGTCGGACGGGTCCGAGCTCAGGATCGACCTGTTGCGGCGTGCCCTGCGCATCGCGGCCGACCTCGGCTCGCCCACCGTCCATCTGTGCAGCGGCCCCGCGCCCGACCGACTGCCGGAGGAGGACGCGTTCAAGCGCCTCGCGGCCGGCGTCGAGACGGTCCTGGAGACGGCGGCGCGGTACGGGGTGGCGCTGGCCTTCGAGCCGGAGCCGTACATGTTCGTCGACACTGTGGAGCGCTGCCTGGAACTCGCCGAACGGGTCGGCGGGCACGAACTGTTCGGGATCACCCTGGACCTGGGGCACGCGTACTGCGTGGAGGAGCGGTCCCTGCTCGACTGTGTGCGCCTGGCCGCCCCCCGGCTGCGGAACGTGCAGATCGAGGACATGCGCCGTGGCGTCCACCAGCACCTGGAGTTCGGCGCCGGCGAGATCGACTTCCCTCCCGTGCTGGCCGCCCTGCGCGACCTCGGACACCGCGGCCTGGTCTCCGTCGAGATCCAGGGCGGCTCGCTCGACGCCCCTGACATCGCCCGCCGTTCGATCGAGTTCCTGCGCGCGGCGTCGGCGTAGGCGCGCCCCCTCCTTGCTCCTTTCCCAACTCCTCCGACCTCGCAGGAAGTTGCTCAGTCATGGCTGTCACGAGCCCTCACCCCCCGGCACCCACGGACCCC
>NZ_VJZC01000440.1 GCF_009377185.1 Streptomyces spongiae
CCCACGCCCCCACGCCCACATCCTGAGCAAACGAGGCGGCACGGCCCAGGATTTTCGGTGAGGGAGGCCGCACAGGGGGGGAGTGAGCCGGGATCCGGGACGGTGGCCGCTCGCCATAGAATCGCCATGTGAACGCCCCCGTATCCGTAGCCGACTCCCTTCGCTCCGCCCTGGCCGGGCTGCTCGACGGGCTGCCGCCGAAGGTGGCCTCGCAGGCGGTCGAGCGGTTGATCGTGAACTACCGGGGGCGGACGCCGACGGACGCGCCGGTGCTGCGGGACCGTTCGGATGTCGTCGCGTACGCCGCGTACCGGATGCCGGCGACGTTCGAGGCGGTGCGCTCGGCGCTGGGCGCGTTCGCGGAGAGCGTGCCCTCGTGGGTGCCGGACAGCCATGTCGACGTCGGGGGTGGTACCGGCGCGGCGACCTGGGCCGTCAACGCCGTCTGGGCGGGGGAGCGGCCGGTCACGGTGCTCGACTGGGCCGAGCCCGCACTCGCGCTCGGGCGGGAGATCGCCGCGGGCAACCCGGAGTTGAAGGGCGCCGAGTGGC
This sequence comes from Streptomyces spongiae, assembly GCF_009377185.1. Classification (GTDB taxonomy): domain Bacteria; phylum Actinomycetota; class Actinomycetes; order Streptomycetales; family Streptomycetaceae; genus Streptomyces; species Streptomyces spongiae. The sequence goes on from NZ_VJZC01000440.1 coordinate 553, forward strand.
GGCGTTCGCGTATCGGAGCGGCGCTCGCCATCGAGAGCACTGATCTCGTCACCGTCTCCTACGTGCTCGGCGAGCTGACCGACGCCGACCGTGCCGCCGTCGTGGACGCGGCCGCGGGCGCCGCCCGGGCCGTGGTGATCGTCGAGCCCGGCACTCCCGGCGGCTACGCCCGCGTCATCGAGGCCCGCGACCGGCTCGTCCGCGCCGGATTCCGCGTCGCCGCCCCCTGCCCGCACAGCGCGGCCTGCCCCATCGTGCCCGGCCAGGACTGGTGTCACTTCTCCGCGCGGGTCAGCCGGTCCTCACTCCACCGGCAGGTCAAGGGCGGGTCACTCGCGTACGAGGACGAGAAGTTCAGCTACGTCGCCGCCGTACGGGGGCCGGAGGCCGCCCCGGCGCCCTCCCGGGTCGTCCGCAGGCCCCAGATCCGCAAGGGCCAGGTACTCCTCGACCTGTGCGAGACCGAGCCCTCCCTCCGCCGGGCCACCGTCACCAAGCGCCACGGGCCGCTCTACAGGGCCGCCCGTGACGCCGACTGGGGGGACGCCTGGCCGCCGGCCGGGGAAGAGGGCTGAGGGCCGAGAGAGCCCTGGTCCCGTCCCCGGCCGTGTCAGCGGCCCTGGCCGCGGCCGTCTCTCCGGCCGTGCCCCGGTCATGACTTCTTGCCGGTCGCACGTCCTTCCTGGAGCTTGCGCAGCAGCTCCCGTTTCTGGGCCTGGGCGTTCTGGCCGCCGCCGATCGCGCCCCCGCGGCCCCCTCCCCGGAGGGCCTTGCGGCTGAGGTTGCTGCGAGCGCCCCCGACTCCCAGCATGTTTCCGGCTCCGCCTCGGGTCATGGCGGGTCTCCCTTCGCTTCTCATCGTGCGTGACGATACGTCTCGTCTCGTTGTGTCGTACGCCAACAGTGCGGCGAGACGCTCCGTCTTGTCAAGTGATAAATTGGCCGCATGGTCCAGAAGCCCGCTCCCGACGCCACGCGCCGCAGTGAGAAGTCACGTCGCGCCATCTACGACGCCGCCCTCGCCCTCGTGGTGGAGGCCGGCTACGCGAAGACCACCATCGAGGGCATCGCGGCCCGTGCCGGAGTCGGCAAGCAGACGATCTACCGGTGGTGGTCGTCGAAGGCGGACGTGCTGCTGGAGGCCTTCCTCGATCTGAGCGAGCAGTACGCCGAGGCCGTGGCCACGCCGGAGGAGTTGCAGTACGGGATCCCGGACACCGGTGACCTCGCCGCCGACCTCAAGTACGTCCTGCGTGCCACGGTCGACGAGCTCGTGGACCCGAAATTCGAGGCGCCCTCCCGCGCCCTGGCCGCTGAGGGCGTCGTCAACGAGCAGTTCGCCGTCCAGGTCGTCTCCCGGCTGCTCGAACCCTCGCTCCAGCTTTACGTCCAGCGGCTGAAGGCCGCTCAGGCCACCGGTGAAGTGCGCCGCGACATCGACCCGCGCATCGCCCTCGAACTCTTCGTCTCCCCGCTCGCCCAGCGCTGGCTCCAGCGCACCGGGCCCATCACGTACGAGTACTCGGACGCCCTCGTCGACTACGCGCTCAACGGCTTGGCCCCCCGCTGAGCTTCAGCTGCAGCATCAGCATCAGCATCAGCTCCAACTCCAGCTTCAGCCGAAGGTGTGACCAAAGCGACCACGACGGCCCCGCAACGCCCCGGAACGGGGTGCCAAATCACGGCAAAGCGCTCAATAATCCCTGATCCCTGCCGGGAGTTGGCATCGCCCCACCTACCCCGGTTACGCTCCCGAGCCACCCGCGGCGCAGGATGGTGGGACCATGGAGCAAGCTGTCCGCACAACAGCGAGGCGAGGGGACAGATGAGCGCTGAGTTCGGCCGCCGCTCCGGCGGGCACGGCAGGATCTCCCAGTGGCTGCGCGGTCGTCGCACCGAACCGAAGGCCGAAGACGGCAGTCGTGAAACCCTGTTGCTCGCCGCGGCCGCCGCGGGACTGCCGCTCGCACCGGCCGCGTACCCGTCCGGGTACCGGTGTTCGTGCGACCGGGTCGGCTGTCCCACACCCGCGCGTCACCCCGTCTCGTTCGCCTGGCAGACGCAGTCCACGACCGACCGCGCCCAGATCGAGCGCTGGGCCCGCCACCAGCCGCAGGCCAACTTCATCACCGCGACCGGCATGGTGCACGACGTACTCGACGTGCCTCACGAGGCCGGACGGGAGGCGCTGGAGCGGCTCCTCGCCTCCGGGATCGAGGTCGGCCCCGTGGCCGAGACCGGCGACGGGCGCATGATGTTCTTCACCCTCACCCGGGGCACACCCGAGGACGAGGACGAGTGGTGGCCCTGCGAACTGGACTGCCACCCCGAGACCATGGACGAGCACCCCGGGCTGCGCTGGCACTGCCGCGGCAGCTACGTCCTCGTACCGCCCGCCCGGCTTCCCGGTGACCTCGGCGTCCAGTGGGTGCGCGGCCTCGAACACCCGCTGCCCGACCCGCTGAGCCTGCTGGAGATCCTCACCGACGAATGCTCCCGGTACGCGGGGGAGGAGCCGGACCACGCGACGGCGGCCTGGCCCCTGAGGGGCTGAGCCACTCCCGCCGGCCCAGCCCTTCCGCGGAGACCTGCTCGCTCTACGAGCCCTACTCGCCCTTCACGCTCGTCAGCCCGTCCACCCGGCTGAGGAACTTCACCTGCTGGTCCGAGGCCGACTTCGCCGGGTCCATCACCACCTGGTTGGACACCCGCTGCAGCGTCAGCGAGGACTTGACCTCGCCGGTCAGCAGGGCCTGGATGTTGGCGTCGACGTCGAGGTCGTAACCCGGTGCGGCCGTCTGCTTCTCGTAGTGGCGCGTGGCGAAGAAGACCAGGGCCCCGCCGTCCGTCGTGCGCAGGCCCAGCGGGGCGTAGTCGCCCTTCGACAGCGGCTCGTCGATGTACTGGCGGGCGAGCCCCGGCTGGTTCGACTTCTTCACGCGGTCGGCCCGCCACACGGAGGTGTGCGTGCCGGGCGCGAAGTTCGCCCCGCCGGAACTCCCGGAGCTGCCGGAGCCCTTGGCCTTCAGGTACGTGGCGTACTCCTCGCCCAGCTTGTCCGGCGCTATCGCCAGTGCCGCGTCATCCGCCGTGACCGTCTGCGCGAAGCCGTCCTTGTCCTTCTCGAACTCCGGGACGTCGTCGGCGTTGAGGATCGTCAGGTACGACACCGACCACACGGCGTTGGCGTCGGAGCGGGTGAACACCAGCAGCCAACGGGTGTCCTTGAGGCCCTTGTTGGCGGCAGTGTCGGCGACGAACCAGCGCGGCCAGCCCGCCTTCTCGGGGATCGTGAACTTCGCGTCGGTCAGCTTCAGCGGCGAGTACGCCGGATTGCCGTCCGGGTTGTTCTTGCGGCCCGCCCTCAGCTTCGCGCCGTCGATGTCGGCGAGCGCGCCGGTCACCTGGTCCGCGTCCGCGGCCTGGTCGTACGTCTTGTCGGCCTTGTTGTACGCGGCGGTGAAGCTCTTCAGCGCGCGGGCGGCATCGGCCCGCGTCGCCGTCGGCATGATCTCCCGCTCGCCGTGGACGACCACACAGCCGCTCGCCGTCACGGACAGCACGGCCACCGACGCGGTCGCCAGCGCGAACCGGCCGTGCCCGCCGAGCCGTCGAGGACGGTCGTCGTACATACCGAGCCGTCGAAGGCCCGTGTACTCACTGAGCCTTCGAGGGCTGAGAACCCCGCGATCCCTGCTCATCAGGTCCCTTCACCTTCCCCTTCCCGGAGGCGAACCCTACCGGGGCGAGGAACAGCGCGAGCGTCGGGATCAGGTACAGGAGCCATACCGTGACCTGGAGAACGGTCGGATCGGGCTGGAAGTTGAAGATTCCCTTCAGCAGCGTCCCGTACCAGGACGAGGGGTCCAGGGTGTCGCTGATGTCGAACGCCTTGTCCGTCAGACCAGGCAGGAAGTCCGCTTCCTGCAGATCGTGGAAGCCGTACGCGAGCACGCCCGCCGCCACCACGACCAGTATCCCGCCGGTCCACGTGAAGAACCTGGAGAGATTGATGCGCAGGGCACCCCGGTAGAAGAGCCAGCCGAGTACGACGGCCGTCGCGATGCCCAACAGCACGCCGATCAGCGGCCCTTGGGTGCCGTCGCCGGAGGCGCGCACGGACGCCCACACGAACAGGGCCGTCTCCAGGCCCTCGCGCCCCACCGCCAGGAACGCCGTGGCGACCAGCGCGCCCGTGCCCATCCGCAGGGCCGCGTCCAGCTTGCCGTGCAGTTCGGACTTCAGATGGCGGGCCGTACGGCGCATCCAGAAGACCATCCACGTCACCAGGCCCACCGCGATGATCGACAGCGAGCCGCCGAGCGCCTCCTGCGCCTGGAACGTCAGCTCCTGCGAGCCGAATTCGAGGACGCAGCCGAAGCCGAGGGCGAGCCCGACCGCGACGCCGATGCCGATCCAGATCGGCTTCAGCGCGTCCCGGCGGTCGGTCTTCACCAGGTACGCGATGAGGATGCAGACGACGAGACTCGCCTCAAGTCCCTCGCGCAGACCGATCAGATAGTTCGCGAACACGACGCTAGGCCCCCTTCGCCGAGGAGAACAGCTCCCGGCCCCACCAGTCGCCGGAGTCCCGGACGCCCGGCGGCACCGCGAAGATCGCCGAACCCACGTGCTGGATGTACTCGTTGAGCGCGTCCGTGGCGAGGTTGCGCTGGATCGGGATGAAGCCCTCGCGCACGTCCCGCTGGTACGCGAGGAAGAACAGGCCCGCGTCCAGGCGGCCGAGGCCGTCCGTGCCGTCGGTGAAGGAGTAGCCGCGACGCAGGATCCGCGCCCCGTGGTTGGAGTCCGGGTGCGCGAGCCGTACGTGCGCGTCCGGCAACATCGCCTTCAGGAACGGCTCGTCGCGCTCCTTCGCCTTGCCGACGGGCGCGCCCTCGCCCTTGTCGCGGCCGAAGATGTCCTCCTGCTCCTGCAGCGAGGTGCGGTCCCAGGGCTCGATGTGCATCCGGATGCGCCGCGCCACCAGGTAGGAACCGCCGGTCATCCAGTCCGGGCCGTCCGACGCGGCCACCCACACGTGCTTGTCCAGCCCGGCTTTGTCCGTGCCGGCGATGTTGCGGGTGCCGTCCTTGAAACCCATGAGGTTGCGCGGGGTCTGGGCCTCCGGCGTCGTCGACGACGTCTTGCCGAAGCCGAGCTGGGACCAGCGCACGGCGACCTTGCCGAAGCCGATGCGGGCGAGGTTGCGGATCGCGTGCACCGCGACCTGCGGGTCGTCCGCGCACGCCTGGACGCACAGGTCGCCGCCGCTGCGGGCCTTGTCGAGGTTGTCGCCCGCGAACTGCGGCAGGTCCACCAGGGCCTCGGGACGCGCGTCCTTCAGCCCGAACTTCTCGAAGAGCGAGGGCCCGAAACCGACGGTGAGGGTCAGCCTGGACGGCTTCAGCCCCAGCGCCTCGCCGGTGTCGTCCGGCGGAGCCTCCGCAAGGCCGCCGTACGCGCCCTCGCCGACCGCCTTCCCGGCCGTCATCCGCCGCGCGGCCGCCGTCCAGTCCTTGAGCATCTGCACGAACTCGGCGCGGTCGTCCGTCTTCACGTCGAACGCGGCGAAGTGCAGCCGGTCCTGCACCGCGGTGGCGATACCGGCCTGGTGCGCGCCGTGGAAGGCGACCGGGGCTCCGCTGTCGGTGCCTGCCTGGGCGGCGGTGTCGCCGCCCGTCGTGGCCGCGGCCACCGCGCCACCGGCCGCGGCGGCGCCGAGCGCGAGCCCGGCCCCGCCCCAGCCGATCAGCGACCGTCGCGAAGGGGTGCTTGTCGTCTCTTCGGTGGTGTCCGTCATGGTCGTCCCTACTTCACGACGGCGGTGGCGAGCTTGGACAGCGGCTCGGCGAGCGCGTTCACCGCGTCCGACAGCTTCTTGCGGTCGGACTCGCCGACCTTGTCGTACGAGACGAAGTCGTACGAGTTCTTGTCCGCGCGGTACGTGTCGAGCAGGGTGTCCAGCGCGGCGAACTGCTTGTCGAGCTCGGTGGTCAGCGTCTTGTCGTTCTCCTGCGCGACCGGCTTGAGCAGCTCGTACGCCTTCTGCGCGCCCTCGACGTTGGCCTTGAAGTCGACCAGGTCGGTGTGCGAGTAGCGCTCCTCCTCGCCGGTGACCTTGCCGGTGGAGACCTCGTCGAGCAGCTCCTTGGCGCCGTTGGCCATGGAGGTCGGGGTGATCTCGGCCTTGCCGACCCGCTTCTGCCAGTCCGTGAGGTCGGTGACCAGCTGGTCGGCGAGGGTCTTCTGCTCGGCGCCGATCTTCTTGTCCTGCCAGAGGGCCTTCTCCAGCGCGTGCCAGCCGGTCCATTTCTGGCCCTTCTCCAGGCCGTCGGCGCGGGCGTCGACCTCCGGGTCGATGTCGCCGAAGGACTCGGCGACCGGCTCGGTGCGCTCCCAGCCGATGCGGGAGGGCGCGTACGCCTTCTTCGCGGCCTCGATGTCGCCGTCCTTGACGGCCTCGGCGAACACCTTGACCAGCGGGATGGTCGCGTCGGCCTGCTCCTGGGCGTACTTGCGGTAGTCGGCCACGGCCTTGTCCAGGCGCGGGTCGCGCTTGGCGACCTTGCCGCTGCCGGTGGCCGTGACCTTCTGCCGGATGCCGTCGCCCTTCATGCCGGGCTTGCAGGCGATCTCGTAGTCGCCCGCCTTCACCTCGGCCGTGACCTTCTGCTGGGTGCCGGGGCCTATGTTCTCGCGCTCGGTGACCACCCGGTCGTCCGGGAAGAGGATGTAGACCTCGGTGACCTTGGAACCCTTGTTCTCGATGGCGAGCTCGACGTGCCCGGCCGGGAACTCCTTCTTCGACACCTCGCACTTGCTGTCGGTGGCGGTCACCTCGATGGCGCCGTCGCCGCCCTTGGCGCTGCTCTTCTCGGTGCAGCCGGTGACGGCGGTCAGGGCCGCCACGGTGGCGGCGGCGGTGACGACGGACAGTCTGAGGGGGCGCATTTCGGCTCCAAGGAAGGACACAGGGGACGCACAGATAAGGTGAGGCTGCCCCAAGTTATCTGAGGCTTACCTCACCAATTTCCGCTCGTCCAGTGAATCTCCTCTCATCGCGGGCGTACGAGCACGGCTTGATCACGGTGGCTTAAAACAGCCCTGATGATTCGGTCAAGAGAGGGTCAAGAGCCCAAGTGTGGTTCAAGATCCCGTTTCGGACTGATCAGGACGCCGCCGGTCCGCGGATGCGGGAACACCTCCACCGGCTGCCGGTAGACCTCCGACAGCAACCCGTCCGTGAAGATCTCCTCCGGCACGCCCTCGGCCGCGATCCGCCCGGCGCGCAGCACCGCGACCCGGTGCGCGTACGCCGCCGCGAGCCCCAGGTCGTGCAGGACCACGACCACCGCGTCACCGGCCCGCGCCCGCTCCCGGCACACCCGCAGCACCAGCTCCTGGTGCCTGAGGTCCAGCGCGGCGGTCGGTTCGTCGAGCAGCAGCAGCGGCGCCCGTTGGGCGAGCACCCGCGCCAGCGCCACCCGGGCGCGCTCGCCGCCGCTGAGCGCGGAGAAGGGACGGGCCGCGAACGCGCCGACCTCGGTGGCCGCTATGGCCTCGCGCACGGCGTCGTCGTCCTCGTCACCCCCGCCGGGCTGCCGCGCCCAGGGTGCGCGGCCCATCCGTACGACCTCCTCGACCGTGAACGGGAACGACAGCGCCGCCGCCTGGGGCAGTACGGCGCGCCGCAGGGCGAGGTCGGGCGCGGGCCACTCGTCGGCGGGGCGCCCGTGCACGCGTACGACGCCCGCGGTGGGCCGCAGGTCGGCGGCCAGGGCGGCCAACAGGGTCGACTTCCCCGCCCCGTTGGGCCCGACGAGCGCGAGCACCTCGCCCGCGCGGGCGGTGACACCGACATCGGCGAGGACCTCGCGGGAGCCGAGCCGCACATGGAGCCCCTCCGCCTCGGCGAGTACGTCACCGGGGGCGGCGGGGGG
>NZ_VJZC01000044.1 GCF_009377185.1 Streptomyces spongiae
CCCCGAACCCCAGACCCCAGACCTCGACCGCCACCGTAAGGCCACCGCCCTCCTCACCACCCTCCACCACCACGACCACCGCCTCCTCCTCTCCGAACGTGCCGTCCGCCACCTCGCCCCGGCAGTCGCCGCCTGGCTCGAACGCGGCGCACGCACCGAGGCCGTACGGCACGCCCTGACCGCGAACCTCCCTGGCGATCCCCTCCGCAACCCGGCGTCTCTCCTCGCCCATCGCCTCACCGAGCTGCTGCCACCGCCCGCGCCGACCGCGCCCGCTCCCTCACCCGTCGACCGAACCGCCGCTCCTCCCCCGTTCCACAACTGCGAGGGCTGCGAACGTGCGATCCGGACTACGCGGCCAGGCGCCTACTGCCGTGACTGCCGCGACGCGGGCTCCGACACCGCTGCGGCGGCCTGAACCACCGGACAGCGCAAGCGACCTCGACGGTCAGCCCTTGCCTGTCTGCGTCGCCACTGCCCGTCCGGCGATCGCCCCGGGGGATGGCCTGCTCGATGCGTCAGAACGCATACGTAGCAGTCGGGCCCGTGCAGCCTCACATCCGGGATCTCAGCACATCGACCTCACAGCCCGGCGCGAAAGGGTCGAAGCCGTGCTCGATCAGCCAGCGAACTGCCAGCAGGCTTCGCAACGACCACCACGCGTGGATCACGTCGAGGTCGACGTCGGTGCCATAGCCGGCGATGACGTCGTCGAGGTGCTCCTCATGTCCGAGCGTGAAGGTGGCGAGGTCGTACAGGGCATCACCCTGGCCCGCCTCGGACCAGTCGATGATGCCGGTGACCTCGTCGCCGTCGACAAAGACGTGCGCGATCTGAAGGTCGCCGTGCGTGAACGCCGGAGTCCACGGCCGGAGCGCGGCCTCGGCGACCTGGCGGTTGCGGGTGACCAGGTCGGCGGGCAGGACGCCGTTCGTCACGAGCAACTCGCACTCCTCGTCGAGTTCCGCCGCCAGCGCATCGATGCTCCGGCCTGCCCGGCCCGACCGGGACGGCAGCGGCGCGTCGTGCAGCTTCCGGATGGCGGCGCCCGCCGCGGCCCACGCCGCCGGCGATCCGGTCGACGGCCCGCCGAGGCGCCCAAGCGTCGTCCCCGGGAGTGCGGCGATCGCGAGCACGGGCGGCTTGCGCCACAGGACCGCCGGGGTCGGGACCGGCGCGAGGGACATCGCCTCGACCTCGACGACGAGGCGTGCCTGATCGGCGTCCACCTTCAGGAACATGTCGCCGACGCGCAGGGTCGCGCGCTCGGAATGGGCGACGACGACTTTCACCTCATCCATGGGCGACCAGTGTCCCAGGGATGATCGCCGACGTCGCCGGGTTTATCGCGTGCGATTACGCGGCTGACCGCGTCCCGCTACCCGGCGGCCTCGTGCACGACACCGACCTCTGGCCAGATCAAGCCCACCACTTCTGTCAGGAGTCGTCAACGAGGCCGGGCACGCCGAAGGGCGGCCACCCCGAAAGGTGACCGCCCCTCAGTGGACGTAGGCCTTACTGGTTGTACGGACCGTAGTCGTAGTCCTCCAGCGGCACGGCCTGGCCGGAGCCCGTGCCGAACGGCGAGTAGTCGATGTCGTCGTAGCCGACGGCCGAGTACATCGCGGCCTTGGCCTCCTCGGTCGGCTCGACCCGGATGTTGCGGTAGCGGGACAGGCCCGTACCGGCCGGGATGAGCTTACCGATGATGACGTTCTCCTTGAGGCCGATCAGGGAGTCGGACTTGGCGTTGATCGCCGCGTCCGTGAGGACCCTGGTCGTCTCCTGGAAGGACGCCGCCGACAGCCACGACTCGGTCGCCAGCGAGGCCTTGGTGATACCCATCAGCTGCGGACGGCCGGAGGCCGGGTGGCCGCCTTCCTGGACCACACGACGGTTCTCGGTCTCGAACTTCGAGCGCTCCACGAGCTCACCGGGCAGCAGCTCGGCGTCGCCGGACTCGATGATCGTCACTCGGCGCAGCATCTGCCGGATGATGATCTCGATGTGCTTGTCGTGGATCGACACGCCCTGCGAGTTGTAGACCTTCTGGACCTCGCCGACCAGGTGGACCTGGACGGCACGCTGACCCAGGATGCGCAGCACGTCGTGCGGGTTGGTGGCACCCACGGTGAGCTGCTGGCCCACCTCGACGTGGTCGCCCTCGCGGACCAGGACCTTGGCACGCTTCGAGATCGGGAACGCCGTCTCGTCGCTGCCGTCGTCCGGGGTGACGACGAGCTTCTTGGTCTTCTCGGTCTCCTCGATCCGCACGCGGCCGGAGGCCTCGGAGATCGGGGCGACACCCTTCGGGGTACGGGCCTCGAAGAGCTCGACGACACGGGGCAGACCCTGGGTGATGTCGTCACCGGCCACACCACCGGTGTGGAAGGTACGCATCGTCAGCTGGGTACCGGGCTCACCGATGGACTGGGCGGCGATGATGCCGACCGCCTCACCGATGTCGACCAGCTTGCCGGTGGCCAGCGAGCGGCCGTAGCACATGGCGCAGGTGCCGACCTGGGACTCGCAGGTCAGGATCGAGCGGGTCTTCACCTGCTCGATGCCGTGGTGCACCAGCTGGTCGATGAGCACGTCGCCCAGGTCCACGTTGGCCGGCGCGATCACCTTGCCGTCGATGACGACGTCCTCGGCGAGCATGCGGGCGTAGACGCTGGTCTCGACGTCATCGGTCTTGCGCAGGGTGCCGTCGGCGCCGCGCTCGGCGATCTTCAGCTTCAGACCGCGCTCGGTGCCGCAGTCCTCCTCGCGGATGATGACGTCCTGCGACACGTCGACCAGACGACGGGTCAGGTAACCCGAGTCGGCGGTACGGAGGGCCGTGTCCGCCAGACCCTTACGGGCACCGTGCGTGGAGATGAAGTACTCCAGCACGGACAGACCCTCACGGAACGACGCCTTGATGGGCCGCGGGATCGTCTCGTTCTTCGCGTTCGACACCAGACCACGCATACCGGCGATCTGACGCATCTGCATCATGTTGCCTCGTGCGCCCGAGTTCACCATCATGAAGATCGGGTTGGTCTTCGGGAAGTTGTCGTTCATCGCCTCGGCGACCTCGTTGGTCGCCTTGGTCCAGATCGCGATGAGCTCCTGCGTGCGCTCGTCCTTGGTGATCAGACCACGCTCGTACTGCTTCTGGACCTTCTCGTCCTGCGCCTCGTAGCCGCGGACGATCTCCTTCTTCGCCTCGGGAACGACGACGTCGGAGATGGCCACGGTCACGCCGGAACGGGTCGCCCAGTAGAAGCCGGCCGCCTTCAGGTTGTCGAGCGTCGCCGCCACGATGACCTTGGGGTAGCGCTCGGCGAGGTCGTTGACGATCTCGGAGAGCTGCTTCTTGCCGACCTCGTAGTCGACGAACGGGTAGTCCTCGGGCAGCAGCTCGTTGAAGAGCGCGCGGCCCAGCGTGGTGGACAGCCGGAAGCTGTCACCCTGCTGCCACTCGGGCTCACCCTCCTCGTGCGCCGGCGGCATCCAGCCACGCGGCGGGATGGTGCCCACCGGGAAGCGGACGTCCACCTTCGACTGCAGCGAGAGCTCACCGGCGTCGAACGCCATGATCGCCTCGGCCACGGACGAGAAGGAACGCTCCTCGCCCTTGACCTGCCGCATCTCGCTGTCCGTGGTGAGGAAGAACAGACCGAGGACCATGTCCTGGGTCGGCATCGTCACCGGACGGCCGTCGGCGGGCTTGAGGATGTTGTTCGAGGACAGCATCAGGATGCGGGCCTCGGCCTGCGCCTCCGCGGACAGCGGCAGGTGCACGGCCATCTGGTCACCGTCGAAGTCCGCGTTGAACGCGGTGCAGACGAGCGGGTGGATCTGGATGGCCTTGCCCTCGACCAGCTGCGGCTCGAAGGCCTGGATGCCGAGGCGGTGCAGCGTGGGCGCACGGTTCAGCAGAACCGGGTGCTCCGCGATGACCTCTTCCAGCACGTCGTACACGACCGTGCGGCCGCGCTCGACCATGCGCTTGGCGCTCTTGATGTTCTGCGCGTGGTTCAGGTCGACCAGGCGCTTCATCACGAACGGCTTGAAGAGCTCCAGCGCCATCGCCTTCGGCAGACCGCACTGGTGCAGCTTCAGCTGCGGACCGACGACGATCACGGAACGCGCCGAGTAGTCGACTCGCTTACCGAGCAGGTTCTGACGGAAGCGACCCTGCTTACCCTTCAGCATGTCGCTGAGGGACTTCAGCGGGCGGTTACCGGGACCGGTCACCGGACGGCCGCGACGACCGTTGTCGAAGAGGGCGTCAACAGCCTCCTGAAGCATGCGCTTCTCGTTGTTGACGATGATCTCGGGCGCGCCGAGGTCGAGGAGCCTCTTCAGACGGTTGTTGCGGTTGATGACACGGCGGTACAGGTCGTTCAGGTCGGAGGTCGCGAAGCGGCCACCGTCCAGCTGCACCATCGGACGCAGGTCCGGCGGGATGACCGGCACGCAGTCGAGCACCATGCCCTTGGGGCTGTTGCTGGTCTGCAGGAACGCGGAGACGACCTTCAGGCGCTTGAGCGCACGGGTCTTCTTCTGGCCCTTGCCGGTACGGATGATCTCGCGGAGGCGCTCGGCCTCCTCGTCCAGGTCGAAGGACTCCAGGCGCTTCTGCAACGCCGCGGCACCCATCGAACCGTCGAAGTACGTGCCGAAGCGGTCACGCAGCTCGCGGTAGAGGAGCTCGTCGCCCTCCAGGTCCTGGACCTTGAGGTTCTTGAACCGGGTCCACACCTCGTCGAGACGGTCGATCTCGCGCTGCGCACGGTCACGCAGCTGCTTCATCTCACGCTCGGCGCCCTCGCGCACCTTGCGGCGCACGTCGGCCTTGGCGCCCTCGGCCTCCAGCTCGGCCAGGTCGGTCTCGAGCTTCTTGGCGCGGGCCTCCAGGTCGGCGTCCCGGCGGTTCTCGATCTGCTGCCGCTCGACGGAGACGTGCGCCTCCAGGGAGGGCAGGTCACGCGTACGGCGCTCCTCGTCGACGTACGTGATCATGTACGCCGCGAAGTAGATGACCTTCTCCAGGTCCTTCGGGGCGAGGTCGAGCAGGTAGCCCAGCCGCGACGGAACGCCCTTGAAGTACCAGATGTGCGTGACGGGAGCGGCCAGCTCGATGTGGCCCATCCGCTCACGGCGCACCTTGGCGCGAGTCACCTCGACACCGCAGCGCTCACAGATGATGCCCTTGAAGCGGACGCGCTTGTACTTGCCGCAGTAGCACTCCCAGTCCCGGGTCGGACCGAAGATCTTCTCGCAGAAGAGTCCGTCCTTTTCGGGCTTGAGGGTGCGGTAGTTGATGGTCTCGGGCTTCTTGACCTCACCGTGGCTCCACTGACGGATGTCGTCAGCGGTGGCCAGGCCGATCCGGAGCTCGTCGAAGAAGTTGACGTCGAGCACTATGCGTCAATCCCTCTCAGGGTTGTAAGTCTTGGGGTCTGAAACGGGGGTCCCGGGGCCGGCGGGCCTTTGCCTCTGTGAGTCGCCTCTGTGAGTCAAAAGGCCCGCCGAAGTCCCGTCAGACCTCTTCGACGCTGCTCGGCTCACGCCGGGACAGGTCGATGCCGAGCTCCTCCGCAGCGCGGAAGACGTCCTCGTCGGTGTCGCGCATCTCGATGGACATACCGTCGCTGGACAGCACCTCCACGTTCAGGCAAAGGGACTGCATCTCCTTGATGAGCACCTTGAAGGACTCGGGGATGCCGGGCTCAGGGATGTTCTCGCCCTTGACAATGGCCTCGTAGACCTTCACGCGGCCGGTGACGTCGTCGGACTTGATGGTCAGCAGCTCCTGGAGGGCGTACGCGGCGCCGTATGCCTCCAGCGCCCACACCTCCATCTCGCCGAACCGCTGGCCACCGAACTGGGCCTTACCACCCAGCGGCTGCTGGGTGATCATCGAGTACGGACCGGTCGAGCGGGCGTGCAGCTTGTCGTCGACCAGGTGGTGCAGCTTCAGGATGTACATGTAGCCGACCGAGATCGGCTCCGGGAACGGCTCGCCGGAGCGGCCGTCGAACAGCGGCGCCTTGCCGGACGGGAGCACCATGCGCTCGCCGTCGCGGTTCGGGATCGTGTGGTTCAGCAGACCCGCGAGCTCGTCCTCGCGCGCACCGTCGAAGACGGGGGTCGCGACGTTCGTGCCCGGGTCGACCCGGTCGGCCTCGATGGCCTGCAGGCGCTGCGCCCAGTCGTCCGCGAGGCCGGAGACGTCCCAGCCGCGGCTGGCGAGCCAGCCGAGGTGGATCTCCAGGACCTGTCCCGGGTTCATTCGGGAAGGCACACCGAGCGGGTTGAGGATGATGTCGACCGGGGTGCCGTCCTCCAGGAACGGCATGTCCTCGATCGGCAGGATCTTCGAGATGACGCCCTTGTTGCCGTGACGGCCGGCGAGCTTGTCACCGTCGGTGATCTTGCGCTTCTGCGCCACGTACACGCGCACCAGCTGGTTCACACCGGGGGGAAGCTCGTCGCCCTCCTCGCGGTCGAAGACGCGGACGCCGATGACCTTGCCGGTCTCGCCGTGCGGCACCTTCAGCGAGGTGTCACGGACCTCACGGGCCTTCTCACCGAAGATCGCGCGCAGCAGGCGCTCCTCCGGCGTCAGCTCGGTCTCACCCTTCGGGGTCACCTTGCCGACGAGGATGTCACCGGCGATGACCTCGGCACCGATGCGGATGATGCCGCGCTCGTCGAGGTCGGCGAGGACCTCCTCGGAGACGTTCGGGATGTCCCGGGTGATCTCCTCGGGGCCGAGCTTGGTGTCACGGGCGTCGACCTCGTGCTCCTCGATGTGGATCGAGGAGAGGACGTCGTCCTGCACGAGGCGCTGCGACAGGATGATCGCGTCCTCGTAGTTGTGACCCTCCCACGGCATGAACGCCACGAGCAGGTTCTTGCCGAGCGCCATCTCGCCGTTCTGGGTGGCCGGACCGTCGGCGAGGACCTGGCCCTCGATGATCCGGTCGCCCTCGTTGACGATGACCTTCTGGTTGACCGAGGTGCCCTGGTTGGAGCGGGCGAACTTGGCCAGGCGGTACGTGATGTACGTGCCGTCGTCGTTGGCGGTGGTGATGTAGTCCGCGGAGACCTCCTGGACCACACCCGCCTTCTCGGCCTTGACCACGTCACCGGCGTCGGCGGCGGAGCGGTACTCCATGCCGGTGCCGACGAGCGGGGACTCGGACTTGATGAGCGGCACGGCCTGACGCATCATGTTCGCGCCCATGAGGGCACGGTTGGCGTCGTCGTGCTCGAGGAACGGGATCATGGCGGTCGCGACCGACACCATCTGGCGCGGCGAGACGTCCATGTAGTCCACGTCGTCACCGGCGACGTAGTCGACCTCGCCGCCACGGCGGCGGACCAGGACGCGCGCCTCGGCGAAGCGGAACTCGTCCGTCAGCGTGGCGTTGGCCTGCGCGATGACGAACCGGTCCTCTTCGTCGGCCGTGAGGTAGTCGACCTCGTCGGTGACCTGACCGTCGACGACCTTGCGGTACGGCGTCTCGATGAAGCCGAACGCGTTGATGCGGCCGTACGAGGCGAGCGAACCGATCAGACCGATGTTCGGGCCTTCGGGCGTCTCGATCGGGCACATGCGGCCGTAGTGCGAGGGGTGCACGTCACGGACCTCGAAGCCGGCCCGCTCACGGGAGAGACCACCCGGGCCGAGCGCGTTGAGACGACGCTTGTGCGTCAGGCCCGACAGCGGGTTGTTCTGGTCCATGAACTGGGACAGCTGGCTGGTGCCGAAGAACTCCTTGATGGAGGCGACGACCGGCCGGATGTTGATCAGGGTCTGCGGCGTGATCGCCTCGACGTCCTGCGTGGTCATGCGCTCACGCACGACGCGCTCCATACGGGCGAGACCCGTACGGACCTGGTTCTGGATCAGCTCGCCGACGTTGCGGATACGGCGGTTGCCGAAGTGGTCGATGTCGTCGGTCTCGACGATGATCTCGCGGCCCGACTCGGCGACCGTCTCGGTCTCACCGGCGTGCAGCTTCACCAGGTACTTGATGGTGGCGATGACGTCGTCGGTGGTGAGCACGCCGGCGTCCAGCGGCTCGTTCGCGCCGAGCTTCTTGTTCACCTTGTAGCGGCCGACCTTCGCGAGGTCGTAGCGCTTCGGGTTGAAGTAGAGGTTCTCGAGCAGCGTCTGGGCGGCCTCACGCGTGGGGGGCTCGCCCGGGCGGAGCTTGCGGTAGATGTCGAGCAGCGCGTCGTCCTGGCCCTGGGTGTGGTCCTTCTCCAGGGTGGCGCGCATGGACTCGTACTCGCCGAATTCCTCCAGGATCTGCTCGGTCGTCCAACCGAGAGCCTTGAGCAGAACGGTGACGGACTGCTTGCGCTTGCGGTCGATGCGCACACCGACCATGTCGCGCTTGTCGATCTCCATCTCCAGCCAGGCACCCCGGGACGGGATCACCTTGGCGGAGAAGATGTCCTTGTCGGACGTCTTGTCGATCGAGGAGTCGAAGTAGACACCCGGCGAACGGACCAGCTGCGACACCACGACACGCTCGGTGCCGTTGATGACGAACGTGCCCTTGTTCGTCATGAGCGGGAAGTCGCCCATGAAGACGGTCTGGGACTTGATCTCGCCGGTCTCGTTGTTCGTGAACTCGGCCGTGACGAAGAGGGGCGCGGCGTAGGTGAAGTCGCGCTCCTTGCACTCGTCGATGCTGTTCTTCGGCGGCTCGAAGCGGTGGTCGCGGAACGTCAGCGACATCGACCCGGAGAAGTCCTCGATCGGGGAGATCTCCTCGAAGATCTCCTCCAGACCGGACTTGGTGGGGACGTCCTGACCGGACTCCAGAGCCTCCTCGACCCGACTCTGCCAGGCGGTGTTCCCGAGCAGCCAGTCAAAGCTCTCGGTCTGCAGCGCGAGCAGGTTGGGAACCTCGAGAGGCTCCTTGATCTTTGCAAAGGAGATGCGCAGCGGGGCGGTGCTGGCGCCGTTGTTCGTATTCGCGGTCGAGGCAGTGCGCGAGGCGGCCAAGAGGGGGTCCTTCCGAGGGCTCGGACTCACTACGCGCGTACCGGCCCCTCGATCGGGCACAGAGATAGAAATCCCAGGTCAGAGACAGTTCTATCGTCGGTGCTCAAGCGAGGGCATGTTCCTGGTGACGGGCAGGAAGCAGCTAACAGGCAGCGCAAAGGGTCAGTGTAGCCACTTGGCCCACTGATGTCCAGTGCGGGTTTGCGGACCCCCGGAAACCCTCGTTGTTCGTCAACACCTGCGGCAAGCCACGCCCTCGATGCACATCGATACTGCCCTCTTCGTCGCCGATCCATGCCTCGGATGCGGATCGTTGTGACGACGCGTCCTGAGAATTGCGCGCTGCGTGCGGTTCGTCAAGGCCCCCCAAGCCCGAACCAGGTGCTGCGATCGTCACTCGCAGCGGGCCACCTGGGGGTGCCCGGAGGCACAACGAAGATCACCATACTCGTCGGAACCCACAGTGCAAGGCAGCCGTCCGACGACGTCCACGAACGCCGAAAGGCGACCACCCACTTGGATGATCGCCCTTCAGTGCGTTTGCGTTACAGCCCTACGGAAAGAGCTGTGCGGCGGGCCCGTCGGCACACGCCTGGCGGCGTGTGCCCGTGCGGACCGTGAGGTCTTACTTGACCTCGACGGAGGCGCCGGCGCCCTTGAGGGACTCGGCGGCCTTCTCCGCGGCCTCCTTGGCGACCTTCTCGAGAACGGGCTTCGGGGCGCCGTCCACGAGGTCCTTGGCCTCCTTCAGACCCAGGGAGGTCAGCTCACGCACGACCTTGATGACCTGGATCTTCTTGTCGCCGGCACCGGTGAGGATGACGTCGAACTCGTCCTGCTCCTCAGCGGCCTCGGCCGGGGCGCCCGGGGCACCCGCGGCGGGAACGGCGACCGCGGCGGCAGCGGCGGTGACGTCGAACTTCTCCTCGAACGCCTTCACGAACTCGGAGAGCTGGATGAGGGTCATGTTCTCGAACTCGGCGAGAAGCTCGTCCTGGGTGAGAGCCACGATGGCTTTCCTTCCACTAATTCGGCTGGTGCCGGATGTACATGTCTGGCGGGCGTGCGCCTTGCGGCGTTACTGCGTAGACGTTCGGCCCGCTACGACCTCCTGCCTGCGGCGGGCTGCCTCAGGCGGCGGTCATTTCGCGAGCCGAATTACTCGGCACCGCCCTGCTCGTCCTGCTTGGCACGAAGCGCGTCCACGGTGCGGACGAGCTTCGACGGGAGCGCCTGGAAGACCTGAGCAGCCTGCGTCTGCTTGCCCTTCAGGGCGCCCGCCAGCTTGGCGAGCAGAACCTCGCGGGACTCGAGGTCCGCAAGCTTCTTGATCTCGTCGGCGGACAGCGCCTTGCCGTCAAGGACACCGCCCTTGATGACGAGAGCGGGGTTGTCCTTGGCGAAGTCACGCAGACCCTTCGCCGCCTCGACCGGGTCACCGGTCACGAAGGCGACGGCCGTCGAGCCACTGAGGTGCTCGTCCAGCACGGAGATCCCGGCTTCCTTGGCCGCGATCTTGGTGAGCGTGTTCTTCACCACTCGGTACTGAGCGTTCTCGCCGAGAGAACGGCGGAGCTGCTTGAGCTGCGCCACGCTCAGCCCGGTGTAGGACGTCACAACAGCGGCGTTGGAGTTACGGAGCTTCCCCGTGATCTCCTCAACGGCATCGACCTTGTCGGGTGTCGCCATGAGCCTCGGCCTCCTTCCGGGTGATGAGGACCGCTCGGAAGGGGCTGGGATAAACGAAACGCCCCGGCGCAGGCGCACGGGGCGTAGCTCAACCGGACGAATTCCGTTGGAACACGGAACCGGCCCAGGAGCACTTCCACATTCACCTGCGCGGGTCGTCCGCAGTTCAGCGGATCCTTCGGCCGCCGGGCCCTCTTACGAGCACCACGGCAACGACCAGCGGTCTTTGGCTTCCCCGGAAGAGTACGGGACCGGATCGCTGTCAAGCAAATCCGTACGGCTGCGCCTCCGGGAGGGGCGCAGCCATGGGAACGGGACTGCCACGGAAAACGGGACGCGGGCCGCGGGTCGCGAGCGCTGCCGCCGCCCGTCAGCCCTGCTGGGCCGCCTTCATCATCTCCGCGAGGTCCATCGTGTCCTTGGCCGCCGGGGCCTTCACGGTCACCGGCTTGTTGTAGTCGAGGAACGTGATGGTCATGTCGAGCGGGCCCTTGTCGGCGTCGCCCTTCATGCGGAACTGCTTGGTGTGGTCCTCGCCGTCGATCCACATGTGCATCGTGATGCTGTCGACGCCCATCTTCTCGTACTGCTCGAGGGCCTTCTCGCGCTGGTCCCGGGTCTTCTTGTCCTCGTCCTTCAGGGACGCGCGGAACTCGTCCAGGGTGACCGTGCCCTTGTAGTGGGTGGTCTTGACACCGTCGACGGTCTCGGTGCCGACCTTCTTCACGTCCTTGGAGCCGGTGAGCAGGGTGGACTCCTGGAGCGGGTTCTTGTCGGCCTGCCCGGCACCCAGCGAGTCACCGCCCAGGGCGTCGGCGTCCTTGCCGAGCGCGGCCAGGTCGAACTTGATCCAGCGCTTCCCGTCCATCTCCTTCGCGGCCGCGGCGCCTCCGTCGATGTACATGGCCTTGTCGACGAGCCGGATCTCGACCTGGTTGTCCGTGGTCTGGTCGAGCGCCGTCATCTTCATGCTCATGGCGAGCGTGGGCTTGATGCTCATCTGCGCCTCGGCCTTGACGCGCCCCTCCTCCGGGACCTTGCCGGTCAGCCGGTAGCTCAGGGACGTGATGTCCTGCGCGTTCTTCGCCGCCTTCTCCACGGCCGCCGCGGGCGTCATCTCCGGCGACTCACTCCCGGAGCCCTTCCCGCAGCCGACCACTCCCCCACCGAGCAGCAGGGCGGCGAGCGCCGCACCGGTCACCCTGCGCCGCACGGATCCATGCACAGAAATCCCCATGTTCCCCCCAAGAAACGCTTTTGATCGGTTCACAGCAAGACCGCGAGCGTATCCCAGAGGGTTTCCTGTGTCCCTGGAGTTTCAGCGAGCCCGGTGTGGCACACCTCACGCGCCCCGTCAGGGGCGCGGGGAACTGCGCGAGCAACCACAGACGCCCCGCACCCGGAAACTACGAGAACCCCCACGGCGCTACCAAGCCCTACGCAGCCGGCTGGTTACCTATCAGCTCCGTGAAGTCCACCGTGTCCCCAGCCGGAGGCGTCTCGGTGGAGACCTTCACGCCGTAGTCGCTGTAGTACGCCGTCTGGGACATCGTCCCGGACGTCATCTCGCCCTTCTCGACCTTCTTGACCAGCAAATCCTTGTCGTTGACCCAGATGTCGATGGTCTCTGTGGTGATCCCGGCCTGCTGCAGCTGCTTCTTCAGGTCGGCCAGCTGGTCCTCGGTCAGGTCGGAGTTCTTCTCCGCGAGGTCCGCGACCTCGACCGTGCCCGAGTAGTGCGTGGTCTGCTCGCCGCGCACGGTCTCCTCGCCGACCTTCTTCACGTCGCCGGAGGCGAGCAGGAGCTTCACCGACTGGTTCGGCGTGGTGTTCTGCATCTGGTCCTTCATGTACGCCCCCGAGCCGCCGGCCGCTTCCGCCAGGGCGTCGTAGTCGTACTTGATCCAGTGCTTGCCGCCCGCCTGGTCGGCGAACTTGTCGCCCATCTGCGCGTAGTAGGCGTCCTCCAGGTAGCGGGCCTCCATCTTGGTGGTGCCCATCTGGCGCATCTGGTCGGCCATCGTGCCGCCGGTGTACTCGATGGTCATCGTGCCGGTGTAGCCGTCGGACCAGTCGAGGGCGCCGTCCGCCTCCATGGACATCATGGTGCCCATGGTGGTCGTGGACTTCACGCGCGCGGAGTCGGCGCTGCTCGTGGACTTCTCCGCCAGGCGCAGGGCCGCGACGGGGCTTACGACCACCCCGCCCTTGCGGCCTGCCTTGTCGTCCTTGCCGGAGTCCCCGGAGGAGCCCGAGGAGCCCGAGGAGGTGCAGGCGGCCGCTCCCGTCAACGCGGTCACCACGGCGATCGAAAGGGCCATCCGGCGCACGGTCGTGCTGGTCATTCGTCTCTACCCCCCATGAGATTCCTGTGCTTCGCACGCTAGCGCAGAGCACTGACACTCGTACGTGTGCTCAGAAAGGGACGAGCCCCGCACCTCGAAAGGTTGCGGGGCTCGCTGACCGGATCGCGAGTGCGACCGACTGCCGAACGGAGCGCGGGGCTCAGACGGCGGCCGGGTCCTCCTCGGCGAGGAGGTTGCGGGTGCGGTTGGGGTCGACCGGGACGCCGGGGCCGATCGTGGTGGTGATGGCGGCCTTCTTGATGTAGCGACCCTTGGCGGCGGACGGCTTCAGACGGAGGATCTCCTCCAGCGCCGCGCCGTAGTTCTCCACCAGCTTGGTGTCGTCGAACGACGTCTTGCCGATGATGAAGTGCAGGTTCGAGTGCTTGTCGACGCGGAACTCGATCTTGCCGCCCTTGATGTCGTTGACGGCCTTGGTGACATCCGGGGTCACGGTGCCGGTCTTGGGGTTCGGCATGAGACCACGGGGGCCGAGCACGCGGCCGAGGCGGCCGACCTTGCCCATGAGGTCCGGGGTGGCGACGACGGCGTCGAAGTCCAGACGGCCCTTCGACACCTCGTCGATCAGTTCGTCGGAGCCGACGATGTCGGCGCCCGCGGCGCGAGCGGCCTCGGCACGGTCACCGGTCGCGAAGACCAGGACCCGGGCGGTCTTACCGGTGCCGTGCGGGAGGTTCACGGTGCCACGGACCATCTGGTCGGCCTTGCGCGGGTCGACACCCAGACGGAAGGCGACCTCGACGGTGCCGTCGAACTTGGTCGTGGAGGTCTCCTTGGCGAGACGGACGGCCTCGAGCGGGGCGTACAGCTTCTCCCGGTCGATCTTGGCGTCCGCAGCGCGGAGAGCCTTGCTGCGCTTGCTCACAACTGCTCCTGTGTGTTCTGAAAGGAGTCGTGGTACGGGCCGAGCAGGCCCTGCCACGGTGTTTCTTACGGGGTTGAGGTCAGCCCTCGACCGTGACGCCCATGGAACGCGCGGTACCGGCGATGATCTTCGCGGCGGCGTCCAGGTCGTTGGCGTTGAGGTCGGGCATCTTCGTCGTGGCGATCTCGCGGACCTGCGCCTCGGTGATCTTGGCGACCTTGGTCTTGTGCGGCTCGCCGGAGCCCTTCTCCACGCCCGCGGCCTTGAGGATCATCTTGGCGGCCGGCGGCGTCTTGGTGATGAAGGTGAAGGAACGGTCCTCGTAGACCGTGATCTCCACCGGGATGACCCAACCGCGCTGCGACTCGGTCGCGGCGTTGTAGGCCTTGCAGAACTCCATGATGTTGACGCCGTGCTGACCCAGCGCCGGACCGACCGGCGGGGCCGGGTTCGCGGCACCGGCCTGGATCTGGAGCTTGATGAGCCCCGTGACCTTCTTCTTCTTGGGAGGCATTGCTCTCCGGGTCCTTTCGATTCGAGTGCGCCTCCGTCCGGGTCGCGTCCCGGATGAAGGCATACCGCACAACGATAACGGGTATAGATGCGCGGCTAAAAACCGAGCAGGTCAGACCGGCTACCGAGAGCCTGCCTGACCTGCGCGGAAGCGAGGAGTCCAGAAGAGGAATCCAGAAACCGGGAGCTGCCCGGTCGCCGGACTAGTTCTTCTGAATCTGGTCGAAGCTCAGCTCGACCGGCGTCTCCCGGCCGAAGATCTCGACGAGGCCCTTGACCTTCTTCGAGTCGGGGTTGATCTCGTTGATGGTCGCCTGGAGCGTGGCGAACGGGCCGTCCGTGACGGTGACCGAGTCGCCGACCTCGAAGTCGAGCACCTGGACCTCGACCTTGCGGGCCGGAGCCGGCTTGCCCTCGGCCTCGGCGGCCTCGCGGGCTGCCTTCTCCTCGGCCTCCGGGGCGAGCATCTTGACGATCTCGTCGAGCGTCAGCGGGTACGGGTCGTAGGCGTTGCCCACGAAGCCGGTGACGCCGGGCGTGTTGCGGACGACGCCCCAGGACTCGTTCGTCAGGTCCATGCGCACCAGGACGTAGCCCGGGAGCTTGTTCTGACGGATGGTCTTGCGCTCGCCGTTCTTGATCTGCGCGACCTCTTCCTGCGGCACCTCGGCCTGGAAGATGAAGTCCTCGACGTTCAGCGAGACGGCGCGCTGCTCCAGGTTGGTCTTCACGCGGTTCTCGTAGCCGGCGTACGTGTGGATGACGTACCACTCGCCGGGCAGGGTCCGCAGTTCCTCGCGCAGGGCGGCGACGGGGTCGACGGGCTCGGCCTCCTCTTCGGCGGCCTCCTCCTCGAGCTCCTCTTCGGCCTTGTCCTCGGCCTCGTCCTCGACGTGCACGGCGGCTTCCTCAGCCGGCTCCCCCGCCTCGGCCTCGGCAGCCTCGAACTCGTCGACCTCGTCCGCTCCCTCGACGATGTCGAGCTCGTCGTCCGCGGGCTCGACACCTTCCCCACGAGGCTCGATGGCGTCGTTCACGTTCGGGTCAGACACGGTGGCTGCTTCTTCCTGGATTCATGGCGGTGGAACACGCGAAAGGGGCGCCGGGGACGGCGCCCTTCGCTTTCGGCTCAGCCGAAGACGTACTTGGCGGCCTTGTCGAGTCCGAAGTCAATCACAGTCACCAGACCGATCATGATGACGACGAAGACAATCACCACGGTCGTGTACGTCGTCAGCTGCGAACGGGTCGGCCAGACGACCTTGCGGAGCTCCGCGACGATCTGGCGGTAGAAGAGCGCCAGTCGCTTGAACGGGCCCTTCTTGCCGCGCTTGCCGCCCTTGCGGGTCTTCTTGGACTCCGGCGCCTCATCCTGGGCATCAGGCATGTCGATGGAGCCCACGGCGTCCGTCACTCGTCCTCACCTGATTCCGGGTCGTGGCCGTGCCGCGCCCGGTCTGAGCCGCACGGCGGTGCATTGCTGCTGTACGTACATGCGCACACATCCTGGCGTAAGGAGTGTGTAGCAGGGCCGGAGGGACTTGAACCCCCAACCGCTGGTTTTGGAGACCAGTGCTCTACCAATTGAGCTACGACCCTTTGGTTCCCCCCAAACGTACCGCATCCGCCCGAGTGCTCGGTGTGCACCGGGTGAGCGCGGCCTGTGGAGGCCAACGAGGTGAGAGTGTACGTGCTCCTGAGCCGGGCGTCGAACAGAAAGTGTTCTCACGGGCGTTGTCGGTCGCCGTTTCGCCGGTGCACGGCTCGCAGACGGGCGTGTTTTCGGCCGCCGGCGCCACGGGCGGTCCGGCACGTACGCTCCCGGGTTCCGCGGCCCGGTCCGGCTGCGCGACGCGCTTGTCGGACAACTGTTCACCGGGCTGACCAGTCTGTGAAACCCGCGTGCCGCGGGCGTTTCGTGTCTGAAACGATGGGGTCCATGAGCCCTGCAACCCCTCCCACCGAGCGCCGGGTCTCCGCCCGAGTCGGCGCGATCTCCGAGTCCGCCACCCTCGCCGTGGACGCCAAGGCCAAGGCCCTCAAGGCCGCCGGGCGTCCGGTGATCGGCTTCGGCGCCGGTGAGCCCGACTTCCCGACGCCGGACTACATCGTCGAGGCGGCCGTCGAAGCCTGCAAGAACCCGAAGTACCACCGCTACACGCCGGCGGGCGGCCTGCCCGAGCTGAAGGCCGCGATCGCCGCGAAGACGCTGCGGGACTCGGGCTACGAGCCCGACGTCTCCCAGATCCTGGTCACCAACGGCGGCAAGCAGGCCATCTACGAGGCCTTCGCCGCGATCCTCGACCCGGGCGACGAGGTCATCGTCCCGGCGCCGTACTGGACGACGTACCCGGAGTCGATCCGCCTCGCGGGCGGCGTCCCGGTCGAGGTCGTCGCGGACGAGACCACGGGCTACCGGGTCTCGGTCGAGCAGCTGGAGGCCGCCCGCACGGAGAAGACCAAGGTCGTCCTCTTCGTGTCGCCGTCCAACCCGACCGGCTCCGTCTACAGCGAGGCCGAGACCGAGGCGATCGGCCGCTGGGCCGTCGAGCACGGTCTGTGGGTGCTCACGGACGAGATCTACGAGCACCTCGTCTACGGCGACGCGGTCTCCGTGTCCCTCCCCGCGCTCCTGCCGGAGCTGCGCGACAAGTGCGTCGTCGTCAACGGCGTGGCCAAGACGTACGCCATGACCGGCTGGCGCGTGGGCTGGGTCATCGGCCCGAAGGACGTCGTCAAGGCCGCGACGAACCTCCAGTCGCACGCCACCTCCAACGTCTCGAACGTCGCCCAGGTGGCCGCGATCGCCGCCGTCTCCGGCGACCTGGACGCGGTCGCGACGATGCGTGAGGCCTTCGACCGCCGCCGCCGGACCATCGTCCGGATGCTCAACGAGATCGACGGCGTGCTCTGCCCGGAGCCCGAGGGCGCCTTCTACGCGTACCCCTCCGTGAAGGGCCTCGTCGGCAAGGAGATCCGCGGCAAGCGCCCGCAGAACACCGTCGAGCTGGCCGCGCTCATCCTGGAGGAGGCCGAGGTCGCGGTCGTCCCGGGTGAGGCGTTCGGCACACCGGGGTACCTGCGGCTGTCGTACGCGCTGGGTGACGAGGATCTCGTCGAGGGCGTGAGCCGCATCCAGAAGCTGTTGTCCGAGGCGCGGGACTGACGTTTTTCGCGCTCCGCGCGCGGGGACCCAACCTGCTCACGTGAGTAGGTTGGGTCCCCTTTCTTCGTCTTTGAGTGCGAGCAAGACCACGATCGGGGAAAGCGCTACCGATGCGGCTCCGGCGTACGGCAGGATCCTCGAATGGAGCACGTACGTGATGTCTCTGAGCTGCCGAAGGCTCATCTGCACCTGCACTTCACCGGGTCGATGCGGCCCGGAACCGTCCTGGAACTCGCCGACAAGTACGGCGTGCGGCTGCCCGAGGCCCTGACCGACGCACTGACCAGCGGGGAGCCTCCGAGGCTGCGGGCGACGGACGAACGCGGCTGGTTCCGCTTCCAGCGGCTGTACGACGCCGCGCGGTCCTGCCTCAGAGAGCCCGAGGACATCCAGCGGCTGGTGCGCGAGGCCGCCGAGGAAGACGTCAGGGACGGCTCCGGCTGGCTGGAGATCCAGGTCGACCCCACGTCGTACGCGCCCCGGCTGGGCGGGCTCATCCCGGCGCTGGAGATCATCCTGGACGCGGTGGACACCACCGTGCGCGAGACCGGGCTCGGGATGCGTGTCCTCCTGGCCGCGAACCGCATGAAGCACCCCTTGGACGCGCGCACGCTGGCCCGGTTGGCCGTGCGCTACAGGGATCGCGGCATCGTCGGTTTCGGGCTCTCCAACGACGAGCGGCGGGGCATGGCGCGGGACTTCGACCGGGCGTTCACGATCGCCAGGGACGGCGGGCTGCTGTCGGCGCCGCACGGCGGTGAGCTGACCGGCGCGTCGTCGGTCCGGGACTGCCTGGACGATCTGCACGCCTCGCGGATCGGGCACGGGGTGCGCGCGGCGGAGGACCCACGGCTGCTGAAGCGCCTCGCCGAGAGGGGGATCACCTGCGAGGTGTGCCCGGCCTCCAACGTCGCGCTCGGCGTCTACGAGAAGCCCGAGGACGTACCCCTGAGGACTCTGTTCGAGGCCGGGGTGCCGATGGCGCTCGGCGCGGACGACCCGCTGCTGTTCGGTTCACGCCTCGCGGCCCAGTACGAGATCGCCCGCCGCCACCACGGTTTCACGGACGCCGAGCTGGCCGAGCTGGCCCGGCAGTCGGTACGCGGCTCGGCGGCCCCGGAGGACGTGAAGGCGAAGCTGCTGTCGGGGGTCGACGACTGGCTGGCGGCCCCGGCCGCCTGAAACGGGCGTACGGCCGCCTGAAACGGGCGTACGGCCGCCTGGAATGCCTTCGGGGTGGGCGTCAGAGGCTGACGCCCACCGTCACCGGCTCGTTGACCAGGATGATCCCGAAGGCGTCCCGGACCCCGGCGACGACCTCCCGGGCGAGGGCCAGCAGGTCCTCGGTGGTGGCGTCGCCGCGGTTGGTGAGGGCCAGCGTGTGCTTGGTGGAGATACGGGCGGGGCCGCTGCCGTATCCCTTGGTGAAGCCCGCCTTGTCGATCAGCCAGGCCGCGGAGGTCTTGGTGTGGCCGTCGCCCGCGGGGTAGGCGGGCGGGACGGCGCCGTCGCCCAGACGCTCCCGCACGCGCGCGTGGAACGCGGCGAAGTCCTCGTCCGTGAGGATCGGGTTGGTGAAGAACGACCCCGCCGACCAGGTGTCGTGGTCTTCGGGGTCGAGCACCATGCCCTTGCCGGAGCGCAGCTTCAGCACCGCCTCGCGGGCGGCTGCGAGGGGCACGCGGTCGCCGGGTTCGACGCCGAGGACCCGGGCGGCCTCGGCGTACTTGATCGGCGCCGACAGTCCGTCCGCGTCCTCCAGCTCGAAGCGGACGCGCAGCACGACGTACCGCTCGGGGGCGGCCTTGAAGCGACTGTGCCGGTACGAGAAGGCGCAGTCGGCGGCCGGGATGGTGACCGTCTCGTGGGTGACGCGGTCGTAGGCGACCACCTCGGTGATGGTGGAGGAGACCTCCTGGCCGTACGCGCCGACGTTCTGGATGGGTGTCGCGCCCGCCGAGCCGGGGATTCCGGCGAGGCATTCGATGCCCGCGAGTCCGGCCTCGACGGTGCGGGCGACGGCGTCGGTCCACACCTCGCCGGCCGCCAGCTCCAGCCGTGTGCCGTCGAGCGCGAAGCCCTTGGTCGCGATGACGAGCGCGGTCCCCGCGAAGCCCTTGTCGCCGATGACCAGGTTGGACCCGCCGCCGATGAGCAGCAGCGGCGTACCGGAGTCGTCGGCCTCGCGGACGGCGGCGATCACCTCGGCGTCGGTGGTCGCGGTGATCAGCCGGTCGGCGGGACCGCCCAGCCGGAAGGTGGTCAGCGGGGCGAGCGGGGCGTCGTGGAGTTCCAGCACGGGCACAAGGGTACGAGACGGCGGTGTAAGGGGTGCCCTTCCCTTGCGGACGCCCCTTACAAGCCGGTTGTTCCCGGTCGCTTACGAGCCGGTCGCTCCAGGTCGCTCTAGGCGAGCCGTACGACCGCCCGTGACATGCCGAGCACCTTCTGGCCGGCGCTCATGACGGTCAGGTCGACGCGGACGGTGTCGTCGTCGAGCTTGGCCGCGACCTTGCCGCTGACCTCGATGGTCGCGCCCTCGTCGTCGTTCGGGACGACCACGGGCCTGGTGAAGCGAACCCCGTACTCCACGACCGCGGCCGGGTCGCCCACCCAGTCGGTGACGACGCGGATCGCCTCGGCCATGGTGAACATGCCGTGCGCGATGACGTCCGGCAGCCCGACCTCCTTGGCGAACTTCTCGTTCCAGTGGATCGGGTTGAAGTCCCCGGAGGCGCCCGCGTACTGCACGAGCGTGGCACGGGTGACCGGGAAGGTCCGGGCGGGCAGTTCGGTGCCGACCTCGACGTCCGCGTAGCTGATCTGTGCCGTCATCGGCTCACGCCTGCCCTTCTGCCGGGGCCTCGTCGTCCGCCGCGCGGGCGACGAGCTTGGTCCAGGCGGTCACCACGTGCTCGCCCGCCTCGTCGTGGACCTCACCGCGGATGTCCAGGATGTCGTTGCCGGCCATGGACTTGATGTTCTCGATGGTCGAGGTGACCGTGAGGCGGTCGCCCGCGCGCACGGGACGCGTGTACGTGAACTTCTGGTCGCCGTGCACGACGCGGCTGTAGTCGAGGCCCAGCTGGGGGTCCTGGACGACCTGTCCCGCGGCCTTGAAGGTGATCGCGAACACGAAGGTGGGTGGAGCGATCACATCGGCGTGGCCGAGCGCCTTGGCGGCCTCCGGGTCCGTGTACACCGGGTTGGTGTCCCCCACGGCCTCCGCGAACTCGCGGATCTTCTCCCGGCCGACCTCGTAGGGATCGGTGGGCGGATAGGACCGCCCCACGAAGGACTGGTCGAGCGCCATGGGCTCGGCACCTCCTGATGTGTGCTGTGGTTGACCGGCGAACGACGGCTCTTGAGCGCCCTGCTTGATCTCTTCAGCGCCCTGCTTGATAACGAACGTTCGCCACAGTGGCCGAAACGACGCGAGGCCGCCCCCTGTTACGGGGACGGCCTCGCGTACGAGCCTGTTTTATCGCGTCTCGCGGTGCGCGGTGTGCGCGTTGCAACGCGGGCAGTGCTTCTTCATCTCAAGACGGTCCGGGTTGTTACGCCGGTTCTTCTTGGTGATGTAGTTCCGCTCCTTGCACTCCACGCAGGCCAGCGTGATCTTCGGGCGGACGTCGGTGGCAGCCACGTGAGTGCTCCTTGACGAACGGATGGAATTGATTTAACGCAAGAAGAGTAGCCGATCGAAGGACCGACCCCGCAATCGGCTACTGTCTGTAGCGGTGACCGGACTTGAACCGGTGACACAGCGATTATGAGCCGCTTGCTCTACCGACTGAGCTACACCGCTGCGATGCGATCGAGCCCCGCCTCGCGACGGGAACCCTTCACACCAGAGCCCCAATACGGAATCGAACCGTAGACCTTCTCCTTACCATGGAGACGCTCTGCCGACTGAGCTATTGGGGCGAGCGATGAAGACATTACACGCCCCACGGCCGTTCGCCCAAATCCGTTTCGGGGTAGACGCCCCTGCCTGTGCCCGGACGCTTCGCCGTCCTCCGGCACCTCACATGTCACAGCCGCGCCGCCCGTCGACCTGGGCTGTCAGGCCGTCGGGACCATGCCGGCCGCACCCCGCCGACGAGGGGGACCACACCGGTACGACTATTCCGCTCCTCCCTGAAGCAGGCGGTCCGCCGTCCTAGGCTCGACTCACTCTGCGTGATCTTGCGTGACCTCCTCGCGCAGCGGCCTACCCCAGGAGTGCGATGCCCGACAGTCAGCCGCAGCCCTCCCCTTCGTCGTCGGGCTCCTCACCGAACTCGTCGTCGGGCTCGTCGTCGGACTCCTCGTCGGGGCAGTCCGAGGGAACAGCCCTGCTGCTGTGCGGGGCGCGGCTCACCGACGGCCGGACCGTGGACGTACGGCTGTGCCGCGGGCGCATCGAGGCGGTGGGCACGGCGGGTAGCCTGACGGGCGGAGGGAGCGGGGGTCCCGGCGCGCACGCCGCGCGTGTGGACCTCGGCGGCTACCTGCTGCTGCCGGCTCCGGCCGAGCCGCACGCACACGGCGACACGGCGCTGTCGGCCGACGCCGACGGACCGGTCTCGTACGACACCGAGGACGTCCAGCGGCGGGCCACCGAGGCAGCCCTGCTCCAGCTCGGGTACGGGACGACGGCACTGCGCTCGCACGTCCACGTCGGCGACGTCCAGGGACTGGGCGCGCTGGCGGCGGTGCTTCGGGCGGGGCGGTCGCTGCGCGGGCTGGTCGACATGACCACGGTCGCGATGCCGCGACTGCTGACCGGGGTCGCCGGTGCCGACGGGCTCGCGATGCTGCGGGACGCGGTGAAAATGGGCGCCTCCGTAGTGGGTGGTCGTCCAGATCTGGACCCTGATCCCACGGGGTACGTGGAGGCGGTCCTGGAGATCGCCTCCGAGCAGGGCTGCCCCGTCGACCTGCACGTCGACGGCTCCGATCCCGCGCGGCTCAGCCGACTCGCGGCGATGGCGGGCGGACTGCGGCCCGGCGTGACGCTCGGCCCGTGCGGCGGACTCGGGCGCCTGCCCGCCGAGGCGGCGGCGCGAGCGGCGGACCAGCTGGCGGCGGCCGGGATCAGCGTGGTGTGCCTGCCCCAGGGCGGCTGCGGGGGCGTGGACGACCGGGGCACGGCTCCCGTACGGCTGCTGCGTGCGGCCGGCGTTCGGGTCGCGGCGGGCAGCGGAGCCCTGCGCGACGTGTCGAACCCGGTGGGGCGCGGCGATCCGCTGGAGGCGGCGTACCTGCTGGCCTCACGTCATGGCCTGCGGGCCGAGGACGCGTACGACACGGTGAGCGCGGCGGCGCGAAGTGTGCTCGGGCTGCCCGAGGTGCGGGTGGAGGCGGGTTTCCCCGCCGAACTCCTCGCCGTGCGGGGCGACCGGCTCGCGGGGGCGCTCTCATTGGCGTACAGCCGGATCGTGGTGCACCGGGGGCGCGTGGTGGCACGGACGAGCGCGGTGAGGGAGTACTGCAACTCGGCGGCGGCCGTGGCACTGGATCTGCCCAGGCAGGGCCGGGGCGAGCCGTCGTAATGCCTCTCGGGCCGACCGACGAGAGGGTGCCGAGGCCGGAGGAACCGGTCGGGAAGCCATGCGGCGGATGCGCCCGGTCGGGCGTACGGTCGAAGACATGCGCATCGTTATCGCTGGAGGGCATGGTCAGATCGCGCTGCGGCTGGAGCGGCTGCTCGCCGGGCGCGGCGACGAGGTCGCGGGCATCATCCGCCGCCCCGAACAGGGCGACGATCTGCGGTTCGTCGGCGCCGAACCCGTGCTGTGCGATCTGGAATCGGCCACGGTCGAGCAGGTCGCCGCACATCTGCAGGGCGCGGACGCGGCCGTCTTCGCGGCGGGCGCGGGCCCGGGCAGCGGGGCGGCCCGCAAGGACACGGTGGACCGCGACGCGGCGCGACTGTTCGCGGACGCCGCGGTACGGACGGGCGTACGCCGTCACATCGTGGTGTCGTCGATGGGCGCCGACCCGGATCACCAGGGCGACGAGATCTTCGACGTGTACCTGCGCGCCAAGGGCAAGGCCGACGAGTACGTCCGGAAACAGAGCGCCCTGGACTGGACGATCCTGCGCCCCGGATCGCTGACGAACGACCCCGGTACCGGCCTCGTCCGTCTGGAGGCCTCGACGGGCCGCGGCTCGATCCCACGCGACGACGTGGCCACCGCGCTCGCGGAACTGGTGGACACCCCGGCCACGGCCGGCCTGACCCTCGAACTGATCAGCGGCTCGACACCGGTGTCGGTGGCGGTGAAGTCGGTGGCGGGCAACTGAGGGAGGCTCAGCTGGAGGGGGCGACGGGCTTCGGAAGGACCTCAGAACAACGGCAGTTGGCCAGGAAACTCGGGAACCACGTACCCGTCCAGCGTCGGCTGAGCCGCCCCCACCTCCGCCGACCTCCGCGACCCGGCACACGACACCAGCCCACCGTTCGCCCCCGGCGGATCATGCCGCGCGAACCGCCCGGCGACCACGGCGATCTCGCGACGACACTCAGGGCACCTTCTGCGACGCGACGACATGCCTTCAGTGTGCCCGGAGAACCGGCACAGGGGCGCATGACGAAGGGCCCGTGACCCGCAAAAAGCAGGTCACGGGCCCTTCGTTCCCGTGTGGCGGCGCCAGGATTCGAACCTGGGAAGGCTGAGCCGGCAGATTTACAGCCCACTCAAGATCGCACCCTCGTGACCCCTCTGACCAGGCACTTTAAAGGATGGGCAAGCGGGCCATCCAGTCGCCGTCCACGTCTCGTCCTGATCTTGAAGCCGGTCAGCAAGAACGGAGCCCGGTGCGCGCCTGTCGAGGTACCGAGATAGTCACGCCGACTCCCGCTTCGCCTGTCTGTCACATCGCAAGGGCAGACGAAAGCAGGCAGACATCCCAGGCCAATGCTTCACAATGAGTGAGCCCTGCTGACGCCCTGATGACAACATGCCACGCCCGCCAATACCTTGATCCCATGGCGGCAGGTGAACAGCAGCAGGAGAAGGGGCGCGAAGGTGCCTACTTCGCTCGCGAGTGGCTGGAAAGTACAACCCGCGTCCACGTGCCCTGGGTGGTTTACGAGGCGGAGCAGATGACCACGCTCACGCTACTCAACGGCAAACACGAGTCTTGGGACCTGGCTGGATACTTCACCGGCGAGAAGAAGAATCAATTCTACGCTGAAGTCAAAGCCTATAGTAGCGATAATCAGGGGCCCAAATATCGCGAGTACTTAACCGATTGCTACTCCGCCACGGCAAAAATGATTAAAGACGGTATAGATAGAGAATGCGAGTTCATGTGGATCACATGGCATCCTTTCTCTATGGGGGCATGGACCAAGCTTTGCGACGCGGAGACCATAGAGGAGGCAGTCAAGCAGCATTCACACAAACTTGGGGATGATGAATATGATCCCGAGATCGGCAAGAAAGTAGCTGACAGGCTTTGGCTCATCGTCTTGTCTGAGAGACAGGAAGAACTGATGATGAACCGCGAATATCTTGGCCATATTCGCTCCTATATCACCAGGGGAGTGTGAAGGCCGTGCAGAACGTCAGCTCTCAGATCCAGAATGCGTTGCACCAAGCTTCCCCGGAGGCGGCGATCCGTGACGTGAAGCAAGTCATGGCCCGCGAGTTACAAGCACTGGACCCCAAGACAGAGATCAAGTCGACGGACTACTTCAACCACACGTTCGTACCGGATTTCGTGCTTAATTGGGGAGCCGGAAGCGAAAGGCCAACGCGAGATGTCTACCTGCGGTTCAATATTGACGCGCCACTAATCCAACGAGATCTCCTGAGTCTGCACGAGGAATCACCTGCCTTTATTTCAATCGCCACTACCGGCTCGCCTGGCGGCCAGACCGAGACGATAGCGGCCGAGTACGACAACTGCCTACTCTCCAGCGCTGCCACTCTGGAGGGGATTTCTAGCGAAGACTCTCGTACCCCAGTAAGCCAGATGCTCAAGTCATCGCTACTACAGGGCGGTAAGGGGTACCTGGTCGGAGAATCAGCAATTGATGTCCAGCGAGCCGTATCGCACGCAGACTCCGCCTTAACGACTCTCGATGCGCCCGAAGTATCGGCAACCGTAAGGGCGATGAATGACCACTTCTCACGTGGGTTTTCCGCTCGCATCGAGCGAGTAATGCAAGTTCTCTGGGTTAGCCAAGGAGGTGACGCAACCGATTTCCCTGGAACGCTGGAGTCGAGAAGTGTCCTATCTCCCGATGAACTCATCGAAATTCTCCCATTCCTGCTGTCCTTGGAGGACATTTCTAACATCGAGTTCTGGAGGAACCTGGGTGAGAACATCAGCCTGAGGCTCTTGCAAGACCTTGAGAACTGGCCAACAAGCGCCAATCTGAATCTTCTCGTAAACGCAAACCTGGATCGCATCAAGACAAAGGGGGTGGCACTCGATCAGGTTGACCTCAACCTGTTCGACGACCCAGATGCGCCACCCTATTGGGACATTCAGGAGTCTCAGCTCCATTTGCGCTGTTCTGAAATTGATCTGCGTTTCGTGGACGACAGGCGTAAGACAGCCCACCGCAGCGATATTGGACGTACGCCACAATGGTCCGAGATTGAAAGTCGACTTGATCAGTACGGAATCGAGGGGATCGAATTCGCATCCCCTGGAAGCAAAACACGCATCAAGAGCAACACGATGGACGGACTGCGTGAGTCGACGGACATGCGGGCACTGTCAGACGCCCTTGGTAACCTAGCGCGAGTAATCTCAGTGGAACTTCGGCTCCCAGATTCGCGCGATAACGTAGAAATCGATTTTGACCGCTCGGCTGTCGACGCAGTTGGCGCGGCCCTTAGCCCCCACCTGCTTGCACATTTGGGTCTAGATCTCCTGTATCAAGCCTCAC
This sequence comes from Streptomyces spongiae, assembly GCF_009377185.1. Lineage (GTDB taxonomy): Bacteria > Actinomycetota > Actinomycetes > Streptomycetales > Streptomycetaceae > Streptomyces > Streptomyces spongiae. The sequence goes on from NZ_VJZC01000044.1 coordinate 26,512, forward strand.
AAAAGACCCTCGAAGATCTGCGCGCTTTCATGACGGTTTCACACAGTCTCCCGTGGTGGAAGGACAAGAAAATGAAGCGCATGTGGGGATATTCAGACTAGTGTGCCGGAAGGGCCACAGCGAGCCTGTCAGCCTGCGATCGCAGGCTGACAGGCTCGCGCCCATGTTGACGCACTCTCCTGCCCGCTACCCTGGTACGCACCACTTAGAACGGAGAGTGCTCCGCGGATGGGACCAAAGACGACCAAGGTCTACGAGACGCTTCGCGAACGGCTCATCGCCGGCGAGTACGCCCCTGGTGACAAGCTGCCCTCAGAGCGCTCGCTGGTCGAAGAACTCGGCATCGGCCGGACCGCGCTCCGGCAAGTGCTCGCCCGGCTCGTAGCAGAAGGTGCTTTGGAGGTTCGCGGCCGAAGCTCATACCGAGTGCCAGGGGCAGTGAGCGTGCAGGCTCCAAAGGGGCTTGAACCGTGGCGCATTCACGGCGAACGAGACCTCTACGACAACCGTTGGGTCAAACTCCAACTCTGGGACGTGGAGCCGCCCGGCGTGGAGCGCTTCGAGCATCACGTGGTGAAGCTCCACCACGTCGCCGTCACGGCGGTACTGGACGATCAAGACCGCGTCCTCATGATGTGGCGGTACCGCTTCGTCCCGCAGAAGTTTGGTTGGGAGCTCCCGGGCGGCATCGTCGACGACGGGGAGGACCCCGCCGCCACGGCACTCCGGGAAGTGGTGGAGGAAACCGGTTGGCGGCCGAAGTCGGTGGAGCACGTCGTCACCTATCAGCCCATGGTCGGCATGGTCGACTCGCCACACGAGATCTTCGTGGGGCACGGCGCTGAGAAGGTCGGCTCTCCCACCGATCTCGAAGAGGCCGGCCACGTCGAATGGGTGCCTCTGGCTGACATTCCGGGGCTGATGGCACGCGGTGAGCTGATGGGGTCCGGAACCCTGGTTGCCCTGCTGCACATCCTGGCGAGCCGTGGCAAGCAGGGGCTCACAGTCGCGCGCTGAGAAGGTCGAGACGACGACGCTGACGCACTGAGCCGGTACGGCTCGCCAGTAGCCGTGCCTGCCTCAGGTGAGTGTGCGCGTCGTCGTACTCCGCTCGCACGAGGTGAGCCTGTACAAGGTCCGCGTGGAGTCCGGCTTGTGCTCGGACAAAGGAGGGGTCCACCACGTCAAGGGCGCCATACAGACTGGTCACCGCATCGTCATCGCCCAGCAGAGCAAGAACGTTGCCGCGCCACCGGGCCAGGTGGGCGCCGTTCAGGAAGATGCTCAGCATGTCCGGGTCTCGGGCCTCAGACCCGGGCGGAATGCTCGCCATGGCCGCATCGAGTGCCCGCTGACAGTCGTCGGGCATGTCTGCGTGGGCGCACATCTCAGCTTCCGCGGCGTACAGCCATGCTCGGAGACGTGGCGTTCCAGCCTGGCCAAGGGTGCGTTGCGCGTCGCGGATGAGCTCAACACCGAGAGACGGTCGCCCCGCCTCGCACAGCACATACGCCTGCTCAGCCATCGCGTGCGCAAGGTACATAGGCGCCTCAGCGTCGCGTGCCGCCCGCTTGGCCAACTCGTAGTGCTTCCATGCCCGTTCGACTGCTCCCGAGTCGATCGCCTGCCACGCGGCCAGGGTCGACGCTCCCGCGAGCGCGAGCGCTACGGGCCGACGTGCGGCCGGCAGCACCGCGAAGTTCAGCGCGTCTTCGAGCCGAGCGAGATGTCCTGTCATCTGATCGACGAGACCGGCCGCGCCCATTTGGCGGTCCATGGTGCGCAGTAGCTCGGTCTGATCGTTGAACGCCTTCACCATGGATTCGTCGACGCTGCTGGCTGAATCGATCCTGCTCAACAATTCGTCGTACCCGTCGGCCATCGGCACGACCACGGCAGGCGTGCCGCCCCTCAGCTCACCGTCCGTGACGCCAAGAAGCCGCCGCAAGATCTCCGCGTAGCGGCCCGAGATGCTGCGCTTGCCGTTCTCCCACTCGGAGACGTACACCCGCAAACTCGCAGTCGAGGCAACGTCCGTGAGGTGCTGTCGGGCGTACTTCTCGATCTCGCGAACCAGTCGCTCTTGAGACCAGCCGCGCGCCGTCCGCGCACTTCGAAGTCCTGAACTCACTGGTCACCGCCCGAGGTTAGCTCCGATCACTGCACCCACCATGGTGCCTCACATCGCCGCAGGTCAACAGGGGTTAACAGGCCCGAAGTTAAGCCTTGTTGGCTACCGGCACCCCCGTCTCGAACTGTCTCCTGGAGATGCACCGCAAGGGGCGTTCACCGAACCAGATCGGCGAACCACCTTGACTCTGGTGCGCACCAGATGCAATCTACTGGTGCGCACCAGATATGGGATCGCTTCCGGTTCCTGGTGTGCAAAGAGCCCCGCCGGGCCTGCTTACACGCGGTTCGAGCGGTAGGGGAGACGTAGAAGTCCGTCGTCTTCACGGATCGATCGGTGTCATCGGCTAAGCCGTTGGTCTGACCCTCGGGCGTGGACCCAGGGACCGGACCGCGGGGACCCCGTTGATTGGGCCGCACCCAGTCCATGGCATCCAGGGAGCAACCACTCAGCGAGTAGCGACTGAGTGGCGCGGTGACCGCGCGCCGTCCAAGGGAGGCGGAGCAAGGCGCGTACGGGAGCCGCGAGACGACAGTGACGGGCTTTCCCGTCACTCGTCATGCGGGCAGGGCGCCGGCGTCACGTCGGTGCCCTGCCCGTTTGATGAGGACTTTCGCATGTCCCACCCGCACCGCTTCCGGTGCGGTTCCTTCCCCACGGCCGCGCGCCCCGTAGAGGCACCTCCGGGCGCGTTCGGGCCGTTCCACTGTGAGGAGAGACCTCCCATGAAGTGCATCGTTGCCGGTCATCAGGCCGTCACCGCCTCGGAGTTCGCGGAACTCGCGCTCGGCACCCCGGTTGAACTGTGGCTCGGGGTGGAGGGCGAGAGCGACGAGGAGCGCGCGGCGCGGTTGGACGCGGCGCGGGACATCCTCGCCGACCCCGAGTTCGGCAGCCTCGCCGACGACCTGATCCGCCTGGCCGCGCGGGTCGTCGACGACCACCCGGACCTGTTCAACGTCGTCCCGCTGACCCGCCCCGCCCGTCGCCGTCCGGTACGCCGGGGGGTCGCGGCATGAGCGAGGATCTGACGCTGGACGACCTGACTGTGCCGTTGCGGGCGCTGCGCGTACTGGCCACGGACTTCGGGCACCTGCCCGCGCCGGACGTGCAGGTGTCCACCATCTACCCGGGTCGGTTGGAGCTGACGTTCCACAGGGGCCTGCTGGACTTCGAGGTGTGGCGGGATGCCCTGAGCGTCGCCCCGGATGAGGTGGTTTACCGCGAGCAGAGCGACGGCCGCACGCGTGTGCTGAAGGCATCCGCCGATTACGCGGGCGCCGTGCTGGAGTTGACCGGGTACGGCGATGTCCCGGCCGCGGCACCGAGCGGAGCGGCTGCCTGATGCCCGCCGCCTACGCCAAGTGCTACGACCCGACCGGTGCCCGCTACGGCATCCCCACCTACCCCTGGCGCATGGCTCCGGACGGTCTGTTCACCCGCCGTCAGCTCCGTGCCAAGGGGTTACGGCCCGGCGGACAGCCGATCGCCGCACAGGTGATGCGCTACAACCGCCACCACGGCTTCCGGGTGGCCTACTTCTACCGCGAGGACCTGGCCAAGCCGGTGCGGCCGATGACCTCGCGCAAGTGGGGCGCGCTCGCTTTGGCGATGCTCGCCCGCCGCACCTGCCCCCGCTGCGAACTGGACGCCGGGTACTGCATCCCGCGCTCCTACGGCATCTGCGGAACCTGTATCGCCGCCGAGGAACAGCGTGCCGCCTAACCCCTTCGAACAAGGAGTTCCCATGAACGACACCCCCGATCGGTCCCTCACGTGGGGCCAGGGACTCGTGTTGGGTGCCGCCGCACTGCCCATGGTCGCCTTTGGCGGCATGGGCGGGTGGGGCACCTACAGCAACATCACATCTGTCTTCCACCGCTCCGCCACCGCGCTCGGTGTGGTCGCCGCCGGCGAGGGCGCGCCCCTCGTTCTCGCGCTGGTCCTGGTGGGTCTGACCATGCTGGGACAGTCCGCCCCGGCGGCCGTACGGGTCGGTCTGTGGACACTGCCCGCGGTGGCCTCCCTCACCGGCGCGGCCGTCGCGAAGACCGTGACGGAAGCGGTGGTGTTCGCCGTCACGCCGATGGCCATGTGCGTCTCGGCTGAGGGCATGGGCCTACTCGCGCGGCGCATCGTGGTCTACCGCACCGGAGTCGACGCCGAAGCGCAGCGCCGCAACGCGACGGTCATGCAGCGGCTCGCCTACCACCGCGCCCGCGCCGCGAACCACCCCGACGAGAAGGCGCGCCAAGCGTCGGAGCTGAAGTCGTGGAAGCTCGCTGAGCGCGTCGGTACCGGTGACGCGCAGCTCGGGGTGCACCTGGTCGACGTACAGCGCGAGCGCATGACGGCCGGCGCGGACGCGGCCCTTGCGGGCATGTTCGCCCTGCCCGTCACGGCCGTGACGGCCCCCGCCGTCGAGACCGCGACCACCCCGGAACCGCTCGCCGTCGAGGGTCCGGCCGTCACGGGCGTCACGCCCCCCGTGACGGAGGAAGACACGCAGGTCACGGACGAATCCGAGACCTTCGAGCCGGAGCCCGTCACGCCCGACACGGACCCCGTCACACCCCCCGTGACGCTGGAGGAAATCGCCGCCGTCGCCGGTGTCCCGGTCCCCGTGACGGGTGAGCCGCTGACGGACGCTCAGCTCGTCGTCGTGCTGCGGCACCTGCGCTACAGCGACGACCCGCCGCTGTCCTACCGCCAGGCCGTCGCCGCGTTCCGCGAGGGCGGGTTCGTCGGCGGGGAACAGCGGGTGCGCAAGGCGTGGGGCTCGCTGATGTCCCACGAGGAATCCGAGGCATAGAACCACCTCCGGCACCACCAATGACGGCCAGCCCACGGGAATTGGGCTGGCCGTCGTTGCGACTGCCGGAAGCAGTCGACGCAAGCCAGTGAAGCAGACCCGGTGAGCCCCGGCGAGCGGCACCCTCGCAGACCCGACGAGCAGACCCGGCGAGCTGACCCCCACGCCACCGGCGACACCCCGCCGCCGATGGCACAGCACCACAACCCGCTGATACGGAAGGGAACTTCTCAGGTGAACGACGCGACCGCAGCGACGACGCCGACCGACACGCGCGCCGTCCGACAGGGCACGCACTTCTGGGTGATGTCCGTGGAAAAGCCGGGCCTGGCCTCCGCCACGCGGTCCGGCACTTACATCCCGCGGCCCGACGGCACCCGCCAGGACGCCTACCAGGAGATCTACACCGAACTCACCGCGAGCCACCCGTCCCTGCGGGGAGCCACGGTCATGTTCTTCTCGCTGGAGCCCAACGGGCTGTAGCCAGCACCGTTTTCGACGCAGAGACCCGGACGCCAAGCCGTCCAAAGCACGCGCCCGGGTCTCTGCCCTCCCTCGTAGAGGAGTGGTCCTCAGCATGACCGAAGTCAGCACCGAACCGGTAGCCGCTCCGGCTGCCCCCACACCTCCACCCGAGCCGACCCCGCCCCGCGAGCAGGCCACCGCCCCCGTCGAGACACGGACGGTGGCGCACACGCCGGGCGGTATCCCGGTGCTTCCGCTGGCCCTGTCCGGCACCAACAGCGCCGTCGGTGCGGTCGGTGCCGTCGCTCTGGCCGGCGGTGGCCCGGCCGCCCTGGCGGTGGCCGCCGGTGGCGCCGCCGTCATCGGGGTGTCCGCCGCCGTCTCCAAACGCCGGCGTTCGGCCCGCGAGCGACGCGCCACCGGCACAACCACGCGCGGTTCGCGCCGTACGGGCCGCTCATCCGCCCTCTCTGGCACGTCCGGCAGCACGGCGGCCGGCGGCCGAGGGCGGGGCAAGGGCGGCAAGTCCCGCACCGGTGCCGGTCGTTCGAGCGGAGCGTTCGGCACCTCGTCCGGGGCGCGCGGTGCGGGCAAGCGCCGTTCGGGCCTCACCGGCGCCGCCGGCCGGTCGACGGGTGGACGTTCCACCGGACCGCGCTCGGGCACGGGGCGTGTGGGGCAGGTGCGGGAGCTGCGTGCGGGCAACCGGGCGCAGACGCCGACCCGTTCCGCCGCCCGACAGCAGAGCCTCGCCGCTCGCCGCGGTGTGGCCGATGCCCGCCGGGACGCCCGCACCGCCGCCCGCACCGCCAAGACGGCCGGTCAAGGGCGTGCCCGCCGCGCGCTGGGCTGGACCGCGGGCAAGACCGCCTCGGGCGTCCGGGGCCTGGTCAACAAGGCCCGGACCGCCCGCGACAGGGCGGCCGACCGGCAGGTCGACGCCAAGCGCGCCGCGGTCCGTAAAGCGCCCGCCCGCCGTAAGGCCCGCCGGGGGCTGCTGAAGTCCGCGGCCCGCTTCCAGGGCCGCCGCTTGCTCGCCGCGCTCACCAGCGGCGCGATGGGGGTGCTGGGCTGCCTGACCACCCCGCTCGGGCGCAAGCTCGGCTGGAAGTGGCTGATGCACCCCGGACGCCGCCTGTACCGGCGCCTGATGCAGTCCGCCCGCGAGCAGCGCGCCGAGCGTGACGAGCAGATCCGCTTGGAGCGGGCCGCCGACGAGGCCGCCGCCGAGCGCGATCTGAACGACATCAAGGACCGGGTGGAGCGCCCCGCCCGTGTCATCCCCCAACACACTGGTCAGGAGGCCATTCACGTGTCTGGTTTCAAGTTCGAAGAGGCCGCCGCCGACATGGAAAACGCCGCCCGCTCCTACGAGCCCGACGGGAACATGGAAGTCCTCGACATGATCGACAACCTTCCCCTGGCGCTGCAGTGCGTCGCCAACACCTTCCGCATCCTGGCCGAACGCTCCGACGAAGAGTTCGCCTTCGAGAAGGACGTCGCCAACGGGTTCGACGACATCCACCGCACCCTGCTCAACGGCGTCGACGCGGCCGAGACCCTCGTCCCGCTGTTCCGGCAGGTCCACGAGCAGGACATCGCCCGCCACGAGGACCCCCGCAACGGCACCGAGGCCGAGAAGGGCTGGAACGTCTAAGCCATGACCATCACCGAGGCCACCATGACCAAGCAGAACAGCAGCAAGAAGCAGCAGGCGGAGGCCGTGAGTGGTCCGGTGTGGGACTGGGCGGCCGGTCACGGACCCGTGACCGGCGCCCTGTCCGCCACCACCGGCGCCTTCGCCGTCGCCACCACCGGCGCCGCCGCCAGCATGCCCCCCGGCTGGGCCCTCGCCGTCGGCACGGCCGGAGCCATCGGCCACACCGCCGCCGGTATCCGGCTGCGCAACGCCGGCCGCACCATCGCCGCCCGCGCCGCATCCTGGCTCGTCGGTGCCGGGTGGACGACGTGGGCCATGACGAACGGCCCTCTGACGTGGGCCGCGCTCGGCTCGCTCGCCACCATCGGTGTCGGCATCGGCGCGGCCACCCGGTCGACGAACCTCTACGAGGAAGCCCGCGAGGAAGTGGCCATCGCGGCCGAACAGCGGCAGATCGACGAGGCGCTGTCGGCGGAGCGGCGGGAGATCGCCGCGGAGTGGATCGACCGCATACAGCGCGTGTGCAGCGTCACCGTGCGCGTGCTGGCGGTGGAACGGTGGGAGGCCGGAACCGGCTTCACGATCGATGCCGAACTGCCCGGCGCGACCACCTACGACCGGATCGCGGCTCACTCCGCGGCGCTGTCGGCGGATGCGCACCTTCCCCACGGCTGCACCGCCACCGCCAACCCCGGCATCCACCAGGGCCGCACCCTGATCGACGTGGCCACGGTCAACGTGCTGGAAACCGAGACCACCTACCCGGCCGACTACGCCCCGCTCTCCCTGCACACCGGCATTCCGTGGGGCTACCGCTCCAACGCCGAGCAGATCCAGACGTACCTACGGGAGCAGTGCGCGCTGGTCGTCGGCCCCACCGGATCGGGCAAGACGAACATGGTCCACGTGATCCTCGCCGGGTTCGCCCGCGCGGTGGACGTGCTCACGTTCGTGATCGACCTGAACGCCGGATCGGCCGGTCTGTCCTGGGTGCTGCCCGCCCTGCAGCACCAGCCGGCCGAGGGTGAGCGCCAGTTGCGGCCCGGTGTCGACTGGTTGGCGGGCACGGTCGACGAGGCGCACCTCATGCTCGATGCGGTGCTGCGGATCGGACATCAACGCAAGATCTCCTATCAGGCGTTGATGGCCCGTGAGGACACCGACCTGTTGCCGATCGGGCCGAAGATCCCGCAGATCATGCTGGTCATCGACGAGGGCGCGGAAATCCTCACCAGCACGGACAAGCCGATGAAGAAGCTCGCCGCGAAGATCCTGGAAGTGATCCGGATGCTCCGCGCGATGGGCATCCGCACCGTGCTCACCGCGCTCGGCTCCACCGGCTCCGTGCTGGGCAACCTCATGATCCGCCGTGAGGCCAAGGTGCGCGTGGCACTCACGGGTGGTGAGAAGGAAGGCATGGACCTGGGCAAGCTGTTCCCCGGCAGCCGCGGCCTGAAGGTGGACCAAGCCCCCTACAAGGGCGCGGGGTTCATGGGCACGCCGGAGTCTGCGGCGGGGCTGTTCAAGTGCTGGCGCATCCTGCCCAGCCAGATCCGCGAAATCGTCGCCGCCACGTCGGAGCGGCACCCCACCCTCGACGCGGTGTCCGCTGAGGCCGCTGGGGAGGACTACGCGCGCCGCTGGTCGCGCGATCGCATCGCCTGGATGCACGACGCCGACCGCACCCCCGTCAACACCGCGGCCAGCGACGGCACCGAGGGCGAGCAGCGGCGAGGGCTGAACCTGGCCGCGCTGCGCGAACCTCGCGCGAAGCAGGCGAACCGGTCGGAGGCTGACCGGCTCGTGGACGCGCTCATGGGTGAGATCGACGAACAGTTCGGCACCACCTCCGAACCCAACCGTTCCACCACCGAGCCCCGCCCCGAGCGGGAGCGGCCGGAGCGTCCGGGGCTGAACCTGTCCGCCCTCCGGGAGGACCGGTCATCGGCACCCGAGCCGGAGACGGAGTCGGGGTCGGGGGCGGAGGG
>NZ_VJZC01000441.1 GCF_009377185.1 Streptomyces spongiae
CCCGAGCCCACCCACGCACCGCCTTCCGCTCCCCCGAGCTCTCCCCTACTCAACGATCAAGGAAGGGTACTCCGGGAGCGTCGGGCGGTGCAGCCGGATGGACAGGTCCTTTCCCAACTACTGGTTACGCGGGATGCCGTTCTGGTCCGCGAGTTCCGCCGGAGTGAGCGGGTTCATCGCCGTGACGTCACGCGGAGCGATCGAGAAGCCCTGCCAGTGGACCGGCATGGGCTCCTGGTCCTCGTCGCGCGCGATGTGGTGGAAGCCCACGTTGACCCAGGTGATCGGGTGCGTGAGGGTCTCTCCGCCCACCCACTTGTCGACGGACTTACCGGCTCCGGCGGCACAGTTGCCGAGGTTGTTGCTGGCGAACTGCTCGCACTTCTTGTACTCGGTGAAGTAGATGTCGTTGTTGGTGAAGGCCCGGCCCGGGTACTTCTGCGTGGCGCCGGGGACGATCTCGTAGCTGCGGGCGTGGCCGTCCTTGTTCTTGCCGGTCCCGCTGACCACGCGCCACCAGCGCATGTTCTTGGCGTCACCGGCGAGTTCCTTGGTGATCTTGGTGCGGGTGGTCTTGTTGGTCGGGCCCTCGTTGGGGCCCGTGGGCGCGCTGACCGCCGAGTCGTACTGCTCGACCTTGGTCTTGGTGGAGCCGTCCAGGGCGAAGTTGAGCCGCCAGAAGACGTTGTGGCTGTGGCTGGTGGCCTTCGCCGCGCTGCCGTTGCCTATCGGCCAGCCGCGGCCGTCACCCGCGTCGTAGTCGCCGGGCGCGAGGCTGCCGGTCGCGCCGACGTTCATGTTGATCGTGCCGTCGTCCTGGAAGCGCCACTCGGTCATGTACTCGTACCAGCCGACCTTGTTCACGCCGTAGACGAGCAGGTCCTTGCCCTGCGCCTGGTAGACCTTGCTGCCGTCGTCGGCCAGCTTGCGGTAGGCGTGGCCGCGCGAACGGGTCGTCGTGCACAGGCCCTTGACGTTCTCGGACTCCGACCAGAAGGCGCCCGGCACCTTCACGGTCTTGATGGTGCCGCCGGGGCACTCGGCCGCGGTCAGGTTCACCTGGCCCTGGCCGAAGCCGAAGCCCGTCAGGTCGTCGTACTCGGCCTTGCCGTCGTCGTACGGGACGTGGATCTGGCCGAGCCGGGCGCTGGCGAGGACCTTGATCGGCTTGGTCTCGCCCGGCGGCTGGTAGGAGATGTCCTCCAGGATGATCCCGGCCTCGGCGTCGTGGCGCCAGCACATCCGCCAGGTGGTGCCGGTGGAGAGCTTCTGCTCGATGCGGTAGGCCGCGCTGCAGTCCCAGGTCACGGCGGGTGCGGACCTGGGCTGGGCGGTGGCGGGGCCCGCGGCCGTGGTGAGTCCGGCGGCCAGGGCGGTCACGGTCAGGCCGACCGCCGCCCCGCTGCGGGCACGGCTGTTTCTGTTGACACGCATGAAGAACTGATCCCTTGCAGAGAGCCTGCACAGAGCAGGAAAGTCGAGAAGGTCGAGGAGGTCGGGAAGTCCGGAAAACGCGGACGGACCCGGGTCAGCCGAGCTTGGCGACCTTGCGGGTGCTCAGGTCGATGATCAGGTCGCGGGTGTCGATCCAGGGCCCGTTCTTGACCTTGGTGAACAGCCGCACGCAGCGCTCCTGGCCGCACTTGGCGAGGGTGTCGGGCTTGGTGCCCGCGTCCGCCCGGAAGACCATGCCGGCGACGACCAGCTGGTCGGGCGAGGTGAGTTCCTTGCCGGTGGCGTCCTTGAAGTCGGCCTTCAGACCGGCTCCGACCGGGCTGGAGATCAGCAGCTGAGCGGCCTCCACCGTCTCGGTACGGCTGAACGGCGGCTGCACTCCGCGCTGGGTGTCGGTCGTCTCGACCTTGCCCGTCTCGAGGTTGACGGTCTTGGTGACGAGCGTGTCGTCCTTGTAGTCGTAGAACCTGACGTCCGCACGACGGGGCGCGCCCGTCGCGTCCAGTTCGTCCTCGTTCGGCTCGGCGAGCTCGACGTTGAGGCGCTCCGGGCCACGCTCGCCCTCGGCGTTCTCGCTGCTGTTGAACAATGACCGGTTCAGCGCGATCTTCTCGACGCGCTTCATCTCGTCGTCCGTGAGCGGGTCGACGCCCGTGCCCTTGTCGCCCTCGGCCGGAGCCTCCTCGACGACGCCGGGCTGCACGGCCGCCTGGCCCTCTGCCTGCCCCTGTCCCGCCTGCTGGGCGGCCTGCTGCCCGGTGTTGCCCGCCTCGTCGGCGGAGACCGACCCCGGCAGCGTGATCCCGACCATCACGGCGGTCCCGGCCACCGCGATGCCCGCACCCGCCACCACCTTGCCCAGATGGCGGCGCACTATCTTCCGCACCATTCCCCCTGCTCCCCTTGTCTCACTCTCAGGTCCCCCTGGATCCCGCTTTTTCGCCATACAGCCCTGTCGACCTAGGGCGGATGCACTGGTCGTTCGGTAAGAGGCATGTAAGACGTGGGTGGTTCCATCAGTTTGGGGGAGACTCGTCTGGGAGTCGCCCCCCAGGGCGCGACGTAACTGGAAGAGTCATATCCATGCAGGTCTGGCCTGGACAGGCGTATCCACTCGGTGCCACGTACGACGGCGCCGGGACCAACTTCGCGGTCTTCTCGGAGGCCGCCGACCGAGTCGAGCTGTGCCTGCTGCACGACGACGGCTCGGAGACGGCGGTGGAGCTGCGGGAGACGGACGCGTTCGTACGGCACGCGTACCTGCCCGGGATCATGCCCGGGCAGCGCTACGGCTTCCGGGCGCACGGGCCGTACGAGCCGGAGCGCGGGCAGCGCTGCAACTCCGCGAAGCTGCTCCTTGACCCGTACGCGCGCGCGATCAGCGGCTCGATCACATGGGGCGAGGAGGTGTACGGCTACCACTTCGAGGAGCCCGACCGGCGCAACGACCTCGACTCGGCGCCCCACACGATGGCCTCGGTCGTGGTCAACCCGTACTTCGACTGGGGCGACGACCGGCGGCCGCGCACCGAGTACCACCACACGGTGATCTACGAGGCCCATGTGAAGGGCCTGACCATGCGGCACCCGGGGCTGCCGGAGGAGCTGCGCGGCACGTACGCGGCGCTGGCGCACCCGGCGATCATCGAGCACCTGACCGAGCTGGGCGTCACGGCGCTCGAGCTGATGCCGGTGCACCAGTTCGTGAACGACCACCGGCTGGTCGACATGGGCCTGAACAACTACTGGGGCTACAACACGATCGGTTTCTTCGCCCCGCACAACGCGTACGCCTCCTGGGGCGACCGCGGGCAGCAGGTGCTGGAGTTCAAGTCGGCGGTGCGGGCGCTGCACGAGGCCGGGATCGAGGTCATCCTCGACGTGGTCTACAACCACACCGCCGAGGGCAACCACCTGGGCCCGACGCTCTCCTTCAAGGGGCTCGACAACCCGTCGTACTACCGGCTCACGGACGACCCGCGCTACTACATGGACACCACGGGCACGGGAAACTCCCTGCTCATGCGCTCGCCGCACGTCCTGCAGCTGATCATGGACTCGCTGCGGTACTGGGTGACCGAGATGCACGTGGACGGGTTCCGCTTCGACCTCGCCGCGACGCTGGCCCGGCAGTTCCACGAGGTGGACCGGCTGTCGTCGTTCTTCGACCTCGTCCAGCAGGACCCGGTGGTCTCCCAGGTGAAGCTGATCGCCGAGCCGTGGGACGTCGGCGAGGGCGGCTACCAGGTGGGCAACTTCCCGCCGCTGTGGACGGAGTGGAACGGCAAGTACCGGGACACGGTACGGGACCTGTGGCGGGGCGAGCCGCGCACGCTGGCGGAGTTCGCGGGCCGGCTCACGGGCTCCTCGGACCTGTACCAGGACGACGGCCGCCGCCCGCTGGCCTCGATCAACTTCGTGACCTGCCACGACGGTTTCACGCTGCACGACATGGTCGCCTACAACGACAAGCACAACCACGCCAACGGCGAGGACAACCGCGACGGCGAGAGCCACAACCGCTCCTGGAACTGCGGCACGGAGGGCGAGACGGACGACCCCGCGGTGCTGGACCTGCGCGCCCGCCAGATGCGGAACTTCATCGCCACGCTGATGCTCTCCCAGGGCGTGCCGATGCTCAGCCACGGCGACGAGTTCGCGCGCACCCAGAGCGGCAACAACAACGCCTACTGCCAGGACAACGAGGTGTCCTGGGTGCCGTGGCCGGGAGAGGAGAGCAGCGTCTTCGGCGAGCTGCTCGCCTTCACGCGCGCGATGGTGTGGCTGCGCAGGGACCACCCGGTGTTCCGGCGCCGCCGCTTCTTCCACGGCCGCCCGGTGGAGGGCACCCACGACGACCTCTCGGACATCGCCTGGTTCACCCCGGCGGGCGACGAGATGGCCCAGCACGACTGGGACTCGGCCCAGGCGTCGGCGCTGACCGTCTTCCTCAACGGCAACGCGATCTCCGAGCCCGACGCCCGCGGCGAGCGCATCACCGACGACTCGTTCCTGCTGATGTTCAACGCCTCCCCCAAGGCACTGGACTTCGTGATCCCGGTCAACCACGGCCGCCAGTGGCAGGTCGTCGTCGACACGTCCCGCCCCGACGGCGTACCACCGGAAGAGGGCGCCGAGGTGCGGGCGGGAGACCGACTGACACTGGTGGACCGCAGCCTGACCGTGTTGTGGCGACCGGCGTAGGCCCATGGAGGGAGCACGGACGTGGGGGCGCAGGTTCCGGTGCCGAGGGGGTACGTAGGTTCCATGACGTCAGCCACCGCGCCGCATTCCACCTACCGCCTCCAGCTGCAACCGGGGTTTCCCTTCACGGCGGCGGAGGCGGCCGTGCCGTATCTGGCCTCACTGGGGGTGTCGCATCTGCATCTGTCGCCGGTGCTGGAGGCGGTGCCGGGGTCGGCGCACGGATACGACGTCGTGGACCCCGCGCGCGTGCGGGGCGAACTCGGCGGCGAGGAGGGGCTGCGGTCCCTGGCGCGGACCGCGCGGGCCCACGGCCTGGGGCTGGTCGTGGACATCGTGCCGAACCACATGGCGATGGCTCCCCGGCACAACCGGCCGCTGTGGGAGGTGCTGCGGGAAGGCCCCGAGTCACCGTACGCGCGGTGGTTCGACATCGACTGGGACATGCGGGGCGGGCAGATGCTGCTGCCGGTGCTGGGCGGTCCGCTCGGCGCGGAGATCGACCGGTTCGTGGTCGACGGCAAGGAGCTGCGCTACTACGACCACGCGTTCCCGCTGCGGGAGGGGACCGAGGACCTGCCCCTGCCGCGGCTCCTGGACGCGCAGTGGTACCGGCCGGTGTGGTGGCGGCTGGCCCGCACCGAGCTCAACTACCGGCGGTTCTTCAGCATTTCGGAGCTGATCGGGGTGCGGGTCGAGGACCCGGAGGTGTTCGACGCCACGCACGCGACGATCCTGCGGCTGCTCGACGAGGGCGTCGTGGACGGCCTGCGGGTCGACCATCCCGACGGGCTCGCCGATCCGGACGGGTATCTGCGGCGGCTGCACGAGGCGACGGGCGGGCGCTGGACGGTCGTGGAGAAGATCCTCGCGGAGGGCGAGCCGCTGCCCGCCGCGTGGCCGGTCGCGGGCACCACCGGGTACGACGCGCTCAGGCACGTGGACGGGCTGTTCACGGACCCGGCGGGGGCAGGTGAACTCCTCGGACAGTACCGGCGGTTCGCGGCACCGCAGGCCGACCGGGGCGGCCACTGGGAGTCGACGGTGCGGCGCGCGGCGTACAAGGTGCTCACCCACGAGCTGGCCGCGGAGGTCGAGCGTGTCACGCGCGCGGCGCACCGTTTGTGCGAGCGCTCGCCCGACCTCGCCCTGCGCGACCACGCCCCCTGGGCGCTGCGCACGGCGCTCGTCGAGCTGCTGGTGCGCCTGGAGGTGTACCGGCCGTACGCCTCCGGGGACGCCGCCCTGGTCGTCACCGAGGAGGCGGCGGCCGAGGCACGCGCGGTCTTCACCGTGCCGGAGGAGTCCCGGGCCGTCGACACCGTGCGGAACCTGGTGCTCGGGCGGGCCGCTGAGGGGCCCGAAGGCGTGGAGCTGCGGACCCGGTTCGCGCAGACCGCGTCCGCGCTGCGGGCCAAGTCCGTGGAGGACACGGCGTTCTACCGCTACGTGCCGCTGCTGTCGGCGAACGAGGTGGGCGGGAACCCCGGCGGCCCGGCCGTCGCTCCGGAGGTCTTCCACGCCTACTGTGCGCGCGTGCAGCGCGACTGGCCCACCACGGGCACCGTCCTGTCGACGCACGACACCAAGCGCAGCGCCGACGTACGGGCCGCGCTCGCCGTGCTCACCGAGTGCCCCGGGTGGTGGGCCGACGCGCTGGCCGAGGTGACCCGTGAGGGTCCCGGCATGCCCGACCCGCAGCTGGCGTGGGCCGCCTGGCAGACGGCGTTCGGGCTGGGCCCCGCCGCCGAGGAGCGCCTTCAGGGGGCGCTGCTGAAGCATGTGCGGGAGGCCGGACTGCACACCTCCTGGACCGAGCAGGAACCTGCCTACGAGCGGGCGGTGGCCGACTTCGTGGGGCGTGGACCGGTCGGCGGCACGCGTGTGGACGCCCTCAGGAGCGAGCTGGAGCCGCACGTGCGGGCGAACGTCCTGGGCGCCGCCCTGGTCCACCTCACGATGCCGGGCGTACCGGATGTCTACCAGGGCACGGAGGGCGAGTACCGGGCTCTGGTGGACCCGGACAACCGGGAGCCGTTCGTGGCCCGGGAGCGGCCCTCGGAGAAGTCCGAGCTCACGACGGCGGCCCTGCGGCTGCGCGGGCGGCGGCCAGGTGTCTTCGGGGAGACGGCGACGTACGAGCCGTTGGACGCCGAGGGGCCGGGGGCGGCGCACTGTGTCGCGTTCGTGCGCTCCGGCGAGGTCGTCACGGCGGTCACTCGGCTGTCGCTGCGGCTGGCCGACGCGGGCGGCTGGCGGGAGACCCGGCTGGCGCTGCCCGCGGGGCGGTGGGCCGACGTCCTCACCGGGGGTCGGGAGTTCACGGGGCACGCGCGTGTGGCGGAGCTCTTCGAGCGGCTGCCGGTGGCCCTGCTCGAACGCGTCGACGAGGAGCATCACGGGTAGACCGGGACGACGGCTCCGCGTGGCGGTATGACCACTCCCCGCGAGCGGAGCGTGCCACTGGGCGCCCCCTGGAGCCGCCCCCCGCACCTTCTTGACACCGCATCAGGTCCGTGGAGTACTGCGGATTGCCACATCGGGCGGACAAGACGGGGGGTGAGTCCGCTGCCGGAGCCGCGCTACCCGACCGTAGGGGAACTCGAATCGTGCGCCCGGGCGCTGGCGGCCCGCCACTCCGCTCTGTGCGCCCTGAGACAGGTCGGTGTCTCGCGCGGGGGACGTCCGCTCCATCTGCTGTCCGTGGGCCACGGACCGCGCACGGTGCTGGTCGTCGCCGGCGCCCACGCCAACGAACCGACGGGCGGCCCGACCCTGCTGTCCCTGGCCGAGCGGGTGCTGCACGAGCCGGGGTTACGGGCCGACACGTCCTGGCACCTGCTGCTGTGCGCCGACCCGGACGGGGCGAGCCTGCACGTCACCCCGGCGCCGCGCACCCTCTTCGACTACCACCTCGGGTTCTTCCGTCCGGCCGGACCCGAGCAGCCGGAGTGGTCGCCGTCCGTGCTGCCCCCCGACCGGCTGCCGCCCGAGACCCGCGCGCTCACCGCGCTCATCGACGAGCTGCGGCCCTACCTCCAGGTGACCCTGCACGGCACCGACCTCGGCGGCAGCTGGGTGCAGCTCACGAGGGACATACCGGGGCTCGCCGAGCCGTTCGCCAAGTCGGCTGCCGAGCTGAACATCCCGGTGGAGACGGGCGCCTCGGACGCGGCCGGCTGGCCCGCCTCGGGGCCCGGCGTCCATGTGATGCCCGACGCGGGCTCCGACGCGGCGTACCCGAGCCTGCCGGACGACGCCCGGCACAGCACCTGGTACCACGCCCACCGTCACGGCGGGCTGACCGCGGTCGTCGAGGTGCCGATGTGGGCGAGCGACCTGGTGGACGACCCCAGTCCGCACCCGGCTCCGGTCGCGGCCCTGCGGGACCTGGCCCGGCGGCTGCTGCGGGACGCGTGCCAGGTGGAGCGTGTCCTCTCCGAGGCGCTCCCCCGGCTGCCGGGCCCGGACGGGCCGCTGCTGCGGGCCGCGAAGTGGGCGCTGGACCTGGTGCCGGGGCTGGCCGCGGACTGGGTGCAGGGGCCGCCTCCGGACACCTCGGTGGCGTACGTGGGCAGCGTGGACGCGTTCGGGCGCCGACTGCCGCTGCGCGCCGCGGCGATGCTGCTGCGGGTCCTGAGGGAGGCCGACGACCGTGCCGCGCCCCGTCTGGAACGGCTCGTCGCCGTCTGGAGCGAGTCCTTCGCGGAGCGCTTCAAGGCCCGTTGGGTGCCCCTGGAGGACCAGGTCGAGCACCAGTCCCGCACGGTGGTGGCGGCTGCCGTGCACGCGCGGGACCGGGTGGGGTGAGGG
>NZ_VJZC01000442.1 GCF_009377185.1 Streptomyces spongiae
CCGACCCCCTTGTGCCCCACCTCCCCGCGCAGACAGTGCGCGTACGCCTCCACGCCCGACTTGGACGCGCAGTACGCACTCATCATGGGCGCCGGGGTGATCGCCGCGAGCGAGGCGACCTGGAGCAGGTAGCCCCGGCTCTCGGTGAGCGCGGGCAGGAAGGCGCGTGCCGTGACCGCCGACCCGATGAGGTTGACCTCGATAACGCGCCGCCAGGCCTCGGGGTCGGAGGCGGCGAAGGGACCGCCGTTCGCGACGCCCGCGTTGGCGACCACGATGTCGATCCTGCCGAAGCGTTCCCCCACCTCCCGTGCGACCCGGGCCATGGCCTCCTGGTCCGTGACGTCGGCGTGCCAGTACGCGCTCTCGCCGTGCAGCCGCTCCGAGACCTGCTTCAGCGCGTCCGGTTCCAGGCCGACGAGGGCGACCTTGACTCCCCGCGCGGAGAGCTTGCGGGCGAGGAGTTCGCCGACGCCCCGAGCGGCACCCGTGATGACCGCGACCCTCCCGGCCAGGCGCGTTCCGCCGCCGCTCATGCCGCTCATGCGTTCGCCTCCTCGCCGGTACTGGTACCGGTACCCGCACCGGTACCAGTAGTGGCACCCGAGACGTACGTCGTGACAAGCTCCCTGATCCGCGAGCACACCAGCTCGGGCGCCTCCACCGGCGTCATGTGCCCGACGCCCGGCAGTTCGGTGAGACCGACGCACTCCGGCAGCGCGGCGGCCATGGCGCGCGACTGGACGGGCGGGGTCAACCGGTCCGCGGTGCCGACCACGACAGCCGTGGGCACCCGCAACTCCCGTATGCCGTGGTCGAGATCGAGCAGATCGAGGACGTGCGCCCAGGTGTAGCGCACCCGCCGAGGACAGGCGTGCACGATCCGCGCGCACGCCTCGACCATCAGCGGCGACGAACCGGGGCCCATCGTCCCGTACTTGAGGATCGCCCTGGCGACCGGCGTAACCGGCCCGAGAGGGAGCCGGGAGCCGAGAATCTTCCGGGTGAGCCAGGTGCGCGGCCGGCCGGCGCGGATCGGGACGACGAGCGACTCGGCGACGAGGTTCGAACTGCCCGTGCTGAGCAGCAGGGCCGCCACCACGTGCTCCCGGAACGCCGCCCGGGCGGAGGCCGCCATGACGGTCATCCCGCCCATGGAGTGACCCGCGACCACGGCCCGCTCACCGGGCGCGAGCGCGGCCTTCAGCACCGCCTCCAGGTCGTCGGCGAGCACGTCCGTGCTGCACGTGGGGGTGGCCGGGCTGCGTCCGTGGCCGCGCTGGTCGTAGACGACCACCCGGTGGTCGGCGGCGAGGTCCCGGATCTGCGCCGCCCAGAAGGCGGTCGAGCAGGTCCAGCCGTGGGCGAGCACCACGGCGGGCCCGTCCTCGGGTCCGTGCACCTCCACGTGCAGCCGGGCGCCGTCGGCGGAGACCGCGGTCAACTCCCGTACGGGGACGGGCGGGGCGTACGGGCCGCTCCTCACGTGCATCAGTCGGGTCATGCTCCGGCCTCCACCTTCGTCGTCGTAGTCGTGGGGGACTTCTCCGTAGCGGACTTCCCCGTGGCGGGCGACGGGGCGACCGACGGGTCCGGGGCGCGCAGCACCTCGTACTCGCCCAGGTTCACTCGGCGCGTGGCGTTGCGGAACTCCGTCGTCGTGCCCGGCCAGATGGTCGTGTTGCGGCCGCTCGCGTCGAGGTACCAGCTGGTGCAGCCACCCGTGCTCCACACGGTGCGCTTCATGCGTTCCTGGACCCTGAGGTTCCAGGCGGTGACGGCGGCCGGGCGGGCGTCGAGGGCGGCACGGCCGCCGAGTACGCCCAACTGCCGTACGAAGTCGACCATGTAGTTCAGCTGGGCCTCGATGATCAGGATCATGCTGGAGTTCCCGAGGCCCGTGTTGGGCCCGATGATCGTCAGCCAGTTGGGGAAGCCGGCGATCGAGGCGCCGCGCAGGGACTGCATGCCGCTCTCGGACCAGGCTTCGGCGAGCGTGCGCCCGTCCGCGCCCACGACCCGGTCCGCGATGGGCATGTCGGTGACGTGGAAGCCGGTGCCGAACACGATGGCGTCGACCTCGGCGCGGGTGCCGTCGGCGGCGACGACGGTGGAGCCGTCGATCTCGGCGAGGCCGGAGGCCACGACGTCGACGTTGGGCCGCGTGAGTGCCGGGTAGTAGGTGTTCGACAGCAGGATGCGCTTGCAACCGATGCGGTAGTCGGGCGTGAGTTTGGCGCGCAGGGCCGGGTCCTTGATGGCGCGGGCCATGTTCCGCTTCGCCATGCGCTCGACCAGGCCGAGCTCGTTCGGGTGCTTGGTGAACGCCTGGACCTGCAGTTCCCGTACGCCCCACAGGAGTCCGCGCCGCGCCTGGGTGGTGAAGGGCAACTGCCGGTGCAGCCACCGCTCGACGCCGCTGATGGCGCGGTCGACGCGGGGCATCACCCAGGGCGGGGTGCGCTGGAAGAGGGTGAGGCGGCCGACCTTCGGCTGGATCTCCGGCACGATCTGGATGGCGGACGCGCCCGTGCCGACCATCGCGACCCGCTTGCCGCGCAGGTCGTAGTCGTGGTCCCAGCGGGCGGAGTGGAAGACCTTGCCGGGGAAGGAGTCGATCCCGGGGATGTCCGGGATCCTGGGGTCGGACAGGGGCCCGGTGGCGGAGACGACGACGTCGGCGGACAGCCGCCCCGCACTGGTCTCGATGTCCCAGCGGAGCCGCTCGCTGTCCCAGGTCATCCGCGTCACCTCGGAGTTGAAGCGGATGTGCGGGCGCAGCCGGAAGACGTCCGTCACGTGCTCGAGGTAGGCGCGGATGTGCTCCTGCCCGGAGAAGGCGCGCGGCCAGTCGGGGTTGGGCGCGAAGGAGAACGAGTACAGATGGGACGGCACGTCACAGGCGCAGCCCGGGTAGCTGTTGTCGCGCCAGGTGCCGCCGACGGAGTCGGAGCGTTCCAGAACGACGAAGTCCGTCACCCCTTCGCGCCGCAGGCGCACGGCGGCGCCCAGCCCGCCGAACCCGGAGCCGACGACGGCCACCCGCACGTGCTCGCGGGGCTCCTGCTCGCGCGGCTCCTGCTGTGGTTCCGGTTCCGCTTCCGGTTCCCGGCCCTGCCCCTGCTCGGCCATCCCGACGCCTCCTTGCCTCGTACCGGCCTCGCCACCGCGCCAGTGAACACTGGCGCAATGGGGAGGGTAGGGCAGGGCCGTACCGATGGGTAGGGGGCGGAACCGACGAAGTTACCAGCGGTACAACATAGGCTTCCGGTCGTGGCTGACGGATCGGGAGAACACGGCGGACGACGCGAGTACCGCATGGAGGAGCTGGCCGAGGAGGCCGGCATCACGGTACGCACCCTGCGCTTCTACCGGGAGCGCAAGCTGATCCCGCCACCCCGCCGCGAGGGCCGCATCGCCTGGTACGACGACACGCACCTGGCCCGTCTGCGCACCATCGCCGCGCTCCTGGACCGCGGCCACACCCTCAGCGGCATAGCCGAACTCGCCGAGGCCTTCGACCACGGCCGCGACGTCGCCGAACTCCTCGGCCTGGGCGCCCCGACCGAGGAGGTACCGGTCCGGCTCTCGCCCGAGGATCTCGCCGACCACTTCGGCGGCCAGGCGACCCCCGAGAACCTCACCGCCGCCCTGGACCTCGGCTACCTCGGCACCGACGGGGGCGAGATCGTGCACATCAGCCGCCGCCTGCTGGAGGTGTCGTCCGCACTGGTCCGCGAGGGCATCCCGCTCTCCGCCGTCCTGGAGACGGGCAAGCGCGTACGCGACCATGCGGACGCCCTCGCGGAACTGTTCACCGAACTGGTCCTCACCCACGCCTCGGAGGAAGACCTCCCCCGCCTGCGCCCGCTGGCTCGGAGCGTGGTGGAGGCGGAGCTGTCACTGGCGCTGGACAGGAAACTGCGCGGGCAGCCTTAGCCGGTCTGGCGACTGGTCCACGCCCTCCGAGAGCCCGATGCATCCATGAATAGCTTGCATTCGATGAAAATTCACTCTACCGAAGCACATTCCGGGAGACAGCACACGGAATCGGGTTCGCGCTCCGAGAGTGAGATCGAAAAGGCCCCGGCGGCTGTGCGACCAGCCCCGGGGTATGGCCGACACTTACGTGGAGCGTCGACGTGCCCAAGCGTAGTCCTAAGCCATCACCATCGGCTTCGACTCTGACCGAACACCCGCGAGCTCTTGGAGCTGTGCGTCTCAGCTACCTGACCGAAGTGACCACCTCACCCGACAGACAGCGCGCCTGCATCCAGCAGTGCACTGAGCAACTGGGCTTCGCCCTGATCGCCGAAGCCGCAGATCTGGGGGTATCCGCACGCAAGATGTCCCCCTTCGAAAGACCTTCACTGTCGCCGTGGCTGCGACGCCCGGACGAATACGACGCCATCGTGTGGTCACACGTGGACCGGGCCGTGCGTTCTGTCGCCCACATGTCCGAGTTGATCGAGTGGAGCCAACAGCATGCGAGGACACTCGTCTTCGGGCTGCCTGAAGAACACCAGCCGCTTGTAGTCACACCGCAGGCGGACGGCGACGCCATTCGACTCTGCATGAATCTGGCCTACGCCGCCGAACAGGAGGCGCGCGCCATTTCCGCCCGTCTCACCAGCGCCCACGAAGCACTGCGCGCGACGGGCCGATACGGCGGTGGCCTTGTGCCGTTCGGGTACAAGAAGGCGCCTCATCCCTCCGGCGCGGGCTGGTGTCTGGCTCCCGACCCCGAGACCGTTGCCGTTGTCCGCGCGATTGTGGACGATGTGCACTCGGGACTGTCCCTGGTCGCCATCGCCCACAAACTCGAAACGGCGGGCGTTCTGGTGCCACGTGACCGCCACGCCCAACTTCAGGGACGTCCCACAGGTGGACGGCGCCACGGACGCGACTTCGAGCGTTTCCGCTGGACAGCTGGCAGTCTGTGCAAAATCCTCCGCACCCCGGCGCTGATGGGCCACCGGGTGCACAAGGGGAAGACGGTCCGCGACCCTGAGGGCGCACCTGTGCTGATTGGCCCTCCGCTGCTCACCGAAGAGGAGTTCCAGGCTCTTCAGGGCGTCCTCAGCACCCGCTCGAACGGCATCCACCCCAAGCGCCGGGAGACGTCGCTGCTGATCAGGGTCGCGCACTGCGCCGGGTGCGGTGGCCGCATGTACTTCGCCGCACGGCAGGCCTATGCGTACGGCGACTACACCTGCCGCGCTACTGCCCGCGGCACAACCTGTCCCGCCCCCGCCACGATCCGCGCCGACTGGCTCGACGACTACACCGTCAGCCGCTACCGCGAGGCGTTCGCCACAGACGGCGAGGTGACTCGGGAACAACTCCTCAGGGACGGAATTCGCGTCACAGTTACCAAGGGGCGGCCGGGCGGCGGACCGGAGAGACTGGCCGGACCCGACACCTCCCGCCTGGCCTTCACGATCGGGTCACGTCCCTGATCTGCCCTACGACACGTGTGGGTGTGCCAGATGCCGGCACACCCCCATGTCGCATGTCACATGTCACATGTCGAAGACGGTCGTCACGGGAGCGTGATCCGACCACCGTTCGTCATAGCTGGCGGCCCGCTCCACGAACGCCTTGACCGCCCTCCCAGCAAGGCCAGGGGTCGCGACGGCGAGGTCAATTCTCCAACCTGAATCGTTCTCGAAAGCCCGCCCCCGGTACGACCACCACGTGTACGGCCCCTCGACGTCCGGATGCAGGGCCCGTACGACATCGACGTACCCGCCGTCGTCCGGGTCGAGAACGCGCCCGAGCCACTCTCGCTCCTCCGGCAGGAACCCGGAGTTCTTCTGGTTCCCGCGCCAGTTCTTCAGGTCGGCCTGCTGGTGGGCGATGTTCCAGTCGCCGCAGACCACGACCTGGCGTCCGTCGGCGGCGGAGCGCTCGCGCAGTGCCTTCAGGTAGGCGAGGAACTCCCCCATGAAGCGCACCTTCTCGTCCTGCCGCTCGGTGCCGACCTCGCCGGAGGGGAGGTAGAGACTGGCGACGGTGACGCCCGGCAGGTCGGCCTCCACGTACCGGCCGCTCGCGTCGAACTCGGCCGAGCCGAAGCCGATCTGGACACGGTCGGGCTCACGGCGGGTGTACAGCGACACCCCGGCCCGGCCCTTCGCGGCGGCGGGCGCGTGCACCACGTGCCAGCCGTCCGGCTCCCGGACCTCCGCCGGCAGCTGCTGGGGCTCGGCGCGCACCTCCTGGAGGCACAGCACGTCCGCTTCGGTCCCCGCGAGCCACTCCACGAAGCCCTTCTTCGCGGCGGCCCGGAGCCCGTTCACATTTACTGAGGTCACAGTGAGCACCCGGGCACGATACCGGGGTGCCACACCTCCCACGCCCGGCCCTCGACCAAGCCCGTACAGAAGTACGATTTGCGGCATGAACCTACGCCGTGTCGCCTTCGACCACCCGGACGCCGTCAAGCTCAACGACCAGGTACAGGCCGAGTACGCCGCCCGGTACGGCGACGACGGCGACGCCACTCCGCTCGACCCGACGGAGTTCGAGCCCCCGCGAGGCGTGTACCTCATCGCCTACGACGAGTCCGACAGCCCCGTGGCGACGGGCGGCTGGCGCACCCAGGACGAGAACGACGAGGGGTACACGGACGGGGACGCCGAGCTCAAGCGGATGTACGTCGTCGAGGAGGTGCGCGGCAGAGGACTGGCCCGCCGCATCCTGGCCGCCCTGGAGGACGACGCGCGTGCGGCGGGCCGTGTCCGTATGGTGCTGGAGACGGGCGCCAAGCAGCCCGAGGCCGTCGCCCTGTACACCTCCAGCGGCTACGAGCCGTGCGCCAAGTTCGGCTACTACCGCTTCCACGAGCTGAGCATGTGCTTCGCGAAGCGGCTGTAGTACGACCTGGGTTACGACCTTGAGGCGCGCCTGGTTCAGCCGGTGGTCGGCACGAGCCGCCACTGCTGGCAGTTGTTGTTCAGCCAGGTCCACTGACGTACGTCGACACCGTTGCCCGTACCGCAGTTGGCGACGTCGGCGACCTTGCCGGTGCTCGCGTTGACGATCCGTACGTAGTCGCCGCCGGTGTAGATCAGGCGGAACTTCTGGCAGTTGTTGTTGAGCCAGGACCACTGGCGGATGTCGGCGCCGTCGGCGGAGGAGCAGTCGGCGACGTCCGCGACCTTGCCGGTGGCCACGTTCACCAGGCGGCTGGTGTCGTCGGCCATGTCCTCGATGCGCCACTTCTGGTTGGCGCCGCCGGTGCACGTCCACTGGAAGATGTTCGTGCCGTCGGCGGTGTTGCCGCCGTCGACGTCCAGGCACTTGCCGCTGTTGCGGTTGACCAGGGTGTACGCGGTCGGGGTCGTGGCGGTCTCGCCGGAGGGGCCGGCCAGCGTCGTCCCCGTGGCGACCGGGGTGCCGAAGTTGGGTGTGCCGTCGGCGTTCCAGGTGAACTTCTGCGCGCGGGTGGTACGGCCGTTGCCGCAGCCACCGTTCGAGGCGCTGTTGCCGTGGTAGACGATCCAGTTCTCGGTGCCGTCGGGCGAGGTGAAGAAGCCGTTGTGGCCGGGCCCGTAGACCCCGGCCGCGTCGTTGCGCTGGAAGACCGGCGTCTGCTTCTTGGTCCAGGAGGCGGCCTTCAGCGGGTCGCTGCCGGTGAGTTCCAGCTGGCCCAGCTTGTAGTCGGGGGTCTGGCAGGAGCTGGCGGAGAAGGTCAGGAAGGTCCGGCCGTCGTGGTAGAGCGGCTCGGGGCCCTCGTTGACCGGGTTTCCGGAGGTCTCCCAGCTCAGCGTGGGGCTGGAGATGATGGTGAAGGTGGAGCTCGCCAGCGTGTACGGGTTGCTCAGGGGCGCGATGACCAGGCTCTGCGTACTGCCGTTGATGAAGCCGCTGCCCACCAGGTACAGCTTGTTGTCGTGCTTCAGCACACTGGCGTCGATGAGCCAGCCGCCGGGGGTGAGGTTGGATCCGGTGAGGCTGTTCTTGTACGTGTACGTCCCCATCGGGTCCGAGCCGGAACTCTCCAGCACGTGCGTGCGCTGGGTGTCGCAGCAGGCGGCGCCGCTCTGTCCGGCCGAGTAGTACAGGTACCACTTGCCGTCGAGGAAGTGGATCTCCGGCGCCCAGATGTTGGCGTTGCGGCCCGCGGTGGTGTCCGACCAGATCTCCACGCTCGGGGCGGTGCTCAGCCCGGCGAGGGTGGGTGACTTCCGCATGAGGAGCTTGTTGGTGAACGTGGTCGTCACCAGGTAGTAGTTGCCGTTGTAGTACTCCAGCCAGGGGTCGGCGCCCTTCTGCGCCTTGACCGGGTTGGTGTACGGCTTGCCGTCGGCCGCGGCGGTGGGCTGCGTGGCGACGAGTGACAGTGACAGCGACGCGAGCAGGGACAGCAGGACTGCCCCGAGGATCGACCAGTGGCGGGGGCGGGTACGGGTG
>NZ_VJZC01000443.1 GCF_009377185.1 Streptomyces spongiae
GCAGTGGGGGGTATCGCGAGCAGGACCGCCGCCGCGGCCGACAGCGCGGCGGCGGCTTTCCTCAGGAGTGCCGTGGGGGCCATGGGTGCCATGGGCTCAGTCTGGCGACGTTCGCCTCATGCATCACAGAAGTCACAGCGGTCTCCGGCCAACTTGGCTGATCGTGCCCCCTGGTTGGCTTGAAGTCTCAAGTACTCGCGACGTCCCACACACCAGCGAACGCGTGAGCCCCGCCCCCGGCACACCACCGGGAAACGGGGCCCACATCACCGTAGAACCAAGCAGCCGGCCAGGCGGCTCAGAAGCGACGCGTGATCAGCGCGCGCTTCACCTCCTGGATGGCCTTGGTGACCTCGATACCGCGCGGGCAGGCGTCCGTGCAGTTGAAGGTCGTGCGGCAGCGCCACACGCCGTCCTTGTCGTTGAGGATCTCCAGGCGCTGCTCGCCCGCCTCGTCACGCGAGTCGAAGATGAAGCGGTGCGCGTTGACGATCGCGGCCGGGCCGAAGTACTGGCCGTCGTTCCAGAAGACCGGGCAGGACGACGTGCACGCCGCGCACAGGATGCACTTCGTGGTGTCGTCGAAGCGCTCGCGGTCCTCCGCGGTCTGGAAACGCTCGCGCGTGGGCTCGTTCGTGTCCTTCGTGATCAGGAAGGGCATCACGTCCCGGTACGCCTGGAAGAACGGCTCCATGTCCACGACCAGGTCCTTCAGGACCGTCAGGCCCTTTATGGGCTCGATCGTGATCGGCTTCTCGGGGTTGATGTCCTTGATCAGCGTCTTGCACGCGAGGCGGTTCTTGCCGTTGATGCGCATCGCGTCGGAGCCGCAGATGCCGTGCGCGCAGGAGCGGCGGAACGTCAGCGTGCCGTCGACGTCCCACTTGATCTTGTGGAGGCCGTCGAGGACGCGCTCCTTGGGGTCGATCTCCAGCTGGAAGTCTTCCCAGGTCGCCTCGGCCGAGACCTCCGGGTTGAAGCGGCGCACGCGGAACGTGACCGTGATGTACGGAGAGGCCGGAGACGCCGAGTCAGGGGTCTCGGCCTTGTCCAGAACAGGGGTTGCCATCAGTACTTACGCTCCATCGGCTGGTAGCGGGTCTGGACGACCGGCTTGTAGTCGAGGCGGACGGTCTCGGAGCCGTCGTCGCCGACCTCGCGGTACGCCATGGTGTGACGCATGAAGTTGACGTCGTCGCGGTTGGGGTAGTCCTCGCGGTAGTGACCGCCGCGGGACTCCTTCCGGGCGAGGGCGGAGACCGCCATGACCTCGGCCAGGTCCAGCAGGTTGCCCAGCTCGACGGCCTCCAGCAGGTCGGTGTTGAACCGCTTGCCCTTGTCCTGGATCGCCACGTTCTTGTAGCGCGCGCGCAGCTCGGCGATCTTCTCGACAGCCGTCTTGATCGTCTGCTCGGTGCGGAACACCATGACGTTCGCGTCCATGGTCTCCTGGAGCTCGCGGCGCAGCTCCGCCACGCGCTCGTTGCCCGTGGACGAGCGCAGCCGCTCGATCTGCTCGACGACCAGCGTCTCCGGGTTCTCCGGCAGCTCGACGAAGTCGGCCTTCTGGGAGTACTCGGCGGCGGCGATACCGGCCCGCTTGCCGAACACGTTGATGTCCAGCAGCGAGTTCGTGCCCAGGCGGTTGGCGCCGTGGACCGAGACGCACGCGACCTCGCCGGCCGCGTACAGACCGGGGACGACGGTCGTGTTGTCGCTCAGCACCTCACCCTCGACGTTCGTCGGGATGCCGCCCATCGCGTAGTGCGCGGTGGGCTGGATCGGGATCGGGTCCGTGTAGGGCTCGATGCCGAGGTAGGTACGCGCGAACTCCGTGATGTCCGGGAGCTTGGCGTCCAGCTGCTCCGGCGGGAGGTGCGTCAGGTCCAGGAACACGTGGTCGCCCTCGGGGCCGCAGCCACGGCCCTCGCGGATCTCCGTGTAGATGGAGCGGGACACGACGTCACGGGACGCGAGGTCCTTCATGACCGGCGCGTACTTCTCCATGAAGCGCTCGCCGTCCTTGTTGCGGAGGATGCCGCCCTCACCGCGGGCGCCCTCCGTCAGCAGGATGCCCATGCGCCAGATGCCGGTCGGGTGGAACTGGAAGAACTCCATGTCCTCCAGCGGCAGCCCGCGGCGGTACACGGCCGCCTGGCCGTCACCCGTCAGCGTGTGCGCGTTGGACGTCACCTTGAAGAACTTGCCGCAGCCGCCGGACGCGTAGATCACGGCCTTCGCCTGGAAGACGTGGATCTCGCCGGTCGCCAGCTCGTACGCCACGACACCGGCCGACTTCTTGACGCCGTCGACCTGGGTGATCAGCTGGTCGAGGACGTAGAACTCGTTGTAGAACTCCACGCCCTCCTTGACGCAGTTCTGGTACAGCGTCTGGAGGATCATGTGGCCGGTGCGGTCGGCCGCGTAGCAGGAGCGGCGGACCGGGGCCTCGCCGTGGTTGCGGCTGTGACCGCCGAAGCGGCGCTGGTCGATCGTGCCGTTCGGGGTCCGGTTGAACGGCAGGCCCATCTTCTCCAGGTCGAGGACCGAGTCGATGGCCTCCTTCGCCAGGATCTCGGCGGCGTCCTGGTCGACCAGGTAGTCACCGCCCTTGACCGTGTCGAAGGTGTGCCACTCCCAGTTGTCCTCCTCCACGTTGGCCAGCGCGGCGGCCATGCCGCCCTGCGCGGCGCCCGTGTGGGAGCGGGTGGGGTACAGCTTGGTCAGCACGGCGGTGCGGCTGCGCTTCGTCGACTCGATGGCGGCGCGCATGCCGGCGCCGCCCGCGCCGACGATGACGGTGTCGTACTTGTGGATCTTCATGAGTGGATACCTCAGCCCCGTGCCTAGCGGATGTTCGGGTCGAAGGTGAAGATCACCAGCGTGCCCAGCAGGATGGTGAACACCGTGGCGGTGTACAGCAGGCCCTTCAGCCACAGGCGCGTGTTCGGGCGCTCCGCGTAGTCGTTGATGACCGTGCGCAGGCCGTTCGCGCCGTGCAGCATCGCCAGCCACAGCATCAGCAGGTCCCAGGTCTGCCAGAACGGCGAGGCCCAGCGGCCCGCGACGAACGCGAAGCCGATCTTGGAGACGCCGCCGTCGAGGACGAGCTGGATGAGCAGGTGGCCGATGACCAGGACGACCAGGACGATGCCGGACAGGCGCATGAACAGCCAGCCGTACATCTCGAAGTTCCCACGGGTGGACTTCGGGGTCTTCTTGGTGCGCTTGCGGGGCGGCTCGATGACGGGAGCGGGGTTCTCGGGGCTGTAGCCCGACAGCTCGCCCGCGCCCTCTACCGGGCCGATGCCGGATTCGGTGGTCTCAGTGGTGGACATGTGCCTCAGCTCCCGAAGACTTCACGGACGGCGTGGCCGAGGACGGGGTACAGCGCCCCCAGCATCAGCACGAGCCAGACACCGACGACGCTCCAGAGCATCTGCTTCTGGTAGCGCGGGCCCTTGGCCCAGAAGTCGACGGCGATGACGCGCAGGCCGTTGAGCGCGTGGAAGAGGATGGCGGCGACGAGGCCGTACTCCAGCAGCGCGACGATGGGCGTCTTGTACGTGGCCACGACCTTGTCGTAGGCCTCGGGGGAGACACGGACGAGGGCGGTGTCCAGCACGTGTACGAACAGGAAGAAGAAGATGAGGACGCCGGTGACTCGATGAGCCACCCAGGACCACATTCCTTCCCGGCCGCGGTACAGCGTTCCAGCCGGCACGGAAGTTCCTCCGGGAGCGGGGATTGGGGCCGCGCCGGCTTGTGCTGTCGGTCGGGCCCGGCCGGGTACGGTCCACCGGCCCTGGCCATCGTAGCGAGGTGTGTCTGCGGCGCTTACGGGGGGCCTACGGGTGTGATCAAAACGGCATGCGGAAGGTGCGCGTATGGGTGAGTACCGGGCGGCATCCAGGGTGGGGGGTTTGTGTTGTTTGCCGGGTGTGGGTTGGTTGTGGCTTGTCGCGCCCACGCGGCGGAGCCGCATATCAGACACAGCCCCGCGCCCCTTTAGGGCGCTCAGTGCACCCGTCGCGTTGAGGAGTTCCTCACCAGTCTCGTCAGCCTTCCCCTTGCCAGGCGGCGGAGCTCCTCCGCTGCCAGGAGGCGTTCCTCTTCCGGGTCGTTGGTCAGGCGTGCGCGGATGCCGGTGAGGACGCGGTCGAGGGCCTCGCTGGTGGGGACGTCGTCCAGGCAGATGACGAAGACGTGGCCGAAGCGGCTCTCGTACGCGGCGTGGGCGGCGCTCAGCGCGGTGTGGGCGGCGGAGTACGCGCCGTCCGGGAGCAGGGTGAGCGTCTCGCCGGCCAGGGCCTCGGCGACGTCGGTGGGCGTCAGGTCGTAGGCCGCCTCGTCGGCCGCGGCGAGGAGCGCGTTCAGGTCCGGGTAGGGCCTGTGTTCGGCGACGCGGTGGGCCCAGCGCAGGCTCCGGCAGCAGGTGAGGAGGGCACGCTCGGCGTCGGCCGCGGGCGCGGCGTTGAACCGCTCCAGGGCCGTGGGGCCGGGGGCGGTGCGCGGCTGTTCCGGGAAGGCGACCTCGCCGGGGAGGTGGGAAAGACGGTGCGAAGGCAGCGTGGGTCCTCGGCGGTGTGTGGCGATGTCTTGTGGACGCCGCGTACGGGTCGGCAGGGAATGGTGTGTGAGGTGTGCCGTCACGTTATCGAGGGTGGTCAACGACTGTCCGAACGAGGGCTGAAATTCACCCGGACGGCAGAGTTTCGGAGCCGCTGGTGGACGGTCGGGGCGGATGGACGTCGTAGGTTCGAAGGCGGAGGTGTGTGAGTGGAGGGGTGTGTGAGTGGAGGTACGTGAGATGCGGCGGAAGCGGACTGAGGGAGAAAACGGAGGCGCGTCGTGAACGGTGGTCGACGCCGAGCACCCCGTATGAAGACGTCCGTGGGGCCGAAGAGGTTGCTCATCGGCGGCGGAATCGCTGTGGCGGGCGGTGCCGTCGTGCTGGGTGCGACCGTCTGGCCGGGCGGTGACTCGGGAGAGTCGCGTGCCGGCCGGCCGACGCGGGTGGGCGCGGGGAGCGACCCCGGCGACTGCCCGTCCCCCTCTCCGTCACCCTCGCGGTCGTACTCGCTGTCCGAGGCGCCCCGGACGATTCCGGCCGTACGTGACCACACGCCCGCCCGCGGCCCCGGCTGGCGCCCCTCCGACGGCGCCCGGCTCGTGATCGACGACAAGAAGCTGGCCGACGAGGGCAAGCTCACCGCGAGTGAGCTGGGCCTCACGTACGCCGGAGAGGCCGAGCCCTGCGACGGGGACGTGGCGTTGACGCTGGGCGGCGAGAACCAGCCGTCCTCGGAGGCGTACACGATGACCGTGCGGAACCGGCGCGTGACGATCTCCGCGCCCACCGACACGGGCGTCTTCTACGGCACGCGCACCCTCAAGCAGGAGGTGCGCGGTGGCGGTACGGCACCCGAGGGCGTCGTCAACGACCAGCCGGCCAAGCCCCAGCGCGGGTTCATGCTGGACATCGCCCGCAAGAACTTCTCGGCGGGCTGGATCGAGGACCGTATCCGCGAGCTGGGCGACCTGAAGTACAACCAGTTCGGGCTGCACTTCTCCGACGACCAGGGCTTCCGCATCGAGTCCGACTCGCATCCCGAGGTGGTGTCCCAGCCGCACCTCACCAAGGCGCAGGTACGGCGCATCCTGGACGTCGCGGCGAGCCGCCACATCAGGGTCGTCCCCGAGATCGACTCGCCCGGTCACCTCGGCGCGGTGATCCGCGCCCACCCGGATCTGCAGCTGCGCAGCGCCAGTGGTGCGGCGCCCTCCGGCACGGTGGACATCTCCAAGCCCGCGGCGGCGGACATCGTCGACGACCTGCTGAACGAGTACGCGGACCTCTTCCCCGGCCCCTACTGGCACCTCGGCGCCGACGAGTACCGGGCCCTGATGGTCTCGGACCCCGAGGCGTCCTACCCGCAGCTGGCGAGCGCGGCACAGGCCAAGTACGGGGCGGGGGCGACCGTGGCCGACCTGACGACGGGCTGGATGAACGACCGGGCCGCCACGGTACGGGGGCACGACCGGACGCCGCGGGCCTGGAACGACGGGTTCTTCAGCGGCGGCAAGGTGCAGCCGGCACGCGACATCCAGGTCGCGTACTGGACCGGTAAGGAGATCGGAGCCCGGGAGCCGGTCGCGTACCTGAGCACCGGACGCAAGCTGATCAACTACAACGACGAGTTCCTGTACTACGTCCTGGGCGAGCCCAACCAGTTCGTCTACCCGACCGGGCAGCGGATCTACGAGCAGTGGACACCGTTGGTGGTGCGCGGCACGACCGCGGTGCCCCAGCGGTACGACGACCAGATCCTGGGCGGGTCGTTCGCGGTGTGGTGCGACCTGGCGAACTCCCAGACCGAGGCGCAGGTGGCGGCGGGCGTACGGATGCCGCTGCGGGCGCTGACCCAGAAGCTGTGGGATCCGGGGAAGCCCGCTCTGTCGTGGGCGGAGTTCACGAAGCTGGCGGACCAGGTGAGCTGACGGCGGACCAGGTCAGCTGACCCGCGCCGCGCGGGGAGGCCGTCCGGCGCGGGCACACGGGGCGAAACCGCTGGACGGGTGAAACCGCTGGACGGCGAAACCGGTGGACGCGCGGGGTCGCTGAGCCGTATGTTCCGCGTGCCGTGCGTGAGGTTCTGGGGAGAGCCTTGTGCGGTTCTGTTGGATTTCGGATACGGGGGGCCAGTCCACCATGCTCTGCACACGATGCCGGCACTTCGATGCGGCACCCGACGGGATCATCTGCGACCACTGCGCCGCGGCCGGTGTCGCGCCCGTGGCCCCGCCGCACGGACAGGGCGCGTGGCTGCGCTCGCCCGTTGGGCTCGGCCGGGCCGTCGCCGTGCTGCTCGGGGCGGTCATCGCCGCCGACCTGCTCGCGATCTGGGCGGACCTCGCGATGTACGACGTGGTGGGCGACATCGTGGACGGCGACTCCAGTGCGGCCGTGCAGGACAGGGCCGAAAAGGCGGACTCGCTGTTCGCGGCGGCCGGGCTCGTGCAGACGGCCGCCCTGCTCTCCGCCGCCGTCGTCTTCCTCGTCTGGTTCCACCGGGTGCGGGTGAACGCGGAGGTGTTCGACCCGTTCGGACACCGCAAGAAGCGCGGCTGGGCGGTGGGCGGCTGGCTCGTGCCGATCGTGAACCTGTGGTTCCCGCGCCGGATCGCGCTCGACATCTGGGACGCGAGCAGCCCCTGGAACACGCCCCGGTCGCACGGCCTCGTGAACGGCTGGTGGGCGGCCTGGGTGATCAGCGTGGTCGCCGGGCGGTACGCCTCCACCGCCTATCGCAGGGCCGAGACGGCGCCGGAGATCGAGCGGGCCGCGGGGCAGGTGCTGTTCGCGGACGCGGCCGACGTCGTCGCGGGGGTCCTCGCCATCCTCTTCGTGCTCACGCTGACACGCATGCAGGACACGAAGGCGCGCAGCGGGCCGGGCGCGCCCGTGCCCGTCGGCTGACCTCGGGTCCATTCGGGGCGGATTGCCCGATTCCGGGGGCGAACCGCCGTACTGCTGTGGTGAAGTCGGCGCGGGTCGTGCCGAGATGCCGGGGGGAGCCGGGATGGGGTACTGGGGCTACTACGTGGTGGGCAGAAGTGAGCGGCCGCTCGTGGAGCTCGACGCGCTGGCCCGGGCGGAGGGCATGTCGCTGCTCTCCACGGCGGACGACGGCTGGCAGGTCTGGGAGTACCCGAACCAGGACGGCTCCGGTGATGTCGGGAGCATGCACGCGCTCGCCCGCGAGACCGGGGCGCCCGCGCTCTTCGGCTACGTCATGGACAGCGCCTGCGTGGTGGTCGAGGCCGCCGCGCCCGAGAGCGGGGGCTGGACCACGTGTCTGGCGCGCGGGGCCATGAGCGGCTATCTGGACGGTACCGAGGACGGACTCACCGTCGAGGACTACTTCCTGGAGCCGCGTGACGCCGCCGAGCGGGCCGCCGCCTGGGCCGCGGAGGCCGGCCGCACCGTGAACGCCGAGCGAATCGTCGACGTACTGGCCATGGAGCCCGATCCATCGGCGCCGTTGGCTGAAAACCTGCTGTTCCAGCTACTCGACCGGCTCGGGGTGGTGCCCCTGTGACACTCCCGGGTCGTTGCACGCAGTAAGGGGAAGTGCGGGCTCCGTTAAGCGCAGGCGCCCTGTCGAAGGAGTTCGAGGGAGGCGTGATGAGCCTGGTGGAACTGATCGCACAGGCCGACGAACGCGGGCTGGCCGCCAGCGGAGTGGCTTGTTTGGATCGCTGCGTTCCGTTGCTGGGGGGCGAGGACGAGGCGCTGCGCCCGCTGTGGGCGAGCCTCGCGGACGGTGACGTCTGGGGTGACTGGGGGGAGCGGGTCGCCAAGGTGCGCGGGGAGTTGGGCGTGGGGGACCCCGAGGG
>NZ_VJZC01000444.1 GCF_009377185.1 Streptomyces spongiae
TCCGTAAAGGGGGGACACGTGGGGGGACCCGTGGCCGGGAGTGGCGGGCGCGTGCCGTTCGGTGTCGACCGCGGCGTGCCCGGATTGATCGTGAAGTTCGGCGACTACCCGCTGCACCACGGTGGCGTCGGCGCCATCCGCAGTCTCGGGCGCCTCGGTGTGCCGATGTACGCGATCACCGAGGACCGTTACACGCCCGCCGCCGTGTCGCGGTATCTGGAGCGGGCGTTCGTGTGGCCGACCACCGGGACGGAGGCGCCGGAGCGGCTGGTGGAGGGGCTGCTGCGGATCGGGCGGCGGATCGGGCGGCCCGCACTGCTCGTCCCGACGGACGAGGAGGCCGCCGTGCTCATCGCCGAGCACCAGGCGGAACTCGGCGGCGGCTTCCTCTTCCCGCGGGTGGACAGCGGACTGCCGCGTCGGCTCGCCAGCAAGCAGGGGCTGCACGAACTGTGTGTGAAACACGGGATCGCGAGCCCCACGGCCGTCTTCCCCCAGTCGTACGAGGAGGTCGAGCGCTTCGCCGCGACGGCCCGCTTCCCGGTGGTGGCCAAGAACCGGGAGGCCTTCGTACGAAGAGCCCGGCCGGCCGTGAACGGCACCACGCGGATCGGCAGCCGGGACGGCCTGCTGCGGCTCGCCAAGGAGTGGGGAGAACACCCCGGCGTGATCCTCCAGGAGTACCTGCCCCGGGAGGACGCCGAGGACTGGATCGTCCACGCGTACTTCGACGCCGAGTCGACACCGCTCGCGCTGTTCACCGGCGTGAAGGTGCGCTCGTGGCCGCCCCACGCGGGCATGACGGCCAACGCGTACGTCGTCGACAATCCGGAACTCGCCGACCTCGCGGCACGTTTCATCAAGGAGATCGGCTTCAGCGGCGTCATCGACCTCGACCTGCGGTTCGACAGAAGGGACGGGCAGTACAAGCTCCTGGACTTCAACCCGCGCATGGGAGCGCAGTTCCGGCTCTTCGAGAACGAGGCGGGGGTTGATGTTGTCCGTGCCATGCATCTCGATCTGACCGGGCGTCGGGTTCCGGAGGGGGAGCAGCGCGCCGGTCATCGGTACGTCGTGGAGAACATCGACCTGCCGGCCCTGATCGCCTACCGGCGCAGTGGCTACACGACCCCGCACGCGCCCGCCCGCGCGAGCGGTACGGAACTGGCCTGGCTCGCGGGTGACGACCTGCGGCCCTTCTTCACGATGCTCGCGCGCTTCGTACGGCCGGGCGCGAGGCATCTCTACCAGCTGTGGCGGACCAGCCGCCGGGGTGGAGGAACCGGCTAGGGCACAACATTTCGACCACGAAGTAGGCACATCGCGTCCTGGGGAGGGACTTCGTGATTCATCCGGTTGCAGTGATCGGCGCCGGGCCGTTCGGTCTGTCCACCGCCGCGCATCTACGGGCTCGCCGCATTCCCGTACGCGTCTTCGGCGAGCCCATGGTGAGCTGGCGGGACCACATGCCCGCGGGCATGCTGCTCAAGTCGACCCCCGCCGCCTCGAACATCGACGCGCCGCAGCGAGGCCACAAACTCGTCGACTACTGCGACGCCGCGGGCATCCCGCGGCTGGTCACGGACGAGGACATCATCCCCGTCGAGACCTTCGTGGCCTACGGGGAGTGGTTCCAGCAGAAGCTGGTGCCCGAGCTGGAGCGGGTGCGGGTCGTGTCCGTGGACCGGCGCGGGGACGGCAGGGGCTTCGAGCTCAAGCTGGACTCCGGTGAGGCGTTCACCGCGCGGGCCGTCGTCGTGGCGACCGGGCTCTCCGGGCTCGCCCACCTCCCGCCCGAGCTCGCGGGAGCGGCCAGCGACGGGCCCAGCCCCACGGGGCCCGTCTCGCACAGCGCGCAGCACCACGACCTGAGCCGGTTCTCCGGCAAGGAGCTTCTCGTCGTCGGGGCGGGACAGTCCGCCCTGGAGACGGCGGCGTTGGCCGCGGAGGCCGGGGCGCGCGTACGGGTCGTCTCGCGCGGACACGGCAGGGTGGCGTTCGGGGCACCGCCCTGGGGGCAGCCCCGGCTCCGCCCGGAGTCGCCCTTCGGGCGCGCCTGGTCGCTGTGGGCCCTCAGCTACTACCCGCACCCCTACCGCTACCTCCCCGCCGAGGCCCGCCACTACCTGGTCCGCCGCGTCCTCGGACCGTTGGGCGCGTGGTGGCTGCGCGAGCGCTTCGAGGGCTCGGTGGGCGTGCGCGAGGTCGCGCGGATCGTCCGCGCCGGTGCCATCGACGGGCGCCCGCTGCTGTCGGTCCGGACGCACGAGGGCCGCACGGAGGAACTGTCGGCCGACCACGTGATCGCGGCGACCGGCTACCGCATGGACATCGCCGCGATGGACTTCCTCGGGCACGAACTGCGCACGGAGCTGGTGGTGAGCCGGGGAACACCGAGGCTGGGCGCCGGCTACCGGGCGTCCGTGCCGGGGCTGTACTTCACGGGGTTGCCGTCGGCGGCGTCGTACGGGCCCGTGATGCGGTTCGTGTGCGGGACGGAGTTCGCGTCACCACGGCTCGCCAGGCACCTGGCGGCCGCCCACCGGTGAGGGAACGGATCGCCGGCGGGCGCACCCCGGTTGGCGGTGCGTTCTGACGTCCCGTTCGTCGCTTTCGGGTGACAGCCAGGGCGAGAGGCCCGCCGACCGGTGGGGCGTCGCGAGCCGGGGCCGTGCCGTGCGGCGTCGTGTGGCGTCTTGCGGGCGGACCGTGACCCCGCGAACGTCCGAACGGGCAACGTACGTCGTCCGGTTCACGCCGGACAGGTGGGCCCCGGCGATCCGTATTCTCTGATCATGAACCCGCGCACCGCATATGCCCTGATCGCCACTGACCTGGACGGAACGCTGCTCCGCGGCGACGACACGCTCTCCGACAGGTCGCGTGCGGCGCTGGCCAGAGCCGCGGCCCGGGGCGCTCGGCACCTGGTGGTGACGGGACGTCCCGCGCCACGCGTGCGCCCCCTGCTGGAGGACCTCGGGAGCGAGGGGCTCGCGGTGTGCGGGCAGGGCGCGCAGTTGTACGACGCCGGCGCGGACCGGCTGCTGTGGTCGGTGACCCTGGACCGGGAGCTGGCCGAGACCGCGCTCGGCAAGATCGAGGCCGAGGTCGGGCAGGTGTACGCCGCCGTCGACCAGGACGGAGTGGACGGGCTCACCCTCATCGAGCCGGGCTATCTGATGCCGCACCCGACCCTTCCCGCCGTACGGGTCCTGGTCCGCGACGACCTGTGGTGCGAGCCCATCAGCAAGGTGCTGCTGCGCCACCCGACCCTCTCCGACGACGAGTTGGCGTCGGCGGCCCGCGGAGCGGTGGGTTCCCTCGCGACGGTCACCATGTCGGGGCCCGGCACCGTCGAACTCCAGCCAAGCGGGGTCACCAAGGCGACCGGTCTGGCCCTCGCCGCCCGGCACCTCGGGCTGGGCCCGGCCGACACCATCGCCTTCGGGGACATGCCGAACGACATCCCCATGTTCGACTGGGCCGCCCACGGGGTCGCCATGGCCAACGCCCACCCCGAACTCAAGGCCGTCGCCGACGAGGTGACGGCGTCCAACGAGGAGGACGGGATCGCGGTCGTACTGGAGCGGCTGTTTCCGGGCGCCGGGCCGAATCCGGTGCCCAGGCCCCGGTCCGGGGCCGAGTCCGAGTTCGGGGCCGAGTTCGGGGCCGAGCCCGGGGCCGAGCCCGGATCCGTACCGGCTTCCGTACCGGCGCCGGGCCGACGGAGTTCGTCGTCCGCTCGGCCCGGCCGGTAGGTGTTCCGGGATCAGTACGGTCCGTTGACGTTGTCGATCGAGCCGTAGCGCGCGGCGGCGTAGTTGCACGCCGCCACGATGTTCGCGACCGGGTCGAACGGGTCGTTCGCCGTGCCGTCCACGTGGTAGGCGGCGAAGGTCGGGTCGATGACCTGCAAGAGTCCCTTGGAGGGGGTGCCCGCCGCGGCGTTGGAGTCCCAGTTGTTGATGGCCTGGGGGTTGCCGGACGACTCGCGCATGATGTTGCGGTAGATGCCGTCGTACGACCCGGGAATCCCGTGCTGCGCCATGACGTCCAGCGCCTCGCGGATCCAGCCGTCGAGGTCGTTCGTGTAGGTCGTGTCGGCGACCGGCTGGGCTTCGGCGGCGGACTGCGGGGACAGGTTGGACCCGGCGGACGGGGCCGACGGGGCAGACGGGGCAGACGGTGCGGACTGCTTGGGGGCCGTGGACGTCTTGTCGGCCGTCTCGCTCGGCTTGCTCGCCGTGCCCGCCTTCGCCGTCTTGAGCTTCAGGTGGAGACCCGGGTGGATCAGGTGCGGGTTGCCGCCGATGGCCTTGCGGTTGTCCTTGTAGATCTTCCGCCAGCCACCGCGAGTGTCGTATTTGTCCGCGATACGGTAGAGCGTGTCGCCCTTGACCACCGTGTACGTGAGGGACTTGATCTGGGGTGCGGACCGGTGTGCCGCATGCGGGGCGGCCTGGGCGGCGGCGGGAGCCTGGGCGGGCTGTGCGGCGCTCGCGGTGGTCGCGCTCAGGAGCGGGAGGGCGAGGGCGGCCGTGCCGGTACCGGCGACGACGGCTCCTCGGGTGAACGGGTTGGTTCTCTGGCGGCGATGCTTGCCTCGTGTGGCCATGACGCTGTTCCTCTCCGGCGCCTGCGAGGTGAGCTGTCGGGTTCGGGCGGGGAGGTGCCCGGCCGTGTACGGCGACGCGTCGTGCGTGCCGTGCGCGGCTTCACCCCGAGCCGGTCCGTAGTGCGGGCCGGCGGCTTACCTGGGTCCCCCGCTCCTGCCTGTGTGAGTGGGTTGGTCAGTGGGGATTCCGGGCGGCGGCAGGATTCGGCGTCCCGTCCGGATGGACCGCGAACGTATGCGAGAGCACATGTCGGGAACAAGACGGAAAGCGCGACAGAAGCGCACTTGATCAGCTATTTGTGACGGAGTAGCCCTCGAACTTTTCGGAAGGCAACGCTCAACTTGCTGTCTGCAAAGGAAGAGTCGAGCGGGTGGAGGCAAGGGGCGCCATCGAGCCGACGTGACTCAACTCACGGAATGAACCGGGCGAAGCGCCAGTAAGGCGGTAATTCGGACAAGTCGGCTGAGGGTTGGCCCGCCTCGCGGGGAGCGGCTTCGGTCCTTCACCTGTCGGCGCCGTCCCGCGATGGGTGCGAAGTGCGGGGTATACGTCCGGCGTTCCGGGAACTCGCTGACCAACTCCACGTAAGGGACACGGAGTACGCGGTGTGCGCGGAGAGTGGGGAGGTCGCGCGGAGGCGGGGGCCGGCCTCGGTCGCGTGGCCGGAACCTTGCGTGCGGGGTGAGTCGTTGTCGTAGCGGTTGCCCGGTGTGACGGCCGTGGTGACCGCCCTGAGTGGCTCCGGTGTGAGGGCGGCGTCGGCGCGTGCGGAGGTGTGATCGCTGAGGCCTCGTGAGGGGTGGCGTGGGTGAGGGGCGTACGGATGAGCGAGTTCGACGGGCCCATCGGAGTGATCTCCGGGGTCGCGGGGGCCCTGGCGCTTTCGGCGGCCGCGGGTGAGGGTGTCGACTCGAGAGTCGGTACATATCAGCTTGTATCACCTGATCAGGAACATACCGGGCGTGATCCGATACAGCCCGGCCTGGACCAGTGGGCGCCCGTGGTGATCGAAAGGTGACCGGATACGCTGACTCGAGTGATGGCAGAGACAGATCGACAAACCGTGTCATCGACCGTGAGACCGACTTTGAGACCCACCGTGTAACCGTCAGTAGACGTCAGCAGACAGGAGACCCCTCGTGACCGTCGTCGGGCCGTTCGGGCTGAGCGTGCGGGACCAGGCTCTGGAAGCCGATGTCCAGGCCGGATTGGCTGCTGTCGAGGAAGGGTTGCTCGAAGCCACCAAGAGCGAGGTCCCCTTCATCCAGGAGGCCGCGCAGCATCTGCTGCGGGCGGGCGGGAAGCGTTTCCGGCCATTGCTCGTGATGCTCGCCGCGCAGTTCGGGGACCCGTACGCTCCGGGGATCGTCCCGTCGGCCGTGGTGGTCGAGCTGACGCACCTGGCCACGCTGTACCACGACGACGTGATGGACGAGGCCGACGTACGGCGGAGCGTGCCCAGCGCGAACGCCCGCTGGGGGAACTCCATCGCCGTCCTGACCGGCGACTTCCTGTTCGCGAGAGCCTCCCACATACTGGCCGACCTCGGGCCCGAGGCGGTCCGTATCCAGGCCGAGGCATTCGAACGGCTGGTCACCGGCCAGATCCTCGAAACCGCCGGTCCGCGCGACGGGCGGGACCCGATCGACCACTACCTGGACGTCCTCGGCGGCAAGACCGGATCGCTGGTGGCCGTGTCCGGCCGGTTCGGCGCGATGATGTCCGGCGCCGACGAGACGGTCGTGGACGTGCTGACGCAGTACGGGGAGCGGCTGGGCATCGCCTTCCAGCTGGCCGACGACGTGCTGGACATCGCCTCCGACTCGCACGAGTCCGGCAAGACGCCGGGCACCGATCTGCGTGAGGGCGTCCCCACGATGCCGGTGCTGCGGCTGCGGGAGCGGGCCGAGCGGCTCGGGCTCGCCGAGGACGTCGCGCTGTGCGAGCTGCTGGGCTCCGATCTGAGCGACGACGCGCGGCACGCGGAGGCGCTGACCCGCCTGCGGACACACCCCGCGCTGGAGCAGGCGCGGCGGGACACCGTGCGGTACGCGGAGGAGGCGCGGGCGGTGCTGTCGCCGTTGCCCGAGTGCGATGCGAAGGCCGCGCTGGTCGAGCTGTGCGACGCGGTGGTGCACCGAGCGGGGTGACGGCCGGGTCCTGCGGCTGCTGAACAGGCATCAGCCAGGCGGCGTACTTCCCTTCGACCCCTACGGGTCGGGGGAGGCGCCGCCTCTTCGTGTCATCCCACAGCAGTACATGGAGTTGATTCCGGGGTCTGACGCTTCTGGATGGCCGATTTGGTCAGATGGAAAGCACCACTCCTCACCGATTCGGGTGAGAATGGCGGCTCGGGGTGGACGACGACGAGTGCGAGATACGACGAACAAGCCGCCGCCTACTACGGAGGTAAGGCACACATGGCACCGTACGAAACCGACGACAGCGCGAAGGCCGACGAGGCCGAGGACATGCGCGCCGGGCGCCGCAAGGCCGCGCGGTACGTCGTCCCGGTCACGGTCCTGGGGGTGGCGGCCGCGACGATCGGGCTGGTCCCGGCGTTCGCCGGCTCGGGTGACCCCGATCTGCCGAAGATCAGCGCACAGGAACTCGTCGAGAAGATCGCCGCGTCGGACGTACAGCAGGTGTCCGGGACGGTGAAGATCAGCACGGATCTGGGACTGCCGGACCTGGGCGGGCTGGAGAGCAGCCTGGGTGGGGCCGGAGGGGCCGGAGGGGCTTCCCGCGGTGGCGACGGCTCGTCCGCCGACCCCTCCTCCAAGCTGCTCGAACTCGCCTCCGGCACGCACACCGTGCGCGTCGCGGCCGACGGCCCGGACAAGCAGAAGCTGTCGCTGCTGGACAAGGCCTCCGAGTACAGCGTCATCCACAACGGCGACGACATGTGGGCGTACGACAGCCAGTCGAACGAGGT
The DNA here is from genome assembly GCF_009377185.1 of Streptomyces spongiae. GTDB lineage: Bacteria > Actinomycetota > Actinomycetes > Streptomycetales > Streptomycetaceae > Streptomyces > Streptomyces spongiae. The sequence continues at coordinate 7,552 of NZ_VJZC01000444.1, forward strand.
CTTCCACTCGACCGGCGCCGCCGAGGGCAAGGACCAGAAGTCCGGCAGGGACCAGAAGTCCGACAAGGCGTTGCCCGAGGACGTCCCGGCCACGCCCCAGAAGCTGGCCGAGGAGGCTCTGAAGGCGGTCGACGACACCACGTCCGTGACCGTGGACGGCACCGCCCAGGTCGCCGGCCGGGACGCGTACAAGCTGCTCATCAAGCCCAAGGAGTCCGGCTCCACGGTCGGCGCCATCTCCATCGCGGTGGACTCGAAGACCGGGCTGCCGCTGAAGTTCACGCTCACCCCGGCGAGCGGGGGCGCGGCCGTCGTGGACGCGGGCTTCACCCAGGTCGACTTCGGCAAGCCGAGCGCCTCCACCTTCGACTTCACACCGCCCAAGGGCGCGAAGGTCACCGAAGGGGACAAGGCCGAGGCCCGGGGGCAGCACGACAACGCTGCGCCGTCCGGCGAGGACCTCGGCAAGGAACTGGAGGGCGGCGGCCTGAAGACCATCGGCGAGGGCTGGAACTCCATCGCCGAGTTCGACACGGGCGGCCAGGGCGTGCCGTCGGGCGCCACCGGCAACGGCGACGTCGACGGGTTCCTGAACTCCCTCGGCGACCAGGTCAAGGGCGAGTTCGGCTCCGGTACGGTCTTCAAGACCCGTCTGATCAACGTCCTGATCACGGACGACGGCAAGGCGTACGCCGGCGCGGTGACCAAGGACGCGCTGGTGAAGGCGGCCAACGCGGCGCAGTGAGAACCTGAACCGGCGGGCTGGGGCGGCCGAATGCCGCCCC
>NZ_VJZC01000445.1 GCF_009377185.1 Streptomyces spongiae
CCCCCACCGGCAACGCCGACGTCGACGCGGCCCTCGACCGGCTGGGGGACACCGACCACCTCGCCACCGACGGACACGTCGAGGTGTACGAGGATGTACACAAGGGGCTGCGTGACACGCTGACCGCGCTCGACGCCCGCCCGGGACCTCCGGCGCCCTCACCCTCGTACCCACAACCCTCGTACCAACCCAGGAGCTGAACCGAACGTGGCAGGAGTGACCCGCCGCCGTCTCGACGCCGAGCTGGTGCGTCGCAAACTCGCACGCTCCCGAGAGCACGCCGGCCAGCTGATCGCCGCCGGGCGCGTCACCGTCGGCAAGACCGTCGCCACCAAGGCCGCCACCCAGGTGGAGACCGCCGCCGCGATCGTGGTGGCGAAGGACGACAGCGATCCCGACTACGTCTCGCGCGGCGGGCACAAGCTCGCCGGTGCCCTGGAGGTGTTCGTACCGCAGGGGCTCGAGGTCAAGGGACGGCGTGCGCTGGACGCCGGCGCGTCCACCGGCGGCTTCACCGACGTCCTGCTGCGGGCGGGCGCCGCGCACGTCGTCGCCGTCGACGTCGGCTACGGACAACTTGCGTGGTCTCTCCGAAGTGATGAACGCGTCACCGTCAAGGACCGTACGAACGTACGCGAGTTGACGCTCGCGGCGATCGATGGGGAGCCTGTGGATCTTGTCGTGGGGGATCTGTCCTTCATCCCGCTCGGCCTGGTGCTGCCCGCCTTGGTGCGGTGCGTGAAGCCGGATGCCGATCTGGTGATGATGGTCAAGCCGCAGTTCGAGGTGGGGAAGGAACGGCTGGGGAGTGGTGGAGTCGTACGCAGCCCACAGCTGCGCGCCGAAGCGGTGCGCTCAGTGGGCGAGAAGGCGGGAGAGTTGGGGCTCGGCGTGCGGGGCGTGACCGCCAGCCCGCTGCCCGGACCGTCGGGCAATGTCGAGTACTTTCTGTGGCTGCGAGCCGGGGCACCCGCGCTGGACCCGGCCGACGTTGACCGTGCAGTGGCGGAGGGGCCGCGTTGACACAGAACCGAGCTCGTACTGTTTTCCTGCTGGCCCACACCGGGCGGCCGGCGGCCATCCGCAGCGCCGAACTCGTGGTCAAGGGGCTGCTGCGCTCCGGGCTCGGCGTGCGCGTCCTGGAGTACGAGGCGCGCGACCTGCCGCTGCCGGACGAGGTGGAGCTGGTCAAGGAGGCCACTCCGCAGTGCCTCGAGGGGTGTGAGCTGCTCATCGTGCTGGGCGGCGACGGCACGCTGCTGCGCGGCGCCGAGTTCGCCCGCGCCTCCGGGGTGCCGATGCTCGGCGTCAACCTGGGGAGCGTCGGCTTCCTCGCCGAGGCCGAACGGGACGACCTCGACAAGGTCGTCGACCGGGTCGTGACCAAGGCGTACGAGGTCGAGGAGCGCATGACCGTCGACGTCGTCGTGCACCGCAACGGCGAGATCGTGCACACCGACTGGGCGCTCAACGAGGCCGCCGTGCAGAAGGCGGGGGCCGAGAAGCTCCTCGAGGTCGTGCTGGAGATCGACGGTCGGCCGGTGACGGGCTTCGGCTGCGACGGGATCGTGCTGTCCACGCCGACCGGGTCGACGGCGTACGCCTTCTCGGCGGGCGGGCCCGTGGTGTGGCCGGAGGTCGAGGCGCTGCTGATGGTGCCGATCAGCGCGCACGCGCTGTTCGCGAAGCCGTTGGTGACGTCGCCGGACTCGGTGCTCGCCGTGGAGGTTCTGCCTCACATTCCGCCGGGCGTGCTGTGGTGCGACGGGCGGCGGACGGTGGAACTGCCGGCGGGGGCGCGGGTCGAGGTGCGGCGGGGGGCTGTACCGGTGCGGCTTGCCCGGTTGCACCATGCCTCGTTCACCGATCGGTTGGTGGCGAAGTTCGCGCTGCCGGTTTCGGGGTGGCGGGGGGCGCCGCACTAGCCGCGTTTCCCTCGCCCGGGTGACAGGGCACCTCGCACTCCTCCACCCTGACCTCGTATGGTCGTCTCCGTGTTGGAGGAGATGCGGATACGGTCGCTTGGAGTCATCGACGACGCGGTCGTCGAGCTGTCGCCCGGGTTCACCGCCGTCACCGGTGAGACGGGTGCGGGCAAGACCATGGTGGTCACCAGCCTCGGCCTGCTGCTCGGTGGGCGCGCGGACCCGGCGCTCGTACGGATCGGGGCCAAGAGCGCGGTCGTCGAGGGGCGGGTCAGTGTGCCCGTGGACGCCTCGGCGGCCGTACGCGCGGAGGAGGCCGGGGCCGAACTCGACGACGGAGCGTTGCTGATCAGCCGTACGGTTTCAGCCGAGGGGCGCTCGCGGGCACACCTCGGCGGGCGGTCCGTGCCGGTGGGCGTGCTCGCCGAGCTGGCCGACGAACTGGTGGCCGTGCACGGGCAGACCGACCAGCAGGGGCTGCTCAAGCTGTCCCGGCAGCGGCAGGCGCTCGACCGGTACGCGGGGGACGCGGTGGCCGCGCCGCTCGCCAAGTACGGGGAGGCCTACCGCCGGCTGCGCGCCGTCTCCGCCGAACTGGACGAGATCACCACGCGTGCGCGGGAACGGGCCCAGGAAGCCGACATGCTGCGCTACGGCCTCGACGAGGTCGCGGCCGTCGAACCGCGGGCCGGTGAGGACGTGGAGCTGGCCGAGGAAGCCGAGCGGCTGGGGCACGCCGAGGCGCTGGCGTCCGCCGCGACGGCCGCGCACGCCGCTCTCGCGGGCAACCCCGAGGATCCGGAGGGCGTGGACGCCTCGACGCTCGTCGCGGGCGCGCACCGGGCGCTGGAGGCCGTACGGTCGCACGATCCCGCGCTGGCCGCGCTCGCGGACCGGATCGGTGAGATCGGGATCCTGCTGGGCGATGTCGGCGGGGAACTGGCCGGGTACGCCGACGACCTGGACGCCGATCCGCTGCGGCTCGCGGCCGTCGAGGAGCGCCGGGCCGCGCTTACCGCGCTGACGCGGAAGTACGGGGAGGACGTGGCCTCCGTGCTCGCGTGGGCCGAGCAGAGCGCAGCGCGGCTCACGGAGCTGGACGGTGACGACGAGCGGATCGGGGAGCTGACCGCCGAGCGGGACGCGCTGCGGACCGAACTGGGCGGGCTGGCGCAGGCGCTGACGGACGCCCGGACCGAGGCCGCCGAGCGCTTCGCGGCGGCCGTGACCGCCGAGCTGGCCTCGCTGGCCATGCCGCACGCGCGCGTGTCGTTCGCGATCCGGCAGACCGAGGACCCGGAGGGCGTCGAGGTCGGGGGGCGTGCGGTCGCGTACGGGGTGTCGGGCGTCGACGAGGTGGAGCTGTTGCTCGCTCCGCACCCGGGGGCGCCGCCGCGGCCCATCGCCAAGGGCGCGTCGGGTGGTGAGCTGTCGCGGGTGATGCTCGCCGTGGAGGTGGTCTTCGCCGGGACCGATCCTGTGCCGACGTATCTGTTCGACGAGGTCGACGCGGGGGTCGGCGGCAAGGCCGCGGTGGAGATCGGGCGGCGGCTCGCCAAGCTGGCGAAGAGCGCGCAGGTGGTGGTGGTGACCCATCTGCCGCAGGTGGCGGCGTTCGCCGACCGGCAGTTGCTGGTGGAGAAGACCAATGACGGGTCCGTGACGCGGTCCGGTGTGAAGGTGCTGGAGGGGGAGGAGCGGGTTCGGGAGCTGTCGCGGATGTTGGCCGGGCAGGAGGACTCCGAGACTGCGCGGGCGCATGCGGAGGAGTTGTTGGCGGCGGCTCGGGGGGACGGGTAGGGCGCGTTACGTCGTGCGTACGGTAGATCACTCGTGTGGGTGACCTGGTGTGGTCGGGTTGCCCGTGGTGGTGCGGGAGTGTCACCTCCCTGGTGCCGGAACTTCCCTATGGCCTGGCATTCTTGACGTAGCACGCGGAACGGTGGGCCCGGTACACCCCCTCCGTGTGATCCTTCTGTACGTTTCTTCGTGACGCCCGACGCCGAACCAGGAGCCCCGGCCACGTGAGCCACGTGAGCAGCCACTCACCGCACGGCCAGTCGCCGCTGCACACTGTGCAAGTGCTCGGCGGAGGCAGCGCGGGCAGCAGTGTGCACGTGCGGTCGCTGGCCTCGGGTCTGGTCGCCCGTGGTGTCCGCGTGACCGTGTGCGCCCCGGGCGAGGCGGACCGGGCGTACGACTTCACCGGTGCGGGTGCCACCCACGTTCCCGTACCCCGCAGCAGTGACCCCGCCTCCGTGACCGCGTTGCGGATGGCCTGTGCCGACGCCGACCTGGTGCACGCGCACGGGCTGCACGCCGCGTTCCGGGCCTCGCTCGCGCTCAGCGGGCGGCCTGTGCCGTTCGTGGTGACGTGGCATTCGCGCGCGCATGCCGAGGGGGCCCGGGCGCATCTGCTGCGGATGCTGGAGCGACGGGTCGCCAAGGCCGCGTCCGTGGTGCTGGGGACCACGTCCGACCTCGTCGACCGGGCGCGCGGCCGGGGTGCCCGGGACGCGCGCCTGGCCGCCGTCGCCGTCCCCGCGCCACACTCCGGCGGCGACGACCCCGACCGGCAGCCGTCCAAGGTCCGGGCCGAAGTCGGCGCCACGGACCGCCCGTTGCTCATGGCCGTCGGCACGCTCGACCGGTACCGGGGGCACGAGACGCTGCTGGACGCCGCGCGGGCCTGGCGTGGGCTCGACCCCCTGCCGTTGCTCGTGGTCGCGGGGGAGGGGCCGCTGCGGCCCGTTCTGCAGCAACGTATCGAGGACGAGGAACTGCCCGCGCGGCTGGTGGGGCGGCGCGACGACGTCAGTGAGCTGATCGCCGCGGCGGATCTCGCGCTGCTGCCGAGCAGTTGGGAGGCCCGGTCGGTGCTCGCCCAGGAAGCCCTCCACGCGCGCGTGCCGCTCGTCGCGGCGGCTGCCCCCGGCATCCCCGAACTGGTCGGCGACGCGGCCGAACTCGTCCCGTACGGCGACGCGGAGGCCCTCGGGGAGGCCGTCGTACGGCTCCTCGCCGATCCGGACCGGCGGGAGTTGCTCAAGGCGCGGGGCGCCCGGCACACCGCCACCTGGCCGACCGAGGACGAGACGGTGGCCCAGGTGCTCAGCGTCTACGACGAGTTGACCCGGCCCCGGCCCCTTTCCTAGGTCGGCAGCGGGGCATCGGTCCCCTACGGCACATGTCTCTGTGCCCGTAGCGCCAGGCTCAGGGTCAGGACCGTCTGCGGGTCGTCCAGGTCCGTGCCCAGGAGTTCGCCGATGCGGGCGAGGCGGTTGTAGAGGGTCTGCCGGTTGAGGTGGAGTTCGCGGGCGGTCTCGGCCTTGCGGCCCGTGTGGGCCAGATAGCACTCCAGCGTGGGCAGCAGCGGGGGTTTGGAGCGGGCGTCGTGGTCGAGCAGCGGCCCGATCGCGCGGTCGACGAAGGCCGCCAGGCCGGCATGATCGCGCAGCCGCCACAGGAGCAGGTCGATGTCGAGGCGGCGGGCGTCGTGCCAGGGGCGTTCCGGCAGGCCGTGCGCGGCAGTCGCCGTCTCGGCCGCGTGCCGCAGCCCCGCGGACGCGGCCGCCCAGCTCCCCGCCACGCCGACGACCACCACGGGCGGCCGGGCCCCGGGCCGCCGCACGCCCGCGCGCTCCACACCCGCCCGCAGCGCCGCGGCGACCCGGTCCGCCACCGCCGGGCGATCCGCCTCCGCGCGCAGGCCCAGCAGCAGCGGCACCCGGCCCTCGACAGGGCGTACGCCGAGCAGGACCGGAACCCCCACCGACGCCAGTTCCTCCGCCAGCGCGCGGGCCAGGACGGCCCAGCCGCCGCCCGTCGGTGACGGACCGTCGGCCAGGCGCATCACCACCGGCAGCAGCGGGCCGAGCCCCGGCTTGAAGCCCAGGACGCGTGCCTGCGCGGGCGCGTCCGGGGCGGTGACGCGGCCCTCGGCGAGGTCCGTGAGGAAGTCGCCGCGCCCCCGGGCGGCCAGCTCCTCCTCCTGGCGGGCCTGCATCAGCACGACCGCCAGGATGCCCGCGGCCCGTTCGGCGGCCATCCGGTGCACGGGGGCCAAGGGCTCGCCGACGGGCAGCAGGACCAGCCGGGCCCGTACCGAGCCGGTTCCGGGCCCGCCGCCCGGTACGTCGACGATGGTCGTGCCCGTGGGCGGCTCGTCCTGGTGATGGCCGCGCAGCCCCTCCCACACCTGGAGCGGGTCGGTGTCCACGGGCCCGGACCCGGCGGCGTACAGGAGCTGTCCGTCCGCCGTCTCCAGGAAGACGGGGTTGCCGCTGAAGTCGGCGAGGACGGCGAGCACCTGGGGCACCCCGCCGCCGCCCAGCAGTGCCTCCGTGCAGCGCCGGTGGACCTCCTCGGCCCGCTGGAGCAGCGCGTAGTGGCCGTTGACGATCTCGGTGTGGATCTCCTCGGTGACGGTCACGAACGCCACCTCGCGGTGCAGCTGGACCAGCGGCAGTCCGGCCGTGCGGGCGGTCTCCACGAGGGCGGCGGGCAGCCGCGTGAAGCGTGTGCCGAGCTCGACCACGAGCGCGGCGATGCCACGGTCGGCCAGGGTGCGTACGAAGGCCCGCTGGTCGGCCGGGCGGGTGCCGAGCCCGTAGCCCGTGGTCAGCAGCAGCTCGCCGCCCTTGAGGAGCGAGGCGATGTTCGGCACCTCACCCGCGTGCACCCAGCGCACCGTGCGCTGCAGCCGGTCGGCCCCGGCGAGGACCTCCGGCAGCCCACTGCGCAGCCCGGGCAGCTCCAGAGCCCGCCGCACGGTGATCCCACCGCCGGGGGTGTCCGCGCGGTCGGGTCGGTCGTCCCTGCGGCTGTCCATGCAGCGGACGCTACCCGCGGGGACGTCCCCGCTCCCATGCCGTTGAGGGGCTCATCCGGGATCCGGCGGGATGTTGTGGTTGAACCGGAAGACGTTGTCCGGGTCGTACGCGGCCTTCACCCTGGCCAGCCGTCGCGTGTTCTCGACGCCCAGGCCGGCCACGATCCGGTCGGTGCCCTCCTCGCCGATGAAGTTGAGGTACGTCGCACCGGTGCTCCACGGCCGGATGTCGGAGCGCACGTCCCGCACCCACTGGATACAGCGCTCGTCGTCGACCGGCTCCTCCCAGACCCCGAAGGGGTGCGCGACATAGGCCGAGTCCCGGTACGGCACCGGGAACTCGGCGGGCCCGTCGAAGATCGCGCCTCCCTGCGGGAACAGCACGTGCTGCGTCCCGGTGGGTACGGGCATCGAGTCGGCGCGGGCGCAGAAGACGTCCACGAGGTCGTCCGGGAGGCCCCTCACGTACTCCGCCGACCAGTAGTTCCGCATGCCCGGCGGATCGTCGAGCATGCACTGGAGGTCCGCGTACGGCATGGTCTGGACGACCTCCGCCTCGTGCGGCAGCGCCAGCAGCGGCTGGGCGACCTTGCGCATGTCGTCCTCGGTGCCCGCGTAGGTCAGCAGGACGCCACAGGTGAGCTTGCCCACCAGATGCCCGGGGACGAATTCCTCGGGCGCGCCGGTCATGTAGATCACGCCTCCGCCCGCCTCCCGCGGGCCGGTCTCCATGACCTCACGGAAGACGCGCACCGCCTCGGGGCCGTGCGTCGGCAGGAACAGCATCAGGGCGATGGCGAACGCGGGCAGCTCGTGCAGCCTGAGGGTCAGCGCGGTGGCGACGCCGAAGTTCCCGCCGCCGCCGTGCAGCGCCCAGAACAGCTCCGGGTTCTCCTGGGCCGTCGCCCGGACCGTACGGCCGTCCGCCACCACCAGCTCCACGCCGAGGATGTTGTCGATCGCGAGCCCGAAGACGCGTTCGAGCCAGCCGCTCCCGCCGCCCAGCACGAAGCCGCCGACGCCGGTCGTGGAGGCCCGGCCGCCCGTGGTGGCGAGGCCGTACGGCTCGGTGGCGCGGTCGAGGTGGCTCATGGTGGCGCCGCCCTCGATCCGTACGCTCGACGACCCGGGGTGGACCGTGACCGCGTGCATCCGGCGCAGGTCGACGACCAGACCGTTGTCGTTGAGCGCCATGCCCGCCACGCTGTGGCCGCCGCCGCGCACCGCGATCTTCAGGTCCAGGTCCCGGGCGAAGCGCACCGAGCGCACCACGTCGTCCTGTGTCTCGCACTGCGCGATCACGGCGGGCCGCCGGTCGATCATCGCGTTGAAGACGGTCCGCGCGTCGTCGTACCCCGGATCTCCGGGGGCCAGGACGTCACCGGTGAGGTCCTCGCGCAGCGCGGCCAGCGCCGCGCGCGCCTTGCCGAGGGGAGCCATGGCAGCCGCCCCCTCTCACGCCAGGGGACAGGACACTCCCAGGCTAGGCCCGGGGGCCGGGCCGTCGCCTGCCGGGCGCGGCGACGGGGGGCGAGAGGTTTTCGCCCCCGCCGCCCCTACCCGGCCCATCCCTGGGGGC
>NZ_VJZC01000446.1 GCF_009377185.1 Streptomyces spongiae
GCCCAGAACGCTTCGCAGCAACGACCGCATCAAAAACCACCCGCTTCGGCACACCCGCCTCCACAGCCACCGCCGCAATCGCCTCCTTACGCCGCTCCCCCGCCTCCTCCCGCACCCGCACCCTCCGCACCAACTCCTCCGCACCGATCTCCTCGGTCCGCTCGGGCGCCCCTTCCACCACGACCGTGATCTCGCCGCGCACCCCCTCGGCGGCCCACGAGGCCAGCTCGCCGAGGGCCCCCCGCTTGACCTCCTCGTACGTCTTCGTCAGCTCACGGCACACCGCCGCCCGCCGCGCCTCCCCGAACACCTCGGCCATCGCCGCGAGCGTGTCGTCCAGCCGGTGCGGAGCCTCGAAGTACACGAGCGTGCGCCGCTCGTCCGCGACCTCCCGCAGCCGCGACAGCCGCTCGCCCGCCTTGCGGGGCAGGAACCCCTCGAAGCAGAACCGGTCCACGGGCAGCCCGGACAGCGCGAGCGCGGTGAGCACGGCGGACGGGCCCGGGACGGCGGTGACGCGGATGTCCTTCTCCACGGCGGCGGCCACCAGCCGGTACCCCGGGTCGGAGACCGACGGCATACCGGCGTCCGTGACGAGCAGCACACGCGAGCCGGCCACCAGCGCCTCGACGAGTTCGGGCGTACGGGCGGCCTCGTTGCCCTCGAAGTACGACACGACCCGCCCGGAGGGCTGCACGCCCAGCGCCTGTGTGAGGCGCCGCAGCCGCCGGGTGTCCTCGGCCGCGATCACGTCCGCACCGGCCAGTTCCTCGGCGAGCCGCGGCGGTGCGTCCGCGATGTCGCCGATGGGGGTGCCTGCCAACACAAGGGTTCCTGTCACGTTTCCATCCTCGCAGGGGCCATACACGGGACTCCCACAGACGTGTTCCCTACGATGGCGCGGTGACCAGTACCGCGAGTACCGCGTCCTCCATGGACACCGGGCAGAGCCAGGCCACCGAAGAGCAGCGGCCGTCGTGGCAGCAGCGGCTGCGCCGTTTCGGATACACGGCGAAGCCCAGAAGCGACGTCCGTGACCGGCTGGTGCCCCCGTACACCCGCCCCGGCCCCCGGCTGTGGGCGGTGCTCGGGCTGCGCGAGGAGGTCGCCGTACGGATCACGCGCTGGTCGGCGTGGGGCGGGCCGCTGCTGGTGACGCTGCTCGCCGGGGTGCTGCGGTTCTGGAACCTGGGCAGCCCGAAGGCGGTGATATTCGACGAGACGTACTACGCCAAGGACGCGTGGGCGCTCATCCACCGCGGGTTCGAGGTCAACTGGGCCAAGAACGCCAATGACCTCATCCTCCAGAACAACGGCAACGTCCCGATCCCGACGGACCCCGCGTACGTGGTGCATCCGCCCGTCGGCAAGTACGTCATCGGCATCGGCGAGTGGCTGTTCGGGTTCACGCCGTTCGGCTGGCGCTTCATGCCGGCGCTGCTCGGGACGCTCTCCATCCTGATGCTGTGCCGGATCGGCCGCAGGGTCTTCCGTTCGACGTTCCTCGGCTGCCTCGCGGGCACGCTGATGGCGGTGGACGGGCTGCACTTCGTGATGAGCCGTACGGCGCTGCTCGACCAGGTGCTGATGTTCTTCGTGCTGGCCGCGTTCGGCTGCCTGGTGATCGACCGCGACAGGACGAGGGCGCGGCTCGCCGCCGCGCTGCCACCGGACGGCGACGGGGTGGTCCGCCCGAACGCGCACGTGGCGGAGAACACCCGCTTCGGACCGCGCCCCTGGCGGTGGATGGCGGGCCTCTGCCTGGGCCTGGCCTTCGGCACCAAGTGGAACGCCCTCTACATCATCGCCGCGTTCTGTCTGATGGCGGTGTTGTGGGACGTCGGCTCCCGCAAGGTCGCGGGTGCCACGCGCCCGTACGCGACGGTCCTCAAGCGCGACACGGGCCTCACGTTCCTGGCCACGGTCCCTGTCGCCGTCGCCACCTACCTGGCCTCCTGGCTGGGCTGGATCCTCTCCCCCGACGACGGCACGGGCGGCTACTTCCGCAACTGGGCGGCGACGGCGGGCAAGGGCGGCGACTTCACCTGGCTCCCCGACTGGCTGCGCAGCCTGTGGCACTACGAGCACGAGGTCTACGAGTTCCACGTGGGCCTGTCGTCGCCGCACACGTACCAGTCGAACCCGTGGAGCTGGATCGTGACCGGCCGCCCGGTCTCGTACTTCTACGAGTCCCCGACGCCCGGCAAGGACGGCTGCCCGTCGGACGCGGGCGAGAAGTGCGCCCGCGAGGTGCTGGCCATCGGGACACCGCTGCTGTGGTGGGTCGCGGCCTTCGCCGTGCTCTACGTGCTGTGGCGCTGGTTCTTCCGCCGCGACTGGCGCGCGGGCGCCATCGCCTGCGGCATCGCGGCCGGCTACCTCCCCTGGTTCATGTACCAGGAGCGCACGATCTTCTTCTTCTACTCGATCGTGTTCCTGCCCTTCCTCTGCCTGGCCGTCGCCATGATGCTCGGCGCGATCCTGGGTCCCCCCGACTCGACGGAACGCCGCCGCGTCGTGGGTGCGGCGGGCGCGGGCATCCTGGCTCTCCTGATCGCGTGGAACTTCATCTACTTCTGGCCCCTGTACACGGGCACGGCGATCCCGATCGACTCCTGGCGGTCGCGGATGTGGCTGGATACCTGGGTCTAGCTGCGCGTACGGCGTCATGCCGTGTGGACGCCGTACGCGGCGATGGCGCCTGTCCTCGGCCGCTCGTCGCGCGCCCTGGTCAGCAGGCGGCGAGGCGGTCGTACCAGCCCAGGACCCGTTCTGACCGGGACTGTCCCCGGCGGCGCGGAAGTAGTCCAACGCCCGCAGCACGTCGTAGTGCCACCGGGCCGGGAACGAGAAGCGAAGCCAGGCCGGGTCGGCAACCTCCCCCGTGCTCAGCCGCCGTCGCAGCAGGTACTGCTCACCGCGCCGCCGCACCTCGTCAGAGCTCTCGCTGCGCAGTGCGGGGACGGTGTGATCACACCAGCCACAGAAAGATCATCTCACCGTGACCCAATGGTCAAGGAACGATCCCTCAGTTGATGATTTCGGCGCGGTCGTCCAGGCGGATTGCGGCCAGCCGGTCTCGCCACGCCTGGAGAGCTTCGGGTGTCTGTCGCGTCCAGTCGGTGACCTCGCCAACGATCCGGAGCGGTTCCCTGCTGCGATAGGAGCGGGTGGGATTGCCAGGGAACTTCTTGTCGGTGACGTTTGGATCGTTCTCGAACTCCCCGGTCGGTTCGACGACGTACACTCGCGGGTCCCCGTCGCCGGCGGCGAGTTCGGCGGCGAGCCCCGCGCCGTCGCGCAACGCGGTGAAGTAGATGTGGTTCATCACGATTTCGGGCCGGTAGTTGGAACGGAAACCGGCGGTGAGGTGATCTCCGACCCGCAGCTCGGCCTTTGTGCCGTGAAAGAACGGCCCCTCGTCCAACGCCTCGTCCATCGCCACAGGTTAGCAACCCAGGCTGTCGTGACGGCGAGTTGTCCAGGACAGCTCGGACGCCGTGATCACACCAGCCACAGCAAGATCATCCAAAAAGAGGCCGTTGGCAGCTTGTTTCCAGCGTCGACTGGAAAGAATGTTCTGGTCTCAGCGTGTCCGTCGGCCCCTGATTCCTGAGGTCGGCCTCTACGGTCAAGGCCAGGGGGCTGGAGGCCGCGCGGACCCAGGTCGACGCACAGTCCGTGGCCGAGCACCAGCATTGGGTGCGAGAGCAACGGCGACAAGCCTGCTCGGACATCATGGACGCATACGGAACGTTCATCCTCACGGTCAACCGCATTGCAGACATGATCATGAATCACGTCCAACCATCGGACAGTGACATCCCGGCAATACGGATCGACGGGTGGAGACTCGTTCTCGCCGTCGACCGTGTACGCCTGTGGGGTCCGGAGGAACTTGCCACGTCGGCGCAGGGAATCCGCAGCGAGGCGCGCGAACTGATAGCGCTCGGATGGCAGTTGCGCGATGCCATGGCATCACCCGATCCGGATGCGCTTGAAGACTGGCTTGACCAGTGCACAACCAGGGCGGACGCAGCCAAGCAAGCGAGAGATGTGTTCACAGTCGCCGCGTACCAAGCGCTCGGTGACCGGACCTGAGCCGGACGGACAGAGCTCACGGCCCACACACGGCCCGAGTCCTGCCGAGTGTCGGTGATCAGCAGACGGTGTTGCTGGAGTTGGCCCAGAAGACCAGAAAGGACCAGGTCTGGGCTCCGACGAGCCCGTCCACGGTGATTCCGGCGCAGCGCTGGAACCGCTGCGTCGCCGATTCGGTGACCGGGCCGAAGTCCCCGTCCACGTCCACGTCGGTGCCTGTCATGGCGTTGTTCAGGTAGCACTGGGCCTGCTGGACGGCGCTTCCCGACGAGCCGGTCTTCAGCGTGGGTCGCTGTTTGGTGAAGTTGCAGACGTCGACGGATCCGTGTTCGGGCAGCGCCGCACTCACCGTCGCGCGAGGCGCCTCGGACCGGGCGCTCTGAGGTACCGCCAGGGCCGTGCCTCCTCCAAGGGCGAGAGAGGCCACCAGGGCCACGCCGGGAACCACACGTCGCATGTCCATCACCTCCACAAGGGACATCCTCAGTACCACCGTGCGCTTTCGCCCCAGAGGTCGCATCACGGAGGGGGAGCCGCGATGGTGGTCGGCCGGTCGCTCGCGGCGTTCACGGATGTGGCTGGATACCGGGGTCTGAGTCACGGATCTGATCCATCTTCGGTCAACTTTCGGACAACTCCTTCCACAGCTACCCCTCAGGTCGCTTAGAGTGCCGAGCGACCATGCTTTCTGAACATGTTCAGAAGCGGTTCAGGGGGTGCCGCCCGTCAGGGCGCCAACGGGGAGGAATCGCGCGATGCGCAAGGGGGCCAAGGCCGCCATTGTCGGTGGGGTGTTCGCCGTGATGGTGGGGGGAGCGGGGTACGGCGCGTACAACGTCGTGACCGCGCTGAGCGGGGACGGGGGTTCGGGCTCGGCCGACACTCCCGTGGTGAAGTCCGGGCCGCCGAGCGGGGACGAGGTCAAGGAGACGACGGGGAAGTTCTTCGCGGCCTGGGAGAAGGGGAAGGCCGCCGAGGCCGCGTCCTACACGAACTTCGAGTCCGAGGCCGAGGGACTGCTGGCCACCTACAGCGGCGACGCGCACATACGCGACGTGAAGATCACGCCGGGTACGACGTCCGGTCGGACCGTGCGGTTCTCCGTGAAGGCCACGGTGTCGTACGAGGGGAAGAGCAAGCCGCTCGCGTACGACAGTGAACTGACCGTCGTACGCGGGAAGACGACCGGCAAGGCGCTGGTCGACTGGGCGCCCTCCGTCGTGTACCCGAAGCTGCGCAAGGGCGACACGCTGTTCACCGGTGAGGCCGCGGCCCCGCCGATCAAGGCCGTGGACCGCAACGGCGTCGAGCTCACCAAGGAGAAGTACCCCTCCCTCGGGCCCATCCTGGACGCCCTGCGGGACAAGTACGGCGACGAGGCGGGCGGCAGACCCGGCGTCGAGCTGGCGGTGCGGCACAGCACCGCGGGGGAGGGCGACACCACGCTGGTGACCCTCGCCAAGGGCAGGGCGGGCGAGCTGAGGACGACGCTCAGCGCCAGCGCGCAGGCGGCGGCGGAGCAGGCGGTCGAGAAGTTCTCCGAGTCCTCGGTGGTGGCCGTCAAGCCGAGCACCGGTGAGGTGCTGGCCGTCGCCAACCACCGGAAGGACGGGTGGAACGCAGCCTTCCTCGGCGAGCTGGCACCCGGCTCCACGATGAAGATCATCAGCGCCGCCACACTCATCGACAACGGCATCACGACGGCGGCCGGACCGGCTCCCTGCCCGCCCACCGCCACCTGGCAGAGCCAGACCTTCAAGAACCTGGAAGGCATGGCCCCGAACGAGAGCGCGACCCTCTCCGAGAGCTTCGCACGCTCCTGCAACACCGCGTTCGTGAAGTACGCGGACGAGGTCCAGGTCGACTCCCTGACGAAGGAGGCCGAGGAACGGTTCGGGCTCGGCCGGAACAACTGGAAGGTCGGCATCCAGTCCTTCGACGGCTCGGTCCCCGCCTCCGGCGGACCGGACACCGCGGCCAACATGCTCGGCCAGGGCCAGGTGCAGATGAGCCCGCTGAACATGGCGTCCGTCACCGCGACCGCGATGACGGGCACCTTCCGCCAGCCGGTCATCGTCTCGCCTCGGCTCGACGACCGGCAGCTGGCCACCGCCAAGGGCCTGAAGGCGAGCACGGTCCAGCAGTTGCGTCAGATGATGAACCGCACCGCGACCAGCGGAACCGCCGCCGCCGCGATGTCCGGACTCGGCGGCAGCATCGGCGCCAAGACCGGCTCCGCCGAGGTCGACGGGCAGACGAAGTCCAACAGCTGGTTCACCGGCTACCGCAACGACGTCGCGGCCGCGGCCATGACCCAGGAGGGCGGCCACGGCGGCGACGCGGCCGGCCCGATTGTCGCAACCGTGCTACGAGCTGTCGGCTGACGTCACTCCTGTCACACCGGGACTCTAGTGTGGTGCCGTCGTTCTCGTAGAGGAGCGTGAGGGCAGCGGGGGCCTGGTAACAGCGGAGGAACGTAGGGCTGTGGGCAAGAGAAGGCGCGTCACCGAGGAAAAGAGCAGCACCAAACGCCCGGTCGTGGTGGGCGGGCTGATCGCCATGGTCGTCGTGGGCGGGGGCGCGTTCGGCGCGTACGCCCTGCTCGGCGGTGGCGCTGCGGCGGAGGACGGGTCGTCCTCCGCCGGCGACGCCAAGCCCGTGAAGACCGGCCCTCTGTCGGCCAGAGAAGTCAGCACCGCCGCCACGACGTTCCTCACCGCCTGGCAGGGCGGCTCCGTCGCCAAGGCGGCGGCCGTCACCGACGACTCGACGGCCGCCAAGACCGCGCTGACCGGTTTCTCCAAGGACGCGCACATCACCGATGTGACGCTCACCCGCGGCAAGCGCACCGGCGACAACGTCGCCTTCTCCGTGAAGGGCACGGTGTCCTACAAGGGCACCACCAGCAAGCCGATCGCGTACGAGTCGTCATTGACCGTCGTACGGCGCGCCAAGGACGGCAAGCCGTTGGTCGGCTGGAAGCCGTCGGTGGTGCACCCCGACCTCGGCGAGGGCGACCGTCTGGTCACCGGCGAGTCGGGCACGCCACCGGTGAAGGCGCTCGACCGGGACGGCGGCGAGCTGACGGCCGCCACGTACCCGTCCCTGGGGACCGTGCTGGACGGTCTGCGCGAGAAGTACGGCAAGAAGGCCGGCGGCAAGGCGGGGATCGAACTTCGCGTGGTCCACGCGAAGTCGTCGGAGGACGGGAAGGCGGGTGAGAAGGAGGACCAGAAGGCCTCGGACAAGACCCTGCTGGAGCTGAGCAAGGGCACGCCCGGGACCCTGAAGACCACCCTCAGCCCGAGCCTCCAGAAGACCGCCGAGCAGCAGGTGGCGTCGAAGAAGAAGGCCTCGGTCGTGGTGATGCGCCCCTCGACCGGCGAGATCCTGGCCGTGGCGAACTCCAACCCGAACTTCAACGTGGCCTTCCAGGGCTCACTCGCCCCCGGCTCCACGATGAAGGTCGTGACGTCGGCGCTGCTCATGGACAAGGGCCTCGCCTCGGCGGACAAGGTCCACCCCTGCCCGAAGTACGTGACGTACGGCGGCTGGAAGTTCCAGAACGACGACAAGTTCGAGATCAAGGGCGGCACGTTCAAGGCGAGCTTCGCGCGCTCCTGCAACACGGCCTTCATCTCGCAGGCCAAGAAACTGGACAACGACTCGCTGACGAAGGAGGCCCAGCAGGTCTTCGGGCTCGGCATGAACAACTGGTCCGTCGGTGTGCCGACCTTCGACGGTTCGGTGCCGGTGCAGAGTGCCGCCCAGATGGCCGCGTCGTTGATCGGGCAGGGCGGGGTGCGGATGAACCCGCTGAACATGGCGTCGGTGGTCGCCACCGCCAAGACGGGCGTCTTCAAGCAGCCCTACCTGGTCTCCCCGTCGGTGGACGACCGCACGCTCGCGACCGCCTCGCGCGCGATGCCGTCGAGCGTCCAGTCACAGTTGAAGGAAGTGCTTCAGTACACGGCGGCGGCCGGTACGGCGGCGGAGGCGATGTCCGGTCTGGGCCCCGACTACGGCGCCAAGACCGGCTCCGCGGAGGTCGACGGGCAGAAGGAGCCCAACGGCTGGTTCACCGCGTGGAAGGGCGACCTCGCGTCGGCGGGTGTGGTTCAACAGGGGGGCCACGGGAGTGAGTCGGCGGGGCCGATCGTGGCGGCGCTGCTGCGCGCGGGCAGCTGACCACGGTTCTTTTCCTCGCCCCCGCCGCCCCTACCCGTCC
>NZ_VJZC01000447.1 GCF_009377185.1 Streptomyces spongiae
GGTTGGTCATCGGCTCGTCGCGGTTCCGGAAGGGGGCAGGGCCGAGGCGGCCCGGGTGAGCCCGGCGACGGTGACGTCCGCGCCGCTCAGTTCGGCTGTCACTCTGCCGCGGACGAAGACCAGGGCGCGTCGGCACACGCCCGCGACCTCCTCGAAGTCCGTGGAGAGGAGCAGGACGGCGAGGCCGGCGGACAGTGCCTCGTCGAGCAGGCGGTGGATGGCGGCCTTGGCGCCGATGTCCACGCCCGCGGTCGGTTCCTCGAGGATCAGCAGGCGCAGTCCCACGTGCAGCCACCGGCCGATCACGACCTTCTGCTGGTTGCCGCCGGAGAGCGTGGCGATGGGGGCCTCGCTGTCACGGGGACGGACCGAGAACCGTTCGATCAGGGTGGTGGCCTCGGCGCGTTCTCGGCGCGGGCTGATCCAGCGGAGCGCGGGCGTGCCTCCCGCGCGCGGGTTGGCCAGGAGGTTCTCCCGTACGGTCAGCTCGGGGGCGCAGCCCTCGCCCTGTCTGTCCCCGGTCACGAAGCCGACGCCGAGGCCGACGGCGTCGGCGACCAGACGGGGGCGGTACGGCCGGCCGCCGAGGAGCACTCGCCCTTCGAGGAGTGGCCGGGAGCCGGCGAGGGCCCGGCCCAGGTCCATGTGCCCGGCGCCCGTGAGGCCGACCAGGCCGAGCACCTCCCCGGCCCTGAGTTCCATGCTGACCGGGCCGGCTCCGCGGGTGCGCACGCCGTCGAGGGTCAGGACGGCGGGGCCGTCGGCGGGGACGGCGGCGGGTCGGTGGCCGGTGGGCTCCTCGCCGACGATGTCGTGCACCAGGCGGGTCGGGCTGTGCCCCGCCAGCGGGCCGTGGCGCACCAGGCGGCCGTCGCGCAGGACGGCGAAGGTGTCGGCGACCTCGTACACCTCGTCCAGGCGGTGACTGACGTAGAGGATGCCGTGTCCGCGGTCGCGGAGGGTGTGCAGGACGCCGAAGAGACGGGCGCAGTCCGCGGCGGGGAGGCGGGCGGTGGGCTCGTCGAGGACGATGAGTCGCGCCCGTGTGGCCAGGGCCCTGGCGACGGCGACGAGCGAGCGCTCCGCCGGGGCGAGGTCGGCGATCCGCGCGTCGGGGTCGAGCCGGCCGGAGACGGTCCGCAGGACCTCGACACAGCGCTCCCGGGTCCGCCGCCACGAGATCAGTCCCGTTCGGCGCGCGTATCCGGCGCCCAGGGCGATGTTCTCGGCCACGGTCATCCACTCCACGAGCCCGAGGTCCTGGTGGATGAAGGACATGGCGCGGGTGGCGGCATGGGTGCCGAGGGGGTGCCCGGCCACCGTGATCCGTCCCGCGTCGGCGCGGTGGACCCCGGCGAGCACCTTGATGAGGGTCGACTTTCCGGCGCCGTTGGGGCCGAGGAGGGCGAGGACACTGCCGCCGGTGATGTCGAGGTCGACCTCGCTCAGCGCGCGCGTGCCGCCGAACCGCTTGCTGAGACCGCGAATGCGGACGAGCGGCTCCGCGCCGAAGGGCGGGGGCTCCGTCACAGACGTGTCGGGAGTGTCTTGCACGGACATCTCCGGGGGTCGGCCTGGCGAGTTCTACCCGACGTGCACGAGTGGCACCAATGCGACAAATAATCGCATATACGACATTCGGCAAGGGTTTCAGGGCGTGTCGAGGAAGCATTCGGCCCAGATGACCTTGCCCTCCGGGATGTGGCGCGTGCCCCAGGACTGGGCGAGCTGCGCGACGAGGAAGAGGCCACGGCCGCCCTCGTCGGTGGCGGCCGCCCGGCGCAGGTGCGGGGCGGTGTTGCTGGTGTCGGACACCTCGCAGATCAGGCTGCGGTCGTACAGGAGCCGTACCCGGATGGGTCCGGTTCCGTGGCGGACGGCGTTGGTGACGAGCTCGCTGAGCAGGAGCTCCGCGGCGAACGCGACCTCGTCCAGTCCCCAGTCGGCCAGTTGCCGGGTGGCGGCGGCGCGGACTTCGGGCACCCGGGCGGGGTCGGCGGGCATCTCCCAGGTGGCGATCCGGCGCGGGTCCAGCGCGTGGGTGCGGGCGACGAGCAGGGCGATGTCGTCGCAGGGGTGGGCGGGCGCCACGGTGTCCAGTACGGCCTGGCAGGTGTCCTCGGGCGTGTGGTCCGGGTGGGCCAGCGCCTCACGCAGGTGGCCGAGGGCCACGTCGATGTCCCGGTCCCGGTCCTCGATGAGTCCGTCGGTGTAGAGGACCAGCCGGCTGTGCTCGGGTACGTCGACATCGGCGGTCTCGAAGGGCAGGCCCCCGAGGCCGAGCGGAGGGCCCGCGGGCAGGTCGAGGAGCGACACGGTGCCGTCGGGGCGGACCAGCGCCGGCGGGGGGTGGCCGGCGCGGGCCATGCTGCACCGCTGCGAGGTCGGGTCGTAGACGGCGTACAGGCAGGTGGCTCCGATGATGCCCACGCCGTCGGCCGAGGAGTCGTCCTTGCCCTCCTCGCGGTCCAGGCGCACCACGAGGTTGTCGAGGTGGGTGAGGACTTCGTCCGGGGGGAAGTCGAGCTCGGCGAAGCTGCGCGCGGCGGTGCGCAGCCGGCCCATGGTGGCGGCCGAGTGCATGCCGTGGCCGACGACATCGCCGACGAACAGGCCGATCCGGGTGCCGGAGAGGGGGATGACGTCGTACCAGTCTCCGCCCACCCCGGACTCGGCCGGCAGGTAGCGGTGGGCGACCTCGACGGCGTCCTGGTCGGGCAGACCACGCGGGAGCAGGCTGCGCTGCAGGGCCAGGACCATCGTGCGTTCGTGTGTGTAGCGCCGGGCGTTGTCGATGGAGAGGGCGGCGCGGGTGCCCAGTTCCAGGGCCAGCGCGCGGTCGTCGTCCCCGAAGGGGGCCGGGTCCTGCGCGCGGTAGAAGCTGGCGACGCCCAGGACGACCCCACGGGCGGTGAGGGGGACGGTGATGAGCGAGTGGACGTGGGTGAGCAGCCGGTCGGAGTGCTCGGGGTCCTGGGCGAGCCAGCCGACGGCGGCCTTCAGGTCGGGTTCCAGTACGGCCTGCCCGGTGGACAGGGAGCGCAGCTGGGGCGTCGTCGGCTGGAAGTCGATCCGTTTGCCCACGGGGCTGAAGGGGAGATCGTCACGGATGCCGTGGACCACCGTACGGAGGAGGTCGCTTCGGGGGTCGGTGGGCTCGTCACCGCGTACCACGGCCTCGCACAGGTCGATCGTGACGAAGTCGGCCAGGCGTGGGACGGCCGTCTCGGCGAGTTCCCCGGCCGTGCGGCGTACGTCGAGGGTGGTGCCTATGCGGGCACTGGCCTCCGAGAGCAGTTCCAGGCGGCGGCGTGCCGCCAGGGCGTACTTCGCCACTTCCGGTTCACCCACCAGCACCAGCCCTCTGGCCGGTGCGGAGGTGTCGGCGCGGACCTCCCCGGCGTCGTCGGCTCGGTCGGCGCCGTCCGAGGGGGTGGTGACCGGTGGGTGCCCGAACGGCGGGGCGGCGGAGGAGGAGGACGCCCCAGCGGGGACGGCGAGGTGCCCCGCGCGGGAGCCGAACAGCCGGTGGGCCGGGTCCGGGGCGGTGAGCGGATGCCGGGTGCCGGGTCCGGGATCGGGGAGGACGGCCTCGACGGCCATGCCCTCCACCCCTGAGGGGCTCGTCATGAGGCGGCTCACCAGCGTCACCCGTCGCCCGTCGGAGAGCGCCACGTCCACGGCGGCCCGCTGCCCGCGGGAGAGCAGCTCGGTGGCCTTCTGTTTGAGGACGGCCCCGTCGCCGGGGCGCAGCTCCCGGGACAGTTCGTCCAGTGCGACGGTACGGCCGAGGGCGGCGGCGGCACCGATGGCGGAAGCGTCCTGGTAGGCCCGCAGCAGAGCGCGCTCGCGCGCGGAGCTCTGGCCGAGCAGCCGCCCCTCGATGGCCTCGGCGGCCTTGCGTATCACCGTGGCCAGCGCCGGGTCCTCGGCAGAGCGCGGATACCCCAGGCACAGGACGCCCTCGACACTCCCGTTGAGGGGGTCGTGGACGGGCAGCGCGCGGCAGGCGCTCGCCTGGGAGCGCTCGGCGAAGTGTTCGGCCCCGTGGACCTGGATGAGCCGCCTGTCCGCGAGCGCCAGCCCGATTCCGTTCGTGCCCGCGACCTGCTCGGCGAACACGAATCCCGGGACGCTCTGGATCGCCGGAAGGCTCCTGATCATGGATGCCTCTCCGAAGCGGCGCAGCAGGACCGTCCCGTGCGCGTCGGCGACCGAGATGTTCATGCTGCTGCCCGCGAATCTCCGCTGCAGCCGGTCGACCACGGGCGTGGCGGCGCGGACGAGCCGGCCGTCCGCGTCGAAGTCCTCCTGGAAGGGAAGCTCGGTCTGATCCGGTGACAGGCCGAGGGAGCGGCAGCGCTGCCAGGAGTTCAGGATCGAGGCCCGCACTCCCCCCACGACCGGCTCGCCCTGCATGAACCGCTCGCGGTCATGCGCGGGCGCCGCGCCGTCCGCCGCACGCCTGGCCGATATCGCTTCCTCGCCGGAACGAACCACGCTCCGCCCCACTCACTCATCGGATAAATCCGCAGTTTTCGGAAATATAAAGGCAATGACGAGGATACGTGCAAATTCCCTCGTGAGTCACTGATCGCGGTCCTCGGCGGGGAGGCCGGCGGGCGTGAGGCGGAGGAGGACGGCGGACGGGGCGTCGGGCAGGTGCAGGGAGAGTTCGGCGGTGGCGGGGTCCCAGGTCGTGAGGGCGCGGTGGGTGGAGGGGTGGAGGACGTCGAGGCGCACGTCGTCGGCCCGCAGGTGCGGCAGAGAGAGGGCCACGTCCGGGTCGCCGCCGGGTCGGCGCCAGACGGTGACGTAGGTGGCGGCAGGCGCCCGCAGGGCCAGCGCCAGCCAGGTGTCGTCCCAGGCGGGCAGGCCCAGCGGCCACAGCGGCAGGGCCTCAGGGAGATCGGCGCGGATCTCCTTGTACACGGCCACGGCCTCGTGGACCAGGGCGCGGGCCTCGGGGGTCAGTTCCGTGAGGCGCCCGGACAGGTGGACACGGCCCAGGAGCGCGCTCGCCATGGTGAACGCCACCTCGTCGAGGGAGTCCTCCGGGCGCGGGTACGCCCAGACGGCGCCCTGTTCCGGAGTGACCGCGGTCGGGGCGGCGGCCGCGACGGGCGCGTAGAGCAGGAGGTTCTCCTGGTCGCTGGTGGACTGCAGCTGGACGCGGGAGAGCAGCGCGTGGTCCATGCGCATGCCACCGGAGGCGCAGTTCTCCAGCACCAGGCCGGGGTGGCGGTCCAGGACGCCGTCGAGCCAGTCGAGGTGGGCACGGTTGTGCCCGAGGAGTCCCGCGCCGGGGGTCTCGCCGGGGTCGGCGCTGGTGCCGGAGCCGGGGTTGATGTTGTGGTCCAGCTTGAGGTAGCCGACGCCCCACTCCCCCACCAGGCGGTCGACGACCCGGTCCAGGTGGGCGCGGGCGGCGGGGTGGCGCAGGTCCAGGTGGTGGCGGCCGTGTTCGACGAGGCGTACGCCCGCGCGGCGGAAGAACGCCTCCTCGGGCAGGCTCTCGGCGAGGGGGCTGCGCACTCCGACCACCTCGGGCTCCAGCCACAGGCCGGGGATCATTCCCCGGTCCCGGATGTGGTCCAGCACCTCGTGGATGCCGCGCGGGCCGGGGAAGCGGGAGGCGGCCGGCTCCCAGGCGCCGACGCTGTCCCACCAGCCGTCGGCATCGTCGTCGTACCAGCCCGCGTCGATGACGAAGTACTCGGCGCCGGCGTCGGCGGCGGCGTCGACCAGCGGCAGCAGCTTGGCCGACGTGGGGTCGCCCATCAGGCAGTTCATGTAGTCGTTGAAGATCACCGGCAGCCGCTGGTGGTCGGAGTGCGGGCGGCGCAGCGCGCGGCGGTAGCGGGTCAGGACCGCGAACGCGCCGTCCGGGCCGCCGTCGGCGGAGAGGGCGAGCGCCGCGGGGACGGTCCGGAACGACGCTCCGGGTGCCAGGGCCTGCCGCCAGTTGTGGTGGGAGTCGCCGGGCCCGAACAGGGCCACGTACGCCGCGTCCTCCCGCTCACCGCACTCCCAGCGCCAGCCGCCCCCGTTGTGCTCGATCTGCCACACCCAGGTCCGGCCCGAGTCGCGGTCCGTCAGGCCGCCCATGGGCAGCGAGCCGCAGCTCGACCAGGCGCCCTGACCGGCGCGTTCGAAGGTGCCCCGGCCGTCGACGGTGCGGATACGGCCGTGCAGCCCGGGCGAGGTGGCCCGCAGAGGGCGGCGCTGCCAGCGACACTCGGCGAGCCAGTCGTTCTCGGCCCACAGCAGGTCGGAGGCGTCGAGAGCCGCGGCGCCGCCGCTGGTCAGGCAGCCCGCGGCGAGTGTGGTGACGGACTCCAGGGAAAGGGTGCCGTCCCCCTCGTTGTGCAACACGACCTCGCTGCGCAGGGCCGGGATCCCGTCCGGTGAGCGGTAGGTCGCCTCGGCGGCGAGCCCGCTGACGGGGTCGTACAGCTCGACGGTGAGGGTGTGCCAGGTTCCGTCGCGGCCCGCCCGGTGTCCCCGGTGGCGCAGCCGCTCGCCGATGGCCGTGGAGATGAAGCGGTTGCCGGACCAGGTGCGGCCGTGCCCCGCCGCCGTCACCTCCACCAACGGCAGCGGGGCGCCCGGGCGTTGACCGTCCACGGTCTCGCCCGGGGCTCCGAGGCGTAGCAGCCGGGCCGTGCCGTCGCCGGTGATGCCGATCTCCAGTTCGAGGGCCTCGTGGCCCCAGCGGATGGTCTGCTGTGCGTCGGTCACGGTCACGGTGGTGATGTCCTTTCGGCTCAGGTCGGCTCAGGTCGGCTCGGGTCAGCTCAGGTCAGCTCTGGGCGCGCGACAGGCGGATCATGTTCCAGGAGAGCGGCTCGAGTTCGGCGCGCAGGACGCCGTCGGCGACGGTGGTGCCGGTGGCGGCGTGCGGGATGACGCGGTCCGGGTGGTCCAGGGTGTTGCGGGCCTCGGGGTCGGCGTCGGCCAGGACCAGGTGTTCCACCACGGTGTGGGCCTCGACCCCGCGCAGGTCGACTTCCAGCGGCAGGGCGGTGCTCTGGCCGCGGTTGACGACGAAGACGGTGACGTCACCGGTGGCGTCGTCGGTCACGGCGGTGGCGTGCAGGAGCGGCACTTCGCCGAACTTCGCGGTGGTGTAGGTGGGGCTGTCCACCTCGACGCGCAGCACCCGGCCGCGCCCGTACGCCGACGCCTGCGCGAACGGGAAGAACGTGGTCTGCCGCCAGGCCGGGCCGCCGGGCTCGGTCATGATCGGCGCGATGACGTTCACGAGCTGAGCGAGCGACGCGGCGGTGACCCGGTCGGCGTGGCGCAGCAGCGCGATGATCAGCGAGCCGAACACGACGGCGTCGGTGACGGTGTAGACGTCCTCCAGCAGCCGCGGCGCCTGCTGCCAGTCCTCGACCTGGTGCGGGTTGGGACGGCTCTGGTACCAGACGTTCCACTCGTCGAAGGAGAGGTTGACGCGCTTCTTCTGCTTCAGCCGGGCACGGACGTGGTCGCAGGTGGCGACGACCGACTCGATGAAGTGCTCCATGTCGACGGCGGACGCCAGGAAGGAGTCCCGGTCGCCGTCGACCTCCTCGTAGTAGGCGTGCAGCGAGATGTGGTCGACGAGGTCGTACGCGGCCTCCAGGACGGTGGCCTCCCAGGCGGCGAAGGTCTCCATGCCGGAGCCCGAGCTGCCGCAGGTGACCAGTTCCAGGTCGGGCTGGATCATCTTCATGGCACGGGCGGTCTCGGCGGCGAGGCGTCCGTACTCCTCGGCCGTCTTGTGGCCGATCTGCCAGGGGCCGTCCATCTCGTTGCCCAGGCACCACATCGTGATGCCGTACGGTTCCTTCGCCCCGTGGGAGACACGGCTCTCGGACAACTCGGTGCCGCCCGGGTGGTTGCAGTACTCCAGCAGCCGGACGGCGTCCTCCACCCCGCGGGTGCCGAGGTTGACGGCCATCATGGGCTCCATGCCGGTCTTCGTACAGAAGGCCATGAACTCGCCGAGACCGAACTCGTTGGTCTCGGTGGTCTTCCAGGCGAGGTCCAGCCGGACGGGGCGTTCCTCGCGCGGTCCCACGCTGTCCTCCCAGCGGTAGCCGGAGACGAAGTTGCCGCCCGGGTAGCGGACGGTGGTGACGCCCAGTTCCCGGACCAGGTCCAGGACGTCCTGGCGCAGGCCGTCGGCGTCGGCCGCCGGGTGGCCGGGCTCGTGGAGGCCCGTGTAGACACAGCGGCCCAGGTGCTCGACGAACGAACCGTACAGCCGGGGATGGACGGCACCGACCCCGAAGGCGGAGTCGAGGGTGAAGCGGGCGGGGGTGGATG
>NZ_VJZC01000448.1 GCF_009377185.1 Streptomyces spongiae
GGGTAGGGGCGGCGGGGGCGAGAAACGAGAAGGGCGCCCCCACACAGGAGGCGCCCCACACGTGCCCGGAGCCCGTCAGCGACGGTACGAGTCCACGTAACCCTTGGCGGGCGAGCCCACCCCGGTCACGTCGTCGTAGCCGCGCACGGCCTGCAGCGAGCTGTCCTTGCCGAGGGTGCGGACCGAGGTGGCGAGACCGTCGGTCGCGTCGTAGCCGTTGACGAAATCGACGCGGGCCACGGCGAGACCGCTGCCCGTCGGGTTGTCGGTCACGTCGTGGTACGCGGGCGAGCCGTAGCGGGCGTAGATCGCCGGGTTGGCGAACCCGATCGCCTTGCCACCGCGCGCCTCCTGCGCCAGCGCCTGGACGGCCGCGACGACCGGCGCGGCCAGCGAGGTGCCGCCGATGCGGTACTCGCTGTACGCCTGCCCGCCCTCCGGGAGCGTCTGGGTCTGGCCCACCAGGAACCCGGTGTTGGGGTCGGCTATCGCCGAGATGTCCGGCACCGTCCGCATGGCGGTGGCACCGTTCGCCTTGGCGAGCGCGTCCGGGACCACACCCTTCTGGTACGAGGGCTGCGAGACCGTCGCGCTCGTGCCACCGCCCGCACCCGAGGTGAACGCGCCGGGGAAGCCCGTCCAGCTCTTGCCATCGGCCGACAGCGTGGCCTTGAGCGTGCCCCAGCCGGTCTCCCACAGGTACTTGTCGCCCTTGCCGACCGCCAGCGACGTACCGCCGACGCCCGTCACCCACGCCGAGTTGGCCGGGGTGTCGACCTGCTTCGTACCGGTGTTGGCGACCTCGTCGCCGTTGTCACCGGAGGAGAAGTAGAAGCCGATGCCCTCGACCGCGCCGAACTGGAAGACCTGGTCGTAGGCGGCCGCGACGTCGGTCGTCTCGGCCGACTCGATGCTGCCCCAGGAGTTGGACACGATGTCGGCGAGGTGCCCGTCGACGATCTTGCCGAGCGAGTCGAGCAGATCGTCGTCGTAGCAGGACGCAGCGCCCACGTACGTCACGTTCGCGGCGGGCGCGACCGCGTGCACGGCCTCGACGTCGAGGGTCTCCTCGCCGTACCAGCCGGACGCCCCGCACTCGTCGGTGTGGACGTACTTGTTCGGCAGCACCTGGCGCAACTGGTCGCTGCGCCAGGCCGCGTCGCCGTGCTTCTTCGCGTAGGTGGCCGCGTCGAAGGCGATCGTCGGCGAGGCGTACGCGTCGGTGATGGCGACCCGCACCCCCTTGCCCGTGCGGGTGCCCGCGCCGTACGCGGCCCGCAGCTGCTGGCCCGTGTAGCCCTTGACCGCGTACGGGATCTTCGAGCCGTACGCGTTCGGCAGCGTGCTCGCGACGTTCGAGCCGTAGTACGAGGAGAACGGCCCGGCGTTGCGGAACACGGTGTCCGGAGGCGGCAGTTGGTCGTCGTGGGTGGCCTTGTGGGGCGCGTTGTCCAGGCCGGTGACGGTCAGGACGGCGCCGTTCAGGCCGGCCGGGACCGAGGCCGTGGCGACGGGCGCCCGGTAGGTCTTGCCACTCTTGGTGTAGTTGTGCAGCTGGGTGCCGAACGCCTTCTCCGCGGCGGCCACGTCACCGGTGACGGTGACGTAGTGCTTGGTGACCCCGGTGACCTTCAGGCCGGCCGACGTCAGCCAGGACTTCACGGCCTTCACCTGCGCCGTGGTCGCGCCGAAGCGTGCCTGCGCCTGCTTGGCGGAGAGGTACTTCCCGTACGAGGCCGAGTCCGGGTCGGACACGGCCTTGGCGTACGCGGTCAGCCCGGCGGCGTCGCGGCCGGCGAGGTAGACCCGGGCGGAGACCCCGGAGCCGTTCGAGGTGGCACCCTTGTCGGCCTTGGTCGTGGCCCACGTGGGCTTGGTGCCCTTGAGCACGTCCCGGGCCGGGCCGTCGGCGTGGGCCGCGGGTGTGCCGAGCGCCAGCGCGCCGGCGAGCAGGGGCAGTGTCGCTGCCAGGCTCGCTCCGGCGCGCACCTTGGCGCGCTTTGATCTCATAGAACCCCCTGAGTGCGGTTCGTCGCGAGTGATCACTCGACGGTGGCCACTCTCGCGACGAACCGTTCATGCCAGGGGAATGCCAGGGCATGGGCTGGGCCAAGAAGCCCTCAAGTAAACGTATGGGAGCCCAAAGAACCGTATGGGCGAGGGATTTCCCCCTGTCAGCCACAGAGGGAAAAGGGCGGAACGACAGGGGGACGACAGAGGGATCACCCTAGGACACACCTAGCGGGCCGTCGCGCCCCGCTCCTTGAGCATGTCGGCCATGAGCTGGATCTCCGACTCCTGGCCCTCGATCATGCCCTGCGCGAGCCTCTTCTCCACGCCGACCGTGCACTTGGAGACGCAGCCCTCGGCCATGTGGATGCCGCCCTGGTGGTGGTCGGTCATCAGCTGGAGGTAGAAGATCTCCGCCTGCTTGCCGTTCAGCTTGCCGAGCTTGGCCATCTCGGCGTTGGTCGCCATGCCGGGCATCAGGGAGCCGTCCTTGCCGGAGGCCATGTCACCCATGCCCATCCACGTCATGGGCGCGTCCGACGACACCTTCGGCAGCCCCCACAGATCGAGCCAGCCGATCATCATGCCGCGCTGGTTGGCCTGGGTCTGTGCGATGTCGTACGCGAGCCGCCGCACCTCCACGTCGTCGGTGCGGTCGCGGACGATGTACGACATCTCCACGGCCTGCTGGTGGTGGACCGCCATGTCCCGGGCGAAGCCCGCGTCCGCGGAGTCCGCGGTGGGCACCTTGGTCGCCGAGTCGTCCCCGTCGGCGACCGCGTACGTGATCGCCCCGGCCGCGACGAGCACCGCCGCGGCACCGGATGCGATCCAGCCGATGTGCTTCATCTTCCCCACTGTGCCAGGCCGTTGCTACGAGATGCCGTTGGTGCAGGCCGCACCCGGCTCCGGGGTCTGCTTGCCCTGCACGTACGTCTCGAAGAACTTGTCGACGTTCGGGTCGCTCGCACTCGTCACCGTGCGCTGGAAGCCCCACGCGCTCAGCATGATCGGGTCCTTCTGGTCGTCGACCGGGCTCATCAGCGAGTACGGGGTCTTCTTGACCTTCTCCGCCAGGGCCTTGATGTCGGCGTCCGAGGCCTTGCTGTTGTACGTCACCCACACCGCGCCGTGCTCCAGGGAGTGCACGGCGTTCTCGTTCTTTATCGCCTTGTCGTAGACGTCCCCGTTGCAGTTCTGCCACACCGGGTTGTGGTCGCCGCCGACCGGGGGCTCCATCGGGTACTTCACGGACTTGGTCACGTGGTTCTGGGTCAGCTTCGCCGACCACTTCTTCACGCCGTCCTTCTCGGTGACGAACTTGCCCGAGGTGGCCTTGGCACTGCTCGCCGCGTCGCTGTCGTCGGACTGGGAACGTATGAGGACCGTGCCACCGACGACGAGACCGGCGACTATGACCACGCTCGCGCCGATGGTGAGGATGCGGTTACGGCGCTCGCGGGCGCGCTCGGCGCGCCGCATCTCCTCGATACGCGCCTTGCGCGCCGCGGAGCTGCTCTTCTTGGCGGACATGTGGATGAGTCCTTATGGGGATGGGACGGTCGGGTCCGCTGATCGTAATGTGAACAGAGGTGGGATTTGCAGGGTGGTCCCAGGAATGGCCGTGGAATGGCCGGGGGAGTGCCCGTGCCTGGTCTTCCCCCGACCTTCCCCCGACCAATAAGTTGAACCCCGGATGCACATTATTTACGCTTCCGGCATGCGGCTCCTGCGCTCCACCGACCTGGCCCTGCGCGTCCTGATGCGGCTCGCGGTCGCGGGTGAGGGTACCCCGACGACCCGCCAGGTCGCCGGGGACATGGATGTGCCCTACACGCACGCGGCGAAGGTCGTCGCCGAGCTCCAGCACATGGGGCTGGTGTCCGCGCGGCGCGGACGGGGCGGGGGCCTCGCGCTCAGTGAGAAGGGGCGTACCGCGTCGGTCGGTGCCGTCGTCCGCGCCTTCGAGGGGGACGGCGACGTCGTCGACTGCGAGGGCGCCACGCCGTGCCCGCTCGCTTCCGGATGCCGTCTGCGGGGCGCCCTGCGGCGGGCCCAGGAGGCCTTCTACGCCTCGCTGGACCCGGTGACGGTGGCGGACGTGGTGGCGTCACCGACCGGTCCGATCCTGCTGGGGATCTCAGCCACACCCCAAGGCACGTCCTAGCCCTGGGCCAGCCAGAGGTCCGGTCCGAAGACCTCGTAGTGGATGTCGGCGGGTGCCACGCCCCTGCCGATCAGCTGGGCCCGTACCGCACGCATGAAGGGCAGCGGCCCGCACAGGTAGGCGCGCGTGCCGGAGGGAATGTCGAGCGAGGACAGATCCGCCAGTCCCTTGTGGTCGGCCGGGTGGCCGGGCTCCGGCTGCTCGTACCAGACGTGCACGGAGGCGTCCGGGAGCTTCGCCGCGAACCCCTCGTGGTCGGCGCGCAGGGCGTGGTCGGCGGGCGAGCGGTCGGCGTGCACGACGGTGACCGGGGCGTCGTGCCCGGAGATCACGAGCTGCTCCAGCATGGCGATCATCGGCGTGACCCCGATGCCGGCGGAGGCGAGCAGCAGGGGTGCGTCGGTGTCCTGGTCGAGGACGAGGTCGCCGTACGGGGCCGACACGCGCAGCCGGTCGCCGACGCGCACGCGCGCGTGGAGGTGGTTCGAGACCTCACCGTCCGGCGTGCCGCCGCCGTGGACCCGCTTCACGCCGATCCGCAGCGTGCCTGACCCGGCCGCGCCCACCACGCTGTACTGCCGTATCTGCCGGGCCCCGTCCGGGAGCGCGACCTGCACGGACACGTACTGCCCGGCGCGGTGGGCGGGCACGGGTGAGCCGTCGGCGGTGCGCAGTTCGAACACGGCCACGTCATCGGTCTCCTGGACGCGTCCGACGACCTCCCACTCGCGCCATCCGCCCCCGGCGCCGCCCTCCTCGTACAGCCGCCGCTCGATCGCGATCAGCGCGTTCGCCATCAGCCAGTACACCTCGTCCCACGCGTCCGCGACCTCCTCCGTGACGGCTTCGCCCAGTACCTCGGCGAAGGCGGCGAAGAGGTGCTCGTGGACGACGTCGTACTGCTCCGGGGCGATGCCCAGGGAGGCGTGCTTGTGGGCGATGCGGCGCAGCATCGCGTCGGGCCGGTCGTCCGGGTGCTCGACGAGATGGGTGGCGAAGGCGGCGATGGAGCCCGCGAGGGCCTGGCGCTGGGTGCCGGCCGCCTGGTTGCCGCGGTTGAAGAGGTCGCGGAGCAGCTCGGGGTGGGCTGTGAACAGCCTGTCGTAGAAGCGCGCGCTGATCTCGCCGATGGCCGCGGCGACGGCGGGGAGGGTGGCGCGCACGGTGGCGGCGGACTGTTCGGACAGCATCGGGACTCCTCGGGCTCGGC
This sequence comes from Streptomyces spongiae, assembly GCF_009377185.1. Classification (GTDB taxonomy): domain Bacteria; phylum Actinomycetota; class Actinomycetes; order Streptomycetales; family Streptomycetaceae; genus Streptomyces; species Streptomyces spongiae. The sequence goes on from NZ_VJZC01000448.1 coordinate 5,388, forward strand.
TGCTCCGTTACCGAGCAGTAGGATATTAAAACTTGCATCTGAGATGCAAATTAAGGAGGTTGGGGTGCTGGAGGGGGAGGTCGAGGAAGGGCCTGGGCATTACAGATGCGGGACCCAGCAGGCACTATGGGCTCAGAGCCGTTCACCTGCCGTACGCGAGGCGTTCGTGCCGAGGTCGGTCGGCCGATCAAGGTCCGCAACACGCATGAAATGGTGTTGTGGTGGGATGCTCAGGTGCCGGACCGTTTCCCGTGGTTTGGGAGTAGGCGGCCTGACCAGCAAGGATTGGGTGGAAGCTAGACATGGACAAGCAGCAGGAATTCGTGCTCCGCACGTTGGAGGAGCGCGACATCCGGTTCGTACGCCTGTGGTTCACGGACGTGCTGGGCTTCCTCAAGTCCGTGGCCGTGGCCCCTGCCGAGCTGGAACAGGCCTTCGACGAGGGCATCGGCTTCGACGGCTCGGCCATCGAGGGCTTCGCCCGCGTATACGAGTCCGACATGATCGCCAAGCCGGACCCCTCCACCTTCCAGGTCCTGCCCTGGCGCGCGGAGGCCCCCGGCACGGCCCGTATGTTCTGCGACATCCTCATGCCGGACGGCTCCCCGTCCTTCGCGGACCCGCGCTACGTCCTCAAGCGCGCCCTCGCCCGCACCTCCGACCTGGGCTTCACCTTCTACACCCACCCGGAGATCGAGTTCTTCCTCCTGAAGGACCGCCCGCTGGACGGCTCGCGCCCGACTCCGGCCGACAACTCGGGCTACTTCGACCACACCCCGCAGAACATCGGCATGGACTTCCGCCGCCAGGCGATCACCATGCTGGAGTCCATGGGCATCTCGGTCGAGTTCTCCCACCACGAGGGCGCGCCGGGCCAGCAGGAGATCGACCTGCGCTACGCCGACGCGCTCTCCACGGCCGACAACATCATGACGTTCCGCCTGGTCATGAAGCAGGTGGCGCTGGAGCAGGGCGTCCAGGCCACGTTCATGCCGAAGCCGTTCTCCGAGCACCCGGGCAGCGGCATGCACACGCACCTCTCGCTCTTCGAGGGCGACCGGAACGCGTTCTACGAGTCGGGCGCCGAGTACCAGCTCTCCAAGGTCGGCCGTTCTTTCATCGCGGGCCTGCTCCGGCACGCGGCGGAGATCGCCGCCGTGACGAACCAGTGGGTCAACTCCTACAAGCGCATCTGGGGCGGCTCGGAGCGCACCGCGGGCGCGGGCGGCGAGGCCCCCTCGTACATCTGCTGGGGCCACAACAACCGCTCGGCCCTGGTCCGCGTCCCGATGTACAAGCCCGGCAAGACGGGCTCCGCCCGCGTGGAGGTCCGCTCGATCGACTCCGGCGCGAACCCGTACCTGGCCTACGCCGTCCTGCTGGCCGCCGGCCTCAAGGGCATCGAGGAGGGCTACGAGCTCCCTCCGGGCGCCGAGGACGACGTCTGGGCCCTCTCCAACTCCGAGCGCCGCGCGATGGGCATCGAGCCGCTGCCGCAGAACCTCGGCGAGGCGCTGTCGCTGATGGAGCGCAGTGACCTTGTCGCCGAGACGCTCGGCGAGCACGTCTTCGACTTCTTCCTGCGAAACAAGCGGCAGGAGTGGGAGGAGTACCGCAGCGAGGTGACGGCGTTCGAGTTGCGGAAGAGCTTGCCCGTGCTCTGACGCTCCGCTGAGGGCCGGTTTGAGCGGTGGGTTCGCTGCTGCCGGTTTTCTGATGCGGGTTCGTTGTGGTTGCTCGCGCCCACGCGGCGGAGCCGCAAATCGACACAGCCCCGCGCCCCTGAAGGGGCGCGGGTGTGCGGAGCCCCTACTACTGCTGTGCCGCCAGTTCCCTCAGGAGTTCGTGCAGGGGCTTGTCCACGCGTTGGCGGTACTCCTGGATGGCCCAGCCGTTGCCGTCCGGGTCCTTGAAGTACATGAACGTGGCGCCGTCGGCGGGGGCGTACTGGACGGGGTCGGAGACTTCGAGGCCGCGCTCGACGAGTTCGGCGTGGGCCGCCTTGATGTCGGGGACGCACAGTTGGAGGCCCTGGTACGAGCCGGGCGCGGGCCGCGGGCCCTCCATGGTCTCCCAGATGGTGTCGCCCAGAGCGATCGAACAGCCCGAGCCCGGGGGCGTCAGCTGGACGATACGCATCCCCGGCATCACCTCCTGGTCGATGTCGACGTGGAAGCCGACCTTGTCCCGGTAGAAGTCCCGGGCCCGGTCGATGTCGCTGACGGGCAGGGGGATCACTTCGAGCGTGTACTGCATCGCTGTCCTCCGAGTCGCCGGTCTCAGTCGAACCGCCAGCGGGTCTGGCTGAACGGCTCCCCCTTACCGAAGCCGAAAACGCGGCGGGGCGCCACCGAGAAGACGACGGCTTGTCCCGCGCCGTGGTGGAAGTGACCGTTCCGTACCTCGAAATGCCAGAAACTGCCGTACTTGGCTTCCCAGGCCGCGGCCAGCTCGCGCAGTCGGCCGTCGTCGGTGACCCGCACCGCCTCGCCCTCCACCACCAGGTCGTAGCCCCTGTCCCAGGTGTTCGTGCCGGTGGTGAGCACGACCTGCGGGTTCTCGGCGAGGTTCCGGGCCTTCCGCTCCTCGGGGCCGGTGCAGAAGTGGAGCGCGCCGTCCGCCCAGACCGCGGGCAACGGTGTCACGTGCGGGCGCCCGTCCGGCCGTACCGTCGAGATCCAGAACAGCTCGGCCTCGATGATCATCGACTCGGCCTCCGGCCAGGGTGGGGCGGTGGCTTCCTCGCTGCTGTAGCGGGTGTCGAGCTGGGTGTGTGGGGTGATGGTGCCGGCCATGGGTGCCTCCCACGAAGCGATTCGTCTGCCGGGTTCTGTCTGTGGGCGGCTACGGGTCCGTCGTGGCTGGTCGCGCAGTTCCCCGCGCCCCTTGAAAGCCGGGGTGCGCCCGAGCGCTTCAAGGGG
>NZ_VJZC01000449.1 GCF_009377185.1 Streptomyces spongiae
GGGGGACAAGTGCGGGGGGTGACCGCGTGTCCGGTTACTCACAGGGGATGGCCAGGATGCTATCCGTACAAGTGATCGTACGCATCGTGAGGGACCCAACCTTGGCGACCCTGTTACCTGGCCGAACAGGATCAACGGGTCCCGTTCTCGGCGAACTTCGCGATCTTCTCGACGTTCTGCTTCGTGACGAAAGCGGGACCGGTGAGCACCGGGGCCTCGCCGCCGCCGCTGATGTTGCCGTTCGACTTGTGGAGCCAGATCGCGTCGACCGCGAGATAGCCCTGCAGATAGGGCTGCTGGTCCACCGCGAACTGCACCTTTCCGTCCTGGACGGCCTTCACGATGTCCTTGTTGAGGTCGAACGTGGCGATCTTCGCCTTGCTGCCGGACTCCTTCACCGAGTCGACGGCTGCCAGGGCGAACTGGGCGCCGTTGAGGACGACCTCGTCGATGCCGGGGTCCTGCCTGAGCTTGTCGGCGACGACGGAGGTCAACGTGTCCATGTTCGTGCCGTCGACGTAGAGGTTCTCGGTCTGGCCGCCGAAAGTCTTCCTCATTCCCGCACAACGCGCCTCCAGGGCGACGTTGCCGCGCTCGTGGACGACGCACAGGGCGTGCCTGGCCTTCAGGTCGTCCAGCTTGTCGCCGAGGGCGCGGCCGGCGACGCTCTCGTCCTGGCCGAAGTACTCCAGCAGGCCGTGCGACTGCCAGGCGGTGATGCCGGAGTTGAGGCCGACCACGGGTATGCCGGCCGCCTTGGCCTTGGTGACGGCGGCCTTCATGGCGTCCGGCCTGGCGAGGGTGACCGCTATGCCGTCGACCCGGTCGCCGACCGCGTCGCGCACCAGCCCGGCCTGCCCCGCCGGGTCGGCGTCACTCGCGTACGTCAGCTCGATGTTGTCCTTGGCGGCCGCGGCCTCCGCGCCCCTCCTCACCCGCTCCCAGAACTCGTCTCCCTCGGCCCCGTGGGTGATCATCGCGACCTTGATGCGGCTGGTGCCCGTGTCGTCGGCGCCGGAGTCCGACCCGCCGAAGCCGGAGCAGCCGGCCGAGAGGAGGCCGACGACGGCCACGGCGGACGCCAGGGCCGTGGTGTGGAGAGATCTGGAAGAACCGTGGGGTGGGGGGGACGTGTTCATGAGGGTGCGGCACCTCGCTGTGCGGCCGTGCGGAAGGCAGGAAGGGCTGAGCCGACACGCGGCAAGAGTGACACGCGTCGGCTTTGAGACTTTCGCTGGCGGTGAGCCAATCGTGTGTGACGCCCGGTAGTCAAGTGAGCAATCAACTCAGACGACGCACCCCGGCCAGCCGCCCTGGCCTCCCGTAATTCCCCCTGGCACGTGCCACTTTCGCCTTCCATGACATTCCCGGCGCGGATGGCTCACGCCGCCGCGTCCGACGCGGTCCGGGATGGCCTCGTCCTCACTCCCCGTCCGGAATCCGTACCGTGCCGCCGCTCACCCGGATCCGGTCCCCGGCGGCCGGAGTGGCAGCGACGGGCGGCACGTTGGCCGCGGTCAGGGCCGGAGCACGGCCGGGCTCTCCGCCCCGGGGTGTGGTGCGCACGACCTGGCTGGGTGGCAGGGGCGTGCCGTCGCGCAGCCGTTGCCACATCAGGTCCAGGGCCTGCTGGTAGTAGAAACCGAGGGGGACGTACCGGTTGTCGTACCCGGGCGCGGTCGAGTCGGCGTGGTGGGCGTGGGTGACCTCCACGTAGCTCACGGTGCCATGGCCCTGTCCGGCGCGGGAGTTGAGGCCGAGGTACGGGCGTGAGCTGTGGTTGACGGGGACGCGGGTGTCGTCGCGGCCGTGGACGATCAGCGTGGGCTTGCCGTGCAGGTCGCCCGTGCGGCGGGTGGCGTCGAGGCCTTCGGCGACCCGGCGCGCCCACGCCCGCTCCTCGCCCGGGGCGTTCGCACGCGGGAAGGCCAGCCGGAGGACACAGCGCTCGCCGCGCAGGTTGTAGTCGTGCCTGCCGTCCGGGCCGCGGGACTGGGCGTCGGCGACGGGCCCGCCCGGCGAGTTCTCGTCGATCAGCACGCCGGGCGCGGGGGCGCGGCCCGGGCTGGTGGCGAAGGCGGCGGCGAGTTCCACCCTGCTGTACGGGACGGGACGGCCCGAGGAGTCGGTGCGGGCCCATCCGTAGCCGCACAGAGAGTCGGTGACCGAGGCGCGGGCGAAGCTCATGGCGTACGAGACAGGGGTCTGCGGATCGTAATGGGCCACCTGTAGGTAGGACGATCGCGCTGGAAAACCGATACGGACGAGTGCCTCCTGGGCGAGCCGGGGCAGCCCGTCCTGGCCCGCCCGGGCCGCGTCGCGGCGCGTGATCAGGCGGGGGTCGTCGCCGACCAGCGCGGTGCAGCGGCGCCGCGCGGCGGCCTGGTCCAGGTTCGCGTATCCGGGAGCGGTCGGCTCGGTGAGGGCCGCGCACGGCTGGAGCAGTGAGGCGACGGAGTTGTACTGGAGCAGGGGCAGACCCACGGCCGGTACGCGCCGGTCGCCCTCGCGCACGTCGACGCCCTTCAGCGGGGCGAGGTTCATCTGGGGTTCGGAGGCGACGACCGCGTCGACGAGGCCGTACCGGTCGTCCTCGCCCGCGGCGACCGCGGCGCCACCGCCGTTGGAGACCCCGGTGGCGAGAACGGTGGTGGTGGCCGGGGTGTAGCCCTCGCCCGGCGCTCCGCGGCGGTGGTCGCGGTTCAGCAGGGCGAGCGTCAGTTCCACGGACCGCAGCACGTCACGGCCCCAGCCGGCCTGCGGATCGGTGCCGCTGTGCGCCATCTTGTAGGCCACCCGGTAGGGGCGCTCGGCGTCGAACCGGGCCCGCTCCTCCGCGCTGAGACCCGCGTCGAAGGCGGCGCGGTCGCCGACACTGGCGCGGGGCCCGGTCGTGCCGTCGTACGCCATCACGGTCCCGGAGCGCAGGTCGTCGAAGGCGGGTCCCATGCCCTTGTCGGTGTACGCGACCGCGCAGCGCCGGTGCAGGGCCCACGCCCCGGCCGTACCGGCCATGTTGTACGCGCCGCCCAGCCCGGACGCGGGCGCGGCGACCACGCACGGGCGGGCCCGGTCGAAGTCGTCCGGCACCTGGACGACGAAGCTCACGCTGCGCGCGCCGCGGCCCGCCACCGCGCGGTACTCGGTGCCCGCCACCTTGCCGTCCCCGGGCACGGGCCGCCCGCGGTCGACGTTCGCTCCGTACAGGCGCCCGAGGCCGCCGCCGTCCCCCGCCCACAGTCCGGCGGAGCTCCACAGGGCGCGGCGGCGCAGTTCGGCGGGCGTCGGGTTGTCGGGATCGGCGAAGCCGGGGGGTGTCGTGTCGCGGAGGCCGGCGAAGCCGAGACCGCCGGTGAGCAGGTCGTCGGTGCGGCCGTCGTAGCGTACGGAGTCCAAGTCCGTTATGTAGGAGGGTAGTTGGACAGTCTGTGCGGCTGTGGCCGACGAGGTGGTGCCGATCGGAGCGGCGGCGGTGGCCAGCGCGCAGGCGAGCAGTAGCGGGAGTCGGCGGGGCATGGGTGGGGTCCTCCTCACAGCGGCAGCGCACCCGTGGCGAGTGCCGCCGCCGTCATCACGAGCGTCGTGCCGAACGCCCAGCGGAAGATGAAGCGCTGGTGTTCGCCGAGTTGTACGCCGGTCATGCCGACGAGGATGAACGTGGCCGCGGTGAGCGGGCTGAGCGGGAAGCCGGTGGTCATCTGGCCGAGGACGGCGGCTCGGGCGATCTCGGCGCTGTCGGTGCCGAAGGCGCCGGCGGTTCCGGCGAGCACGGGCAGGATGCCGAAGTAGTAGGCGTCGGGGGTGAAGACGAGGCTGAGCGGCATGCTGGTGACAGCGACGAGGACCGGGAGGTGCCCGCCGAGTCCGTCGGGGATGACGCCGACCATCGCCTCGGCCATCTCGCCGATCATCCCGGTGCCGCTGAGGATGCCGGTGAACACGCCGGCCGCGAAGATCATGGCGGTGACGAGGACGACGCTCCTGCTGTGCTTCTCCAGCAGGGCCTGCTGGTCCTCCCAGCGCGGGTGGTTGACGAGCAGCGCGATGACGAAGGCGAGCACGAACAGCACGGGCAGCGGCATGGTTTCGAGAACCAGCAGGACCAGCAGGGTGAGGGTCAGCAGCAGGTTGAAGGCCATCAGTGCCGGGTGCGGGCTCGCTGCGACTCGCGGGGTCCCGGGGCCGTCACCCACCGGCTCCCGCTCCTGGGCCTCGGCACGCTCCGCGGGCTCCAGGCCGCCGAGCCGACGGCGCTCCCGGCGGCCGATCAGGTACGCGGCGAGGAGTACCCAGGCGATGCCCACGCCCAGGGCGGGCAGCAGGGGCGTGATGATGTCGGACGTGTCGAGCTTCAGGGCGGCGGCCGCGCGTGCCGTCGGTCCGCCCCAGGGCACCAGGTTCATCAGGCCGGCACCGAGGCAGACGATCCCGGCGAGCACCAGGCGGCTCATGCCGAGGCGCCGGTAGACGGGCAGCAGGGCCGAGACGGTGATCAGGAACGTCGAGGCGCCGTCCCCGTCGAGCGCGACGCAGATGGTGAGCACGGCCGTGCCGACGGCGATGCGCACCGGATCCCCTTTGGCCGCCTTGAGGATGGCGCGGATCAGGGGTTCGAAGAGCCCGGCGTCGATCATCAGGCTGAAGTAGAGGACCGCGAACGCGATCATGATGCCGGTGGGGGCGACCTGGGTCAGTCCCTCCAGCGCCATCGGCCCGATCTCGCCGGCGTGCCCGCTGACGAGGGCCGCCACCACCGGCAGCAGCACCAGCGCCACCAGGACCGACACCCGTTTCGTCATGGTCAGGAGCAGGAAACCGCCGATGGTGCAGAACCCCAGTGCCGCCAGCATGATCCGCCCACTTCCTCGTCGTCCGGCCGCTGTTGCCGAGTCCGGCCGGTGTTGCCGACGAGTTTCGGAGCGGTGAAAGATCCGCGTCCAGCATTGAACACAGATCTGTCCATGCGTTTAGCGCATCAGTTCCCTGCGGCGGTCGACGCGCCTACGCTCCGGCCATGGACGTCACCCTGCGCCAGCTCGCCGCCTACGCCGCCGTGGCCCGGGCCGTGAGCTTCACCGCGGCCGCCGCCGAGATGCACGTGTCCCAGTCGTCGCTGAGCCGGGCGGTGGCCGACCTGGAACGCACGCTCGGCATGCGGCTGCTGGAGCGCGACACCCGCAACGTACAGCTCACTCCCGCGGGCGCGGAGGCGCTGCGCGTGGCCGACCAGATCCTCGCGACCCATCGTGCCGGGCTCGCCCAACTCGGCCGGTACGTGGCGGGCGAGCGCGGCACGGTGGCGCTGGCCACGCTGCCCTCCCCCGCCGCCGTACTGCTGCCCCCGGTGATATCGGCCTTCCGGGACCGCCGCCCGGAGGTGACGGTACGCATCCTGGACGGGCTGGAACGCTCCGTACTGGAACGGGTGGTGGACGGGGACGCCGACTTCGCGGTGACGACGGTGGCCCGCCCCCGCACCCCCGGCATCGAACTCCGGCCGCTGGTCCGCGACCGCTTCGACGCGGTGCTGCCCGAAGGGCATCCACTGGCCGAGCGGGACGAGGTGACCTGGCAGGAGCTGGGCGGTGAGCCGTTCCTGGCGGTGGGTACGGACTCCAGCGTGCGCCGCATCACCGACGCGGCGTTCGCCCAGGCGGGCGTCGAGGCGCGGCCCGCGGCCGAGGCGGGCAGCGTGGCCACGGTCGGCGGCCTGGTCGCCGCCGGGCTCGGCGTCTCCGCCATGCCCGCGCTCGTGCACCCGCTGGTGGCGCCCGGCAAGTGGGTACGGCGCCCGCTGGTGGACCCCGTGGTCGAGCGGCAGCTGTACGTGGTCCTGCCGGTGCGGCGGAGCCTGCCGCCCGGGGCACGCGCCTTCCTGGAGCAGCTGGACGAGTTCCGGGCGTCGGGGTACGAGCTGCCGGAGGGGGTGTCGTGGGAGGAGGGGGCGCCTCCGACGCCTCCTCCCTCCGGCCGTGCGAGGACGTTCCCGCCGCCGACCGATGCGGTATCCGCATGAATTGATCCCCGTTCCTTGCTGGACTCGCATACGACCCACCCCGCAGCCTGAACCGCATGGACGACCGCAACGACGACCGCGGCAGCGCGCGGCAGGGACAGTTGACGGGCCTGAAGGTGGTGGAGTTCGCCCATGTCGTGGCCGGACCGCTCGCCGGGGCGATGCTCGCCGACCAGGGCGCGGACGTGGTGCACGTGGAGCCGCCCGGCGCGGGGGACGCGGCCCGGGCGATGGGGCCGAAGCGGGACGGGGTCCCCCTCTGGTTCAAGGTCGCGGGCCGCAACAAGCGGTCGGTGACGCTCGACCTGCACCACGAGGAGGGCCGCGAGGTCGCCCGCGAGCTGGTCGTCTGGGCCGACGTGGTCATCGTGACCCTGCGGGCCGGGCGGCTGCGCGCGTGGGGCCTCGACTGGGAGGCGGTCCACACGCTCAACCCGAAGGCCGTGCTGCTGCAGATCTCCGGCTTCGGCGCCACCTCTTCGCGGGCGGACGCGCCCGGTTTCGGCAAGATGGGCGAGGCCCGCAGCGGGGTGGTGCACCTGACCGGTTTCCCCGACGGACCGCCCGTGCACACCGGCTTCTCGCACGGGGATGCCGTGACCGGCCTGATGGGCGCGTACGCGATCCTGGCCGCCCTCCACCGCCGCGCCACCGACCCGGAGTTCGACGGCGAGTGGATCGACCTGGCGCTCTTCGAGCCGCTGTTCCGGCTGGTGGAGTGGCAGGTGATCGCTCACGACCAGCTCGGCGAGGCTCCGGTGCGCGCGGGCAACCAGCTGGCCGTGGCTCCGGCCGCCGTCATCAACACCTACCGCAGCCGCGACGGCGACTGGCTCACCGTCACCTCGGCGACCCTGCGCTCGGTGCGCAACGTGGCCCGGCTGCTGGGCCTGCCGGAGGAGGAGTTCGCGACGACCGAGCAGCAACACGCGGGGCGGGCAAGGCTCGACGAAGGGCTGCGCGTGTGGATCGCCGGGCGTTCCGCCGAGGAGTGCCTCGCGGAGTTCGAGCGTGCCGAGGTGGTGGCCTCCCGCGTCTTCTCCGCCGCGGACATCGCCGCCGACCCCGTGTACGCCGAACGCGAGGACATCATCACCGTCGACGACCCCGATCTCGGCGCCGTGCGCATGCAGGCCGTGATCCCGCACTTCCGGCAGGCGCCCGGCGCGGTGTGGCGCACCGGCCCGGCGCTCGGCGCGGACAACGACCTCGTGTACGGCGATTGGCTCGGCATCGACGACGACCGGCGGGCGAAGTTGGAGGAGTCGGGTGTCATCTGAGGGGCTGCCTGGTGGGGGAAGTGAGAGGCCCGAGGTGACGGCTGAGGGGGCGTCAGACGTCCGTGGGCTCGCCCGGGTCCCGCTGCGCTCGCTGCTCTTCGTCCCCGGCAACCGTACGGACTGGCTCCCCAAGGCCGAGGCGGCGGGCGCCGACGCGGTGGTCCTGGACCTGGAGGACGCGGTACCGGACGAGGCGAAGGCGGCGGCGCGGGCGGAGGTGGCATCGGCGGTAGAGGCGGTGTCCCCGGCCTCCTCCGGCGGGATGCGGCTGCTCGTCCGGGTCAACCCACTGAACACGACAGCCGGTTGGGCGAGCGTCGACGAACTGCGGGCGGTGGCCCGCCCCGGCCTGTACGGCATCGTGCTGCCCAAGGTGTCCAGCGTCGCCGACGTCCGTCTCGCCGACCGTCTCCTGTCCTGGTGCGAGCACGAACACGGCCTGCCCGAGGGGTACTTCGCGCTCGTCCCGCTCCTGGAGACGGCACGTGGACTGCGGGAGGCGTACGACATCGGCCGGGCCGTCGCCCGGGTGGCCCACCTTGGCGCGTTGACCGCGCCGGGGGGTGACGTCGAGCGTGCCGTCGGCTACCGGTGGAGCGCTGAGGGCGCGGAGACCCATGAGCTGCGGGCTCGCGTCCTCCTCGATGCCCGCGCCGCCGGTTCAGCGCACCCGGTGTCCGGTGTGTGGGCCGACGTGGCCGATCTGACGGGTCTGCGTCGATTCGCGGAGCAGAACCGTGCGATGGGTTATGAGGGGATGATGGTGATCCATCCTTCGCATGTCGCCGTCGTCAACGACGTGTTCTCCCCGGGTGAGGACGAACTCGCCCGCCATGAGCGGCTGGTCGCGGCGGTGGTGGCGGGCGCCGCGGAGGGGGCGGGGGCGGTCCGTTTCGAGGGTCGCATGGTCGACGAGGCGATGGCTGCGACGTCGCGGGCCGTGCTCGCCCGCGACCGGGGTGCCTCCGGCGGTTGGGCACGGTAGCCCGGCCCCGGCCAGCCCCGATTGACT
>NZ_VJZC01000450.1 GCF_009377185.1 Streptomyces spongiae
TTTCGGGGGCGCCGGGGGCTATCGGCGGACTCAGAGGTGGCAGCGGGCTTGCCGGTGGCAGCGGAGTTGCCGGTGGCAGCGGCTTACAGGCGGTAGTGGCTTACAGGTGGTAGGCGTACTCGGTGAACTCCCAGTCGGTGACGTGCCGGCCGAAGCGTTCGAGCTCGTCCCGCTTGTAGGTGAGGAACGAGGTGGTGAAGTCCTTGCCGAGGGCGTCGGTCAGGGCGGTGTCCGCCTCCAGCGCGTCCAGCGCGGCGGACAGGTTCGTCGGCAGCAGGGCGGAACGGGCGGTGTCGTAGCCGTATCCCTCCAGCGGGGCGGGTGGTTCCTCGCCCGCCTGGACGCCGAGCAGGGCGGCGGCGATCGTGCCCGCGATCAGCAGGTAGGGGTTGGCGCCGGCGTCGCCGAGGCGGAGCTCGATGCGGGCACCGCTGCCGCGCTCCGGCGGGATGCGGACCATCGCGCTGCGGTTGTCGAGCCCCCAGTCGATCAGCCAGGGGGCGAGGGTGTCGCGCCCGAAGCGCTTGTAGGAGTTCACGGTCGGGTTGGCCAGCGCCGCGAGGGCGGGCGCGTGGGCGAGGATGCCCGCGACGGCGTGCCGGGCGGTCGCCGAGAGACCGTAGGCGCCCGCCGGGCCGTCGAAGGCGTTGCCGCCCTCGGCGTCCTCGCAGGACAGGTGGAGGTGGAAGCCGGAGCCTCCGGCGTCGCCGAAGGGCTTGGCCATGAAGGTGGCGAGCCTGCCCTCCCGGCGGGCCAGCTCCTTGACGGCCGCCTTGAAGCGGAAGGCACGGTCGGCGGCGTCCAGGGCGTCGGAGTGGGTCAGGTTGATCTCGTACTGCCCGCCGTCGAACTCGTGGTTGCCGGTGACGACACCGAGGCCGAGGTCGCGCAGCTGCCGCAGGGTGCGCAGCAGATGGTTGTCCGGGTCGGCGCGGAGGCCGGCGGTGTAGACGGCGCCGGTGGTCTCCGGTGCGCGGCGCCAGCCGGTGGGCGTGCCGGGTGCGGGCTCCAGCAGGAAGTACTCCAGCTCGGGGCCGACGACGGGGCGCAGGCCCTGCTCGGCACACCGCGCCAGGACGGTGCGCAGCAGGTCGCGCGGGGACTCGGCGGCGGGAGCCCCGGTCGCCGGGTCGCTGACCTCGCCGAGACAGGTGGCGACGCCGGGCTCCCAGGGCAGCGGGGCGGCCGTGGACAGGTCGGGGCGTACGCACACGTCCGGAAGGCCGGCGTCCAGACCGCCCGGGACCGGGACCACGTCGCCCTGAGGGGTGGTGTGGTAGACGGCGCGGCAGAAGGCCAGACCGTGTTCGGCGGCCGTCGGCAGGTGGTCCAGCAGGACGTCGCGGGCGCGGTCGGTGCCGATCAGGTCGGGGTACGTCACCCGGACCACGTCGACGCCGTCGGCGGCGAGCCGCTCCATGTGCCGGCGGATGTCTGGGGTGTCGGATGCGCTCACCGATGTCTCCTTGAGCGGAAGGGCGGGGACTCCCCCCGGGCGCTATTCGTTTGGCCCCGAACGGTATGGACAGGAGTCACCGACCCGCAAGGGGGTGGTTCAAAAAATTTATCCACATGGACAGGTATTGACCAGGCCCAGCGGGCTTCCTATGTTGTTTGAAGCCAAACGAGTCAGGGGTGCGGATTTCGCTCCCCTGTGGCCGAGGGTCCGGCCCCGTCCGGGCCGGGCCCTCTCCCCCTCCCCTCCTCTGCTCCGACGCCCGCACCCCTCAGGAGGACCGCCATGAAGGTCGTCGTCGACATCAACAAGTGCCAGGACCACGGCCAGTGCGTCTTCGCGGCCCCGGACGTCTTCTCGATGGACGACGACGGCCACCTGCTGTACGTCTCCGACCCGGACGAGGCGCTGCGCGACGAGGTCGAGGAAGCCGCGGACGTGTGTCCGCTGCAGGCCATCCGGATCGCGGGCTGACGTCCATGACCTCCATGACGTCCATGACCGGACGCGTGGTCGTGGTGGGCGGCTCGATGGGCGGTCTGCGCGCCGCCGAGCAGCTGCGCGCGGCGGGCTGGACCGGGGCGATCACCGTCGTCGGCGACGAGCCCCACATGCCCTACAACCGGCCCCCGCTCTCCAAGGAGGTCCTGGCCGGCAAGGCCCCCTTCGAGTCGCTGGCCTTCACGCCGAAGGCGGCCGCCGGCGACGTGGAGTGGCGACTCGGCACGAAGGCTGTCGCGGCCCGGCTCGACGGGCGGACCGTCGAACTGGACGACGGCTCGACGCTCTCGTACGACGCTCTGGTCGTCGCCACCGGCATGCGGCCCCGGCGGCTGCGCTGCGCCGGCCCGCTCACCGGCCGGCACACGGTCCGTACGCTGGCCGACGCCCAGGGCCTCAGGGACGAGCTGACCCGGCCGGATGCCCGCGTGGTCGTGGTCGGCGCCGGATTCATCGGCTGTGAGGTCGCCGCCACCGCCGTGGGCCTCGGCGTCCGCGAGGTGACCGTCGTCGATCCGCTGCCCCTGCCCATGGTCGGTCCGCTCGGCGAGCTGCTCGGCCGTGCCCTGCTGCAGCGGCACGAGGAGCGTGGGGTGCGCTTCGCGCTCGGCACGGGAGTCGCCGGGTTCGAGGGCGAGGACCGCGTCACCGGTGTCGTCCTGGGCGACGGCACCGTGCTGTCCGCCGACGTGGTGGTCGAGTCGGTCGGCTCGGTCGCCAACGTCGAGTGGCTGGAGGACAACGGACTCGATCTGTCCGACGGTGTCCTCACCGACGATCAGCTGCGGGTCGGCGGGCGGCCGGAGGTCGTCGCGGTCGGTGACGTCGCCCGATTCCCCAACGCGCGCTACGACGCCGTACCCCGCCGCGTGGAGCACTGGTCGATCCCCACCGACACCGCCAAGCACGCGGCGAGAACACTCGTCGCCCATCTCACCGGTGCGGACGGGGAGTCGGCTCCCTTCGCGCCGCTGCCCACCTTCTGGAGCGACCAGCACGAGTTCCGGCTGCAGTCCTTCGGGGCGCCGGTCCTCGGCCTCGGTGACGTCCGTGTCCTGGACGGTGATCCGGAGGGTGACCTCCTGGCCGGTTACCACCGGGACGGCCGGCTCGTCGGCGTCGTCGCGCTGGGCGGCCAGGCCGCCGCGAGGGGCGCCGCCGCCTGCCGCCCCCAGTTGCTCAAGTCGCCCGCTCTCACCGCGTGAGCAAGACCTAAGGAACCCCGTCATGCCCTCTGTCCGTGGTTACTTCCCTCCCAAGACGGCGAGCGGTGTCTCGTCGCTGATTCCGTCGCCGCCGTGGCGGTACTCCGGCGACCTGCTCACCGTCGAGTACCGCACCGATCCCTCGCGGGTACGTGAACTGCTGCCCGAGCCGCTGGAGTTGGCTGACGAGGACCCGGGCGCGGTCGCCTTGATCTGGGCCGACTGGCAGTCCTGCTCCACTTCCGGTGACGAACTGCTGGACCCGGTGCTCTCCCAGTACAAGGAGGCGTTCGCCGTCGTCCGGTGCCGGTACGGGGGGCGGACGTACTCGCGGTGCGTGTTCATCTGGGTCGACAAGGACTTCGCGATCGCCCGGGGACTGCACCAGGGGTATCCCAAGAAGCTCGGGTCCATCCACCAGACGCGTCCGCATCCGTACGGGCCCGCTCCGCGGATCGAGGCGGGGGCGCGGTTCGGGGCGACGCTCGCTGCCGCGGACCGGCGGTTGGCGCAGGCTGTGGTGACCCTGCGGGAGCCGTCGGAGACGAACGGGTTCGTCAACGGGCATCCCATGGCCCATCACCGGTGGCTTCCTTCGATCGAGAAGGGCAAGGGGCTGGCTCTCGACGAGCTGATCGAGTCCGGGGCCGCTTCCTTCGAGGGTGGTCAACCGTGGGTCGGAAACGCGGAGTTGGAGCTGTTCGAGGCGCCGACCGAGGAGCTTGCGCGGCTGGAGATCCGCGAGCCGATCGCTGCGTACTACCGGCAGGTCGGGGTGGTTTGGGACGGCGGGCGGCTGTTGGAGTCCGGGACGTCCGGAGCGGGTGCCGAGTGAGGTCGTCGTCTACGCGCGGGTGGTTCGTGGCTGATCGCGCCCACGCGGTGGAGCCGCAATATGTCACAGCCCCGCGCCCCTAGGGCCTGTCGTTTGGATCACGCCGGCTTCGGCCCAGGGCTCCTTGTGACCGCCGGTGAGCGGGGCTTGGTGCGTGCAGCTGCAAGGCGGAGGAGGGCGTCAACGCGATGGGGGTGCCCCCGCGCGAGCTCGTTCGAGCGTGGGGGAGTTGGCAACCGACGACAACGCCGCAGATGTGCGTGCCAAGCCCCGCGGCCCAGGCGTGATCCAAACGACAGGCCCTAGGTGGGTCACCGTCCCCTCGTCCAACTGGAGCCCTTCTCATGACTGACAAGATCACCGTCGGCGGCGTTTCCGTCGACACCCGGCACTGGATCGGCGGCGAACGCGTCGCCTCCACCGACACGTTCACCGATGTCTCGCCCATCGACGGCAGCACGATCGGTGAGATCTCCCGCGGTACGGCGACGGAGGCGGCCGCCGCCGTGACTGCCGCGAAAGCCGCCTTCCCTGCCTGGGCCGCCACCTCCCGAACCGAGCGTGCCCGCATCCTGCACGCCATCGCCGACGGCGTGGAGAAGCGGCTCGAGGAGCTCGCCATCGTCGAGACCACCGACAACGGCGCCCTGCTGCGCTCCCACCGCCGGGGCGTGATGCCCCGCGTGGCGCACAACTTCCGTTTCTTCGCGGACTGGTTGCTGAAGCTGGACCACGAGGACTTCGAGACACGCGGCCACACCAACCACGTCAGCTGGGACCCGGCGGGCCCCTGCGTGCTCATCACTCCGTGGAACGCCCCGCTGATGCTGGCCACATGGAAGGTCGCCCCGGCCCTCGCCGCCGGCAACACCGTCGTGCTCAAGCCCGCCGAGTGGTCCCCTCTGACGGCCTCCCTGCTCGCGGACATCGCCGCCGAAGCGGGGCTGCCCGCCGGGGTGCTGAACGTCGTCCAGGGCTACGGCTCCGAGATCGGCGACGCCCTCACCTCGCACCCGGACGTGCGTCGGATCAGCTTCACGGGCTCGGTCCCGACCGCCCGGCGGATCACGGAGTCCGCCGCCGCCAACCTCACCCCGCTCAGCCTCGAACTGGGTGGAAAGTCCCCGCTGTTGGTGTTCGCCGACGCCGATCTGGATCTCGCCGTGGACCTCGCGGTGGAGCAGTACGACAACGCCGGCCAGGTCTGTCTCGCGGCCACCCGCTTCCTCGTCGAGGAGTCCGTCGCCGAGGAGTTCACGCGCCGGTTCGTCGAGAGGGCCTCCGGGCTGAAGCAGGGTGACCCGCGTGACGAGGCCACCGACATCGGGCCCACCATCCACCCACGCCAGTTGGAGAAGATCGACGGCTTCGTGCAGCGGGCGGTCGCGGCCGGGGCGCGCGCTGTCATCGGTGGCCACCGCGAAGGGAGCCAGTACTACGCGCCGACCCTGCTCACCGGCGTCGCCCAGGACTCGGAGATCGTGCAGGAGGAGGTCTTCGGGCCGGTCCTCACCCTCCAGACCTTCCCCACCGAGGAAGAAGCCGTCCGGCTCGCCAACGACACCCGCTTCGGCCTGGCCGCCACCGTCGCCACCGGCGACCCCGAGCGCGCCGAACGCGTCACCGCGCAGCTGGTGGCCGGCACGGTCTGGGTCAACTGCTTCTTCATACGCGACCTGCGGGCCCCTTTCGGCGGCGCCCGCCAGTCCGGTGTCGGCCGCGAGGGCGGCAACTGGAGCTTCGACTTCTACTGCGACGTCAAGAACACCGTGACCGCCCCGAAGGGATGGCAGGACCATGGGTGAGATCGTCGGGGCGGGTCTCCTCGCCCACGTGCCCACCATCGTGCTCCCCGAGGAGGACCGGCTGGAGCTGAACCAGGGCAAGGAGATCACCCTCGTCACCGGCCTCCGCGAACTCCGCCAGGACGTCTTCGAGCGCGACGACTACGACACCGTCGTCGTCCTCGACTCGCACTGGGCCACGACGGTCGAGTTCGTCGTGACCGCCCAACAGCGCCGCGCCGGTCTGTTCACCTCCGAGGAACTGCCGCGCGGCATGTGCCGGATGCCGTACGACTTCCCCGGCGACCCCGAACTCGCCCGCAACATCGAGAGGTTCGCCGACCGGCACGGCACCTGGATCACCGCGATCGACGACGACTACCTGCCGATCTACTACGCCACCATCAACCTCTGGAAGTTCCTCGGCGAGGGGCTGCCCGACAAGCGGTGGGTGACCATCGGCGTCTGCCAGACCGGCGACATGGAGGACCATCTGCGTCTGGGCCGCGCGCTCGCCGAGGGCATCGCCGCCACCCCCGGCCGCCGCGTCCTGCTCATCGCCTCCGGCGCCCTCTCCCACACGTTCTGGCCCCTGCGCGAGCTGCGCGACCACGAGGCGAGCGACCCGGCGCACATCTTCACGCCCGAGGCGCGTGAGGCCGACCACGAGCGCATCGCCTGGTTCAAGGAGGGCCGCCACGACAAGGTCCTCGACACCATGGACGAGTTCTGGAAGTACAAGCCGGAGGCGAAGTTCTTCCACTACCTGATGATGGCCGGCGCCCTCGGCGAGCACGCCTGCGTCGCCAGGGCCCGTCAGTACGGCGCGTACGAGAACTCCATCGGCACCGGTCAGGTGCATCTGTGGTTCGACCGTCCGGCCGACGGCTGGACCGGCGCCGGCCTGCCCGCAGCCCCGTCCCCGACCAGCCCCCTCTGAGGAGTCCCACCATGCCCGAATACCGCCGCATCCTCCTGGACGGCGCCGCCGTCCAGGTCACCGTCGACGGGGACGAACTCGTCGCAGGGGACGGCCGTCGCGTGAAGACCGACGAGGCACGGCACCTGCCCCCGGTGGTGCCGTCGAAGGTGATCGCCGTCCATCTCAACCACCGCAGCCGCGTCGACGAGTTCCGGATCGAACTCCCCGGCACACCCACCTACTTCCACAAGCCGACCTCCTCACTCAACTCCCACAAGGGCGCGATCGTCCGCCCCGAGGGCTGCAAGTGGCTCAACTACGAGGGTGAGGTCGCCATCGTCATCGGCAGGACCGCGCGGAACATATCCCCGGCCGAGGCGGGCGAGTACATCGTCGGCTACACGGTCGCCAACGACTACGGCCTGCACGACTTCCGCGACACCGACGCGGGCTCCATGCTCCGCGTCAAGGGTTCCGACACGCTCTGCCCGCTCGGCCCCGGCCTGGTCACCGACTGGGACTTCCACGGCAAGAGCCTGCGGACATACGTCAACGGCGAGGTCGTGCAGGACGGTTCGACCGACGAGATGCAGTGGGACATGCACTACCTCGTCGCCGACATCGCCCGCACCATCACGCTGTACCCGGGGGACGTCCTGCTGTCGGGCACCCCGGCCAACTCCCGCCCCGTACAGCCCGGTGACGTCGTCGAGGTCGAGGTCGAGGGCATCGGCCGGCTCACCAACCACATCGTGACCGGGCCGACCCCCGTCCGCGACGATGTCGGCGCACAGCCCACCGAGTCCGAGGAGGTGCTGTCCACCGCGCTCGGCGGCGACTGGGAGTTCCGCGGCATCCGCCCGCCCAGGCGCTGATGCCGCGCGGTCCTCGTCCCGAGGGTGTGCGGGTAGGGTCACCGGCATGACCGATTCCGCAGACGGCCCCAAGAGTCGGCGGCCCCGCAAGCGCCTGCACTACGGCGAGGGGCGCGAGGCTCTGCTGAACGCCGCCGTACGTGTGGTGGCGCGAGGCGGACTGCGCAAACTCACCTATCGGGCCGTCGCGGAGGAGGCAGGGGTCACACACGGTCTCGTCGTGCACCACTTCGGTTCGCGTGACGCACTGATCGAGGAGGCGCTCGCGCACACGATCCGCACCTCGCTGAGCACCAGCGCCCTCGAGCCGGGCACCGGCAAGGTCGCGGACTTCTCGACCGGGCTGTCCGACATGGTCACGGCGGATCCGGGCACGCAGGCGTTCCAGTACGAGCTGCTTCTCGAGTCCCGCCGCAGGCCGGAGCTGCTGCCGCAGCTCCGGGCACTGTACGACGAGTACTTCGACGCCACCCAGCGTGAGCTGAGCCGTATGCTGCCCGCCGACGCGGACAAGGCCCTGACCCGGCTGGTCTTCGCCGCGCTCGACGGCCTCGTGCTGCATCAGCTCGTCCTCGGCGAACCGGAGGTCACGGACGCGGCCCTGGAGGAGCTGCGTGGCCTGCTGAGGCTCTTGGACGCGAACGGCGAATAGACCTCCGGTGCGCGGGGAGGGTGCGAGCCCGAGGGGGGTGCCTGGGTGG
>NZ_VJZC01000045.1 GCF_009377185.1 Streptomyces spongiae
CCGCCCGGCACCCCCGCCCGTATCCACCAGCACCTCGACATCGGCCAGGGCGAGGTCGACTTCGACGAACTCTTCCGCGAGCTCCGCGCGAACGACTTCGACGGCACCCTGACCGCCTGCGTCTTCGCCTGGGAGGAACGAGCCAAGGAATCCTCCGCGTTCATGCGGAAGAAGATCGACGAATACCTGGCCGCGCGCCCCTGACGGCACCCCGGGGGCCCGCCACCCCTCTCATCTCGCGTCTCTCATCTCTCATCACTTCGAAAGGCACCGCCATGACCACGTCCGCCAAACCCCTCTCCGTCGCGGTGATCGGAGCGGGCATGGCCGGCCGCAGCCATGCCGCCGGATACCGCAACGTCAACACGGTCTTCGGCACCGGCCTGCCGCCGGTCCGCCTCGCCGCGATCGCCGACGCCAACGTCGCGCTCGGGGAGGACGCCGCGCGCCGCTACGGGTTCGAGAAGGCGCTGCCGAGCTGGGAGGCCGTCGTCGAGGACCCCACGATCGACGCCGTCAGCATCGTCGTCGGCAACGCCTTGCACCGGCCCATCGCTCAGGCGCTGGTCGCGGCGGGCAAGCATGTGCTGTGTGAGAAGCCGCTGGCCGGATCGCTCGAGGACGCCCGTGCCATGGCCGAGTTGGAGAGCACCGCCGAGGTCGTGACCGCCGTCGGCTACACCTTCCGCCGTTCCCCCGGCATCGCCGCGATCCGCGACCACGTCCAGCGGGGCGAGCTGGGTGACCTCTCGCTGTTCAGCGGCCGGTACTGGTGCGACTACGCGACCGACCCGAACGGGCCGCTGACCTGGCGGTTCAAGGGCGGCCCGGGCTCCGGTGCCCTCGGGGACGTCGGCTCGCACGTCATCGACGCCGCCGAGTACGTCGCCGGGCCCATCGTCTCCGTCTCCGGTGCCTCGCTGTCGACGCAGATCCCCAAGCGGCCCCTGCCGCTCGGCGCGGTCGTCGGGCACAACGCCGCTCCGGTCTCCGACGAGTTCGGCGAGGTCGAGAACGAGGACACCGCGTCCTTCACCGCTCGCTTCGAGTCCGGGCTCGTGGGCACCTTCTCGGTGACCCGCACCGGCTTCGGCCTGCCCAACGGGCTCGCCTTCGACATCCTGGGCCTGGGCGGCCGGGCCGCGTTCGACCAGCACCGGCCCGCCGAGTACCTCTTCGACGACGCCCAGCCCGACGCCCGTACGCGTGGCGCCCGTCAGATCATCGCCGGCCCGAACCTGCCGTACTTCGCGGGCGGGGTCCCGATGGAGGCGCCGGGTGTGGGCGCCAGCAACGGCGACAACTTCACCTACCAGGCCCGTGCCTTCCTCGACCAGGTCGCGGGCGTCGCCGAGCCGATTCCGGCCTGCGCCACCTTCGCCGACGCGCTGCGGACCATGGAGATCATCCAGGCCGTCGTCGCCTCCTCCCGGGCCGACGGCGCCGCCGTCACCGTTCCGCCCGCCGCCTGACCACCCGTACAGAAGGAACCGACACATGGCTCTCAAGCTCGGCGCCTACACCGCCTGCCTGCACGACCGCACGCTGACCGAAGCGCTCGACATCCTCAAGGAGAACGGTCTGACCTCCGTGGAGGTCAACACCGGTGGCTTCATCCCCTCTCCGCACTGCCCGGTCGACCTGCTGCTGTCCTCGGCCACGGCGCGCGCGGAGTACCTGGCGACCTTCGCCGACCGCGGGATGGAGCTGACCGGCCTCAACTGCAACGGCAACCCGCTCAACCCGCTCCCGGGAGTCGGCCCGAAGCACGCCGACGACCTGCGCCGCACCATCCGCCTCGCCGGCCTGCTCGGTGTGAAGCACGTCGTCACCATGTCCGGCACACCGGGTTCCGACCCGGACGCCAAGTACCCCTCCTGGGTCGTGAACCCGTGGGACGGCGTCTACATGGACGTCCTGGACTACCAGTGGGGCGTGGCCGTCGAGTTCTGGAAGGAGATCGACGCCCTGGCCCGGGAGAACGACGTCCGGGTCGCCATCGAGATGCACCCGCACAACGTCGTGTTCTCGCCGGTGACTTTGAAGCGGCTGGTCGACGAGGGGGGCCTGACGAACGTCGGTGCCGAGATGGACCCCTCCCACCTGATGTGGCAGGGCATGGACATCGTCGCCTCCATCAAGTGGCTGGGCCCGCTGGTGTTCCACGCGGCCGCCAAGGACGCGACGCTCTGCCCGGGCGCCGACATCCGCGGCGTACTGGACACGTCGTTCACCCGCGTACCGGCCGACGCGCCCGGCAAGGTGCCCACCGGCTACGGGTTCTGGTGCAACGCCTGGCCGGAGAACCCCGCGTGGAAGTTCGTCGCCGTCGGCCTCGGCAACGACGTCCCCTTCTGGACCGAGTTCCTGCGCGCCCTCGCGGAGATCGACCCGGACATGGCGGTGAACATCGAGCACGAGGACGCCGCCTACTCCCAGACCGAGGGACTCGCCCTGGCCGCCAAGAACCTGAACAGCGCCGCGGCCGCCCTGTAGTCGACCCGCGCCACACGGCTTCGCGCCACATGGCCCCGCGCCCGGCGACCGGGCGCGGGGCCATGGGTTTACGGTCGGGCTTCCTCCGTCCGGGTCTCCCCGGAATCCTGGGTACGCGGGTCGCCTTCCTCGGGTACGAAGGCGATGTCACCGCCGAGAACCTTCTTGGCGCGCACCATGTCCAGGGCACCCTCCCAGCGGGAGACCGCGAAGACCGCGACGCAGTTGCCGAGCAGGTTCGTGGCGACGCGCATCGAGTCCATGATGCGGTCCACGCCGAGCAGCAGGGCGACGGCTCCCGCCGGAATGACTCCGAGGGCGGCGGCGGTGGCGGACAGCGCGAGGAAGGCGGATCCGGGCACACCCGCCATGCCCTTGCTGGTCAGCATGAGCATCAGGACCACGCTGACCTGCTGGCCCAGGCTGAGGTCCACGCCGACCGCCTGGGCGATGAACAGCGTGGCGATGGAGAGGTAGATGGAGGCGCCGTCGAGGTTGAAGGAGTAGCCGGTGGGCAGCACGAGACCCACGGCGTCGTCGCGGCAGCCGGCCTGGCGCAGCTTCTGCATCATGCGCGGCATGACGCTCTCGCTGGAGGCCGTGCCCAGCGCGAGCAGCATCTCCTCACGCGTGTAGCGCACGAACTTCCACAGGCTCAGTCCGGTGACCGCCTTGAGGGCGACGGCGAGCAGGGCGAGGAACAGGAGCGCCACCCCGTAGCAGACGGCTATCAGCTTGCCGTAGGTCGACATCACGCCGAGCCCGTACTCGCCGACCAGGTGGGCGGTGGCGCCGAACACCGCGAGGGGCGCCAGCCGCATGATGTAGCCGACGACGGTGAAGACGATGTCCTGGACCTGTTCGACGGCGGGCAGGATCGCGGGCACCTTCGTGTGCCCCAGGTGCAGCAGCGCGGCGCCGACCAGGCAGGCGAGGACCAGCACCTGGAGCAGCGCGTTCTCGGCGAACGCGCCGACCGCGCTCTCGGGAAGCGAGTGGAGGACGAACTCGCTCGTCGAGGGCAGTTCGCCGCCGCCGGTCTTGGCGTTCACGGCGGCCGAGTCGAGCTTCGCGGGGTCCACGTTCATACCGACGCCCGGCTGGAACAGGTTTCCGGCGAAGAGCCCGATGAGCAGCGCGAAGGTTGTCGCGACCTCGAACCAGATCAGGGCTTTCAGGCCGATTCGCCCGAATGCCCTCAGGTTTCCGGCCTTGGCGATTCCGGTCACGACGACGCAGAACACCAGCGGTGCGATGAGCGCCTTGATGAGCCGTATGAAGCCGTCACCGAGCGGTTGAACGGCTGTGCCCACATCGGGCCACAGTCGTCCGACCGCGACTCCGAGGACGAGCGCGCAGGTGACCTGCACGAACAGCGACGTGCGCAGCAGACGTGCGACACGTCGGACAGGGGATGGTACGGATGGCGACACTGGCACCCCTCCTAGCGACTTCTACGATGCGGAAACTCACTTCCGAATCGCGTATGGCGTCACTATGGCCCAGGAGTCGGTCCGGCAGAAGACAAGAGGCACGCCGCGAGCAAATCTTGGATCTTCATCCAAACGAAGTCGTTCCGCTTCAGGCGCGGCCGTGTGCTTCCTGGGAGCGTCGGGCGAAGGAGTCGATGACCACCGCGGCGAACAGGACCCCACCAGTGATCATGAACTGGACGGCAACAGGGGTGTCCGTGATCGCCATGCCCGAGGCGACCGATTCGATGACCAGCATGCCGAGGACCGCGGACCATGTGGTGCCGCGCCCGCCGAACAGACTGGTGCCGCCGATGACGGCCGCCGCGATGGCGTTCAGCAACAGGACGCCCGAGCCCGAGGCCTGGCTCACCGAGGTGATCCGGGAGGCGAGGAACAGGCCGCCGATCGCCGCCATCGTGCCCGAGACGGCGAGGACCGCGGTCTGCACGCGGATCACCCCGAGGCTGGCGCGGCGGGCCGCCTCGACACCGCCGCCGAGTGCGTAGACCTGCCGTCCGTAGTGCGTGCGGCGGAGGACGATGTCCAGGCCGGCCACCACGACGAGGAAGATCAGGAAGGCCAGTGGCAGCCCCTGGAACCGGTTCAGCACGAACGCGGCGGCGAACGCGACCACCGCGAGCACTCCCGTGCGCATCCCGATCTCGACAAGCGAGCGGTGCGGCATGCCGATCGCCTTACGGCGTTGCCTGTCACGGTAGGACGCGAGGAAGACCAGACCCGCGCCGATCGCCGCCACACCGTAGGCGGCGCTGTCGTGGGTGAAGTAGTAGCTGGTCAGATCGGCCACGAGACCGTTCTCGTCGAGATTGATGGTGCCACTGGTGCCGAGGATGTAGAGCATGAGGCCGTTCCAGGTCAGCAGCCCCGCGAGGGTGACGACGAACGCGGGCACGCGCGTTCTCGCGAAGGAGAAGCCCTGGATGGCTCCCACGGCGGTGCCCGTGAGCACCGCGATGATGAGCGCGAGCCATTCCGGCACGCCGCTGTTCACGTTCAGCACGGCGAACACGGCGGCGGCGAGACCACTGACCGAGCCGACCGACAGGTCGAGCTGGCCGATGAGCAGCACGAAGACGATGCCGACCGCGATCAGTCCCGTACCGACGATGTCGACGCTGAGATTGGAGAGGTTCCGCGGCGAGAGGAAGTTCTCGTTGAGGGACTGGAAGACGATCCAGACCGCGACGAGGACCACGACGACCGGGAGCGAGCCCAGTTCGCCGAGGCCCAGCCTGACCCGGAAGGCGGTGGCCCGGCTCTCCAGGGCGTCGGTGACGCGCCGCCCGCGGTGCGGCGGGCGGGTCCCCTTGGTGGAAGTGTCGGGGTCGTCCCGGGATTCGTCCGCCGTTCTGCGTCTGTCGTTCACCACTCCTCCTCCCGGGATGCCATACGGCGGGGCACGTTCTCCGCGGCACCGGTGATGGAGGAAATGATCTGCTCCTGGGACACGGTGTTCACGTCGAAGAACCCGTTGTTGCGGCCGAGCCGCAGCACGGCGGCTCGGTCCGCGAGGGCCTTGACGTCACCCATGTTGTGGCTGATCAGCAGCACAGCCAGGCCCCGGTCGCGCAGCCGGTCGACGAGGTCCAGGACCTCGTTGGTCTGCCGGATACCCAGAGATGCGGTCGGTTCGTCCAGAAGGAGTACCCGCGGGTCGCCGAGGAGCGAGCGGGCGATGGCGACCGTCTGCCGCTGACCGCTGGACAGTGAGACGACCGGGGCCCGCAGATCGGGCACGCCCGTCGCCAGGTGCTCCAGCAGCTCCCGGGTGCGGCGCTCCATCTCCACCTCGTCCAGGAACCCGAACCTGCGGATCTCCCGGCCGAGGAACAGATTGCCGACGACATCGAGGTTCCCGCACAGCGCGAGGTCCTGGTAGACAGTGGCGATGCCGAGGTCCCGGGCGTCGTGGGGGCGCCTGATCTGCACGTTCCGGCCTTCCCACTCGATGACGCCCTTGTCTGCGGGGGCGACGCCCGAGATGACCTTCACCAGGGTGGACTTCCCGGCCCCGTTGTCGCCCAGAAGCGCGACGACCTGACCGGCACGCACCTCCAGTTCGATGTCCTCGAGCACCTGAAGGACGCCGTAACGCTTGCACACGCCACGCAGCGCCAGCAGGGGTGGAGCGGGCACGCGACCATCTCCTTCTTCCCGACTTCCCGACGCGAGCGCGGCCGATGGGAGACCGGCCTACCCGGTGAGTCCGGCCCTGTCGCAGGCCGCCATCAGTTGCGGGGTGCTGCAGATCTGCCGGACCGTGTACACGCCGTCCTTCAGCAGCGTGTCCTTGATGGTGCCGGCGGTCACCGACACCGGGGTGAGCAGGACGGCGGGCACCGTCTTGCCGGTGCTGGCGCGCACCCTGTCCTTTCCGACGGCGTCGAGACTCTCACCGCGGGCCGCGGCCACGGCCATGGCGGCGCCGGCGGATGCCTCGGGTGCGAAGGGCTTGTAGACCGTCATGTACTGGTCGCCGGCGACGATGCGTCGTACGGCGTCCAGTTCGGCGTCCTGTCCGGTGACCGGCGGCAGCGGGCTGACCTTGTTCGCCCTGAGCGCGGAGATGCTGCCGGCGGCGAGGCCGTCGTTGGCCGCGTAGACGCCGTCGATGTTGTCGGCGCCGAGGGCGGAGATCGCTGAGGTCATATTCATGTTCGCGACCTCGGCCCGCCAGCCGGACGTGTCGTACGCCTTGCCGATCTTGACCCTGTCGCTCAGCACGGACAGCGCGCCCTTCTTGAAGGCGATCGCGTTGGGGTCGTTGGGGTCGCCGTTCATCATGACGATCTGACCGCCGTCGGCCTTGTCGCCCATGGCCGTCAGGAGTGCCCGGCCCTGGAGCCTGCCGACCTCCTCGCCGTCGAACGTGACATAGCCCGAGATCGGGCCCTCGGCGAGGCGGTCGTAGGCGATCACCGGGATGTCCGCCCGCTCCGCCTTCTCGACCGCGGCGCCCAGCGATCTGGCGTCCACGGCCACGAGCACCATCGCGTCGACACCCCTGGTGATCATGGAGTCCACCTGTTGCTGCTGCGTGGCCACATCACCCTTGGCGTTGGCATGCTCGACCGTGCAGTCGTCGCACAGCTCCTTCATCTCCTTCTCGATGAGGGGCTTGTCCTGCGTCTCCCAGCGAGCCGTGGTGGCGTCCGGCAACAGCAGACCGATACGCGCGTCGCCGCCCCCGTCGCCGCCGCTGCCCCCGCCCTGTCCGCAGTCCGCGAGAGCGACGGCGGTCGACACCGCGACGACGGCGACGGCAGCGTCGCGAAGACGGGTCTTCATCTGAGAGACCTCCTCTGTCCCTTTCGGAGGACGGCAGGACGCCGCGGCGGCGGCAAGGAGGAGCCCCGACAGGAGGGGAGGGCAGACAGCACCGATCCACCGGACGTGGTGTGCCTGGGACGTACCGCCCGGGAGTGGCGAGACGGCCACGTGGCAAGTGTGGCACCCGCCGCGGTGACCTGCGAACGCACAGGTCACGTTGCCTGGTGGTCCCCCGTCGGGCTGACGAGTCCCGTCCGGTAGGCGACGATCACGGCCTGTACGCGGTCGCGGAGTCCGAGTTTGGCGAGGATGCGGGCGACGTGGGTCTTGACGGTGGCCTCGGCCAGATGGAGGTGGCCGGCGAGCTCGGCGTTGCTCAGGCCCTGGGCCAGCAGCTGCAGGACTTCCCGTTCCCGTGGGGTCAGTGCGGCCAGGTCACGGTGGATCGCGGTGGCGTGAGGTTCGTGACGGGTGAACCGTTCGACGAGACGGCGGGTGATGGCCGGTGCCAGCAGCGCGTCGCCGAAGCGGACCATGCGCACGGCGGCGACGAGGTGCTCGGGGGTGATGTCCTTGAGGAGGAAACCGGCGGCTCCGGCGGACAGGGCCGCGTAGACGTACCGGTCGAGGTCGAACGTGGTCAGGATGATCACGTGGGGTTCGTGGTCCGCTCCGGTCAGTATGCGCCGGGTGGCTTCCAGGCCGTCCAGTTCCGGCATCCGGATGTCCATGAGGATCACATCGGGCCGGGTACGCCGGACCGCTTCGATGGCTTCCGTGCCGTTGGTCGCCTCGGCGACCACGTCGATGCCGTCGGCGGTGAGGATCATCCGGAAGCCGGTGCGGACCAGTGCCTGGTCATCGGCGATCACCACGCGTGGCGATCCGGTCACGAGGCCTCCAGCGGGATGAGTGCGGTGACGCGGTAGCCACCGGCACGGTGCGGTCCGGTGTGCAGGGTTCCGCCGTAGACGGCGAGGCGCTCGCGCAGGCCGATCAGCCCGCGACCGGTTCCGTCCGCACCGGCGGCGGGGGACGTACGGGGCGCGGACGGCCCCGGTGTGCCGCCGGTGTCGGTGATGCCCACGCGGAGGTGGTCCGCGGCGTGGTCGACGGTGACGGCAGCGCTCGCACCCGGCGCGTGCTTGACCGTGTTGGTCAGTGCTTCCTGCACGACCCGGTAGGCGGCCAGTTCGATGCCGGGCGGAAGCGGACGCGTCGGCCCGGTCACGGTCAGCTCGACGGGCATCCCGGTGTTGCGCACGCCTGCGACCAGCGTCTCCAGCTGGTCCAGGCCCGGCTGGGGCGCCAGATCCACCATGCCCGCCAGGCCGGCCGAACCGGTGACCTGGGGCGGATCCGCCGGGTGGGTGCCGCCGGGGCCGACCGGGGTGTCCGTGGTGAGCAACCCCATGACGTGGCGCAGTTCCGTCATCGCCGCCCGGCCACCGGCCTCGACCGCGAGGAGCGCCTCACGGGCCTGGTCGGGACGGGCCTCCATGACCTTGCGGGCGGCACCGGCCTGGATGACCATCACACTCACGTTGTGCGTCACCACGTCGTGCAGCTCGCGGGCGATCCTGGCGCGTTCGTGTTCGACGGCGCGGCGCAGCGCCTCGGCCTGCTCTCCTTCCAGCGTGGACAGGCGTCTGCGGCCCTCGTCGGTCCTGAGCTTCCATGTGCGCAGGCCGTTGGCCGCCACGACGATCGGTACCAGGATCAGGTACGGGGCGTACTGGGCCGGGACCGTGGGCAACGGCGCGTCCGTGCTGACCAGGAGCACCGCGACGGCCAGGCTCGCCAGTGTCGGAAGGCGACGGGGACTGTAGGCCGCGGCACTGTACGCGGCGACGACACAGGCGTAGAAGGTGAGCCGCGGTGCGTCGTGCGGTGTCACCATGACCGCGGCCAGCACGATCCACAGCGCGGCGAGCGGGTACCGGCGCCGCAGCGCCAGGGGTGCCGCCGCGACGACCCCCACGATCACCGGACCGATCCACGCACCAGGGCTGGGTGCGGGCCGGTCTCCCCGGTCGACGACGGCGGTCATGTTGTCGAGGACGTAGTAGACGGCGCCGATGCCGATGGCCAGCGCCAGTAGCACGTCGAAGATCTGCCCGCGCCGGGTGAGCCGGGGAACCGGACCCGTCGGGCGGGTCAGCAGGGCTGCCCACTCCCTCAGTCGGTCCGGTATGACTCGCTTCCGCAGTCGGTCCGTCATAGGCACGGTCGTCACCGGCTCATTCTCACCGACGTCGCGGCCGGCGACATCCATCCTGATGATCACTGCGAGCACCCGGGATACACCGGTCGACTACATCGCAGGGATGACTCCGACGGACGTCCCCCCGACGCGGTACCGGAAACGGCCCCGACGGCCGACGCGCCCGGTCCGGCCCCGCTCCTAGCGTCCGGGGAGCCGGAGTTGACGACCGAAGGAGAAACGACCATGACCGCACCACCAACTCATCGGGTGCTTCGCCGAGGCATTGCCGCCGTCCTCGGGCTCCTCGTCGTGGCGGCGTGCGCGCCCGCCTCCACGACCGACGCATCCATCGCAGGCGCCTCCGCCGCGGCCGGTTCCGCAGCCCACGTTTCCGCCGACGCGTCGGCCGACGCGAGCACCACGCCGTACGTACCTGAACCCACCGGGCGGCACCCGGTCGGCCGAACGTTCCTCCATCTGACAGACACCTCCCGCCCCGACCCGTGGGTCCCCGGGCGGAACGAGAGGGAGCTCATGGTCTCCCTGTGGTATCCGGCGGAGCCGTCGGGCGGCCGACCGGCCCAGTACATGACGCCGAAGGAGTCCGAGCTCCTCCTCGAGGACGGCGGCATCACCGGCCTGCCACT
This sequence comes from Streptomyces spongiae, assembly GCF_009377185.1. GTDB lineage: Bacteria > Actinomycetota > Actinomycetes > Streptomycetales > Streptomycetaceae > Streptomyces > Streptomyces spongiae. The sequence goes on from NZ_VJZC01000045.1 coordinate 10,116, forward strand.
CGACGTGTTGAGCACGACGCGCACCAACGCGGTCAGCGACGCGAGGCCCGCGGGACGTCGGCGCGGTCTGCCCCTGGTCGTGCTCTCACCCGGCTTCTCCAAGCCACGCGCCACGCTCACCACTCTGGCCGAGGACCTGGCGAGCCGCGGCTACGTAGTGGCCGGAGTCGATCACACGTACGAGAATGTCGCCACGACCTTCCCCGACGGGCGAGTCACCACCTGCGCGGCCTGCGAGGTCGATCATGACCTGGCGTTCTGGCAGAAGCTCGAGGCGGGCCGGGCTGCCGACGTGTCCTTCGTGCTCGATGAACTGACGGGACCGCACCCCAGGTGGAAGGGCGCCGGGCTGATCGACCCTCGCCGGATCGCGATGGCGGGTCACTCGGTGGGAGGCGCGAGCACCAGCACCGCCATGGTGGCCGACTCCCGGATACGGGCCGGGATCGACATCGACGGCACCGCCGAACTCCCGATCCCCGACAGCGGCCTGTCTCGACCGTTCCTGTTCCTTGGCAGGCAATCCGCCTACACCCCGGGAGGGGGAGGCCCGGCCGCCGCCTGGGAGCGCGACTGGAAGCACCTGACCGGCTGGAAGCGCTGGCTCGTGGTCGCCGGAGCGGAGCACGCCTCCTTCACCGACGTCGGGCTCCTCGCGGAACAGCTCGGCCTCGACATCGGCGCGACCCTGCCGGCCGCCCGCGCGGCCCAGATCACCCGCCGGTACACCGGGGCCTTCCTCGACCTGCACCTGCGGAACAAGCCGCAGCCCCTGCTGGACCAGCCGTCGCCGCACTACCCCGCGGTGGAGTTCTGCTCCGTGGAGACAATGAACTGCGGGACTTGAACCGCAAGACTTGAACCGCAAGACCTGAACCGCGGGACCTGAGCAGCGGCCGACTCACGAGACACTCGGCCGCGGCCAACCCGCGAGACCCTCGTCCTCGACCGGTTCGTCCTGAGCCATGAGCCCGGCCACCCACAACGGCATCAGCCAGTGGGGCACGAGGACGGCGACGAGCAGGGGCGCCGCGTACGCCGTGAGCGCGTCGCCCCCGGACGCGCCCGCGATCAGCAGGCCGGCCACGGCGGCGGCCAGCAGCAGGGTCATCACCCGGTGGGAAACGGCCAGGACCCGGCTGCGTTCGGCCGACTGCCGCTCGTCCAGGGCGCGTTCGCGCAGTTCCAGCAGGCCGCGGGTGGCGGCGTTGATCGCACCCGTGGCGACCGCCCAGGGCAGGAACAGCACCGCCACCGCGACGACGGCCCACATCGGCTCCGCCTTCGCGAGGTAGAAGTAGGTCATCAGCGACCCGATGGCAACGGTCAGCGCGACATGCGCGGCCACGGCCAGGCGTCGGCGCGCGGCGGTGGCGTACAGAGGCCGCCCCCTGGGGTCGTTCATCAGCCTCAGCATGCTCCGGTCGTAGCCGGTCATCCGCGTCGTCGTCATGGCTGTTTCCTCCCGTAGACCTCGTCGGTGAGCGGCCGGAACGGTTCCAGGGAGAACAGCGCCTCCACCGGCAGCCCGAAGTACTTCGCGATCTTCAGCGCCAGATCGAGGCTCGGGTTGTACTGCCCCCGCTCGATGTAGCCGATGGTCTGGTAGTGCGCCCCCACGGCCTCGGCCAGGCTCTGACGAGACACCTTCCGTTCGGCGCGCACCATCGCCAGCCTGTTGTGCACCTGCTCGCTCATGTATAAGAAATACTACATTCGAGAGGAGAACTGCAATCCACCCACGGCCGTCCAGCAGCCCTCCCCACTCGCTCGCCTGGGGCTGTGGAACTGCGGTGCGGCCGCTTCCAGTGCATGGTGGTGGCATGGACAGCCGTGCCCCTGTGGTGGTGCTGCCGCCCTCGCCGGACGGCGGGCGGCAGGTGACGATCCATGGCGAGGACGTGGGCATCGCCTACAGCCTGTTCGACGTGCTGGACCTCCTGCACGGCGCCGACCTGCCCACCGAGGACCGGGCCATCGACGACCCCGAACTGATCGAGTGGCGCGGCGGCGGACCGTACGACTGGAACGGCACCCCCTGACGCCCCAGTAGGTCCGGATCCGCCACTCGGCCCGTGCTCCGACGCCCTGGGTCCCGTTGCCGTTTCGCCGCCCGTGAGTTCGTTTAGTGCACGTAGGTACGAGGGAAACCACTTCTGTCCCACGGAAAGTCAAGTGAGCTTGTCGGTGGGCGCGGTGGAACGGGGGAGAACGAACGTGCGCAACGGGGATCGTGACAGACTGCAGACCTGCTCGGCGGATCATCCCGGAATGTCGACCGAGGGCGGGATCGAGGTCCAGCGGCAGCTGGAGACGCTCATCGGGGACTTCCGCACCAGTGAGCCGCCCATGCCGGTCGTGGTCCTGCACGCCGAGGAAGCAGCCGACGACACCCAGGTGGCCGGCCTCGTCGGCGAACTGCGCAACGGGCAGGACACACACGGAACGCGCTGTGCCGTCGCGCCCGCGGCACAGGAGGGCGCGACGGAGGTCCTGCGGGCGGCGCGTCTCGTGCGCGATCTCGGCGACCCGAAGCGATGGGGTGGCCGGCACTCGATCTACCGGCGGTACGCGTTCCCCCGCGTTCGGCTCGTGCACGCCATCGAGGACGCCGTGCGCGCACTGGGCACGGACTGGCCCGGTCCGCCCACCGGATCCGCGGCCGCGGAGGCCGGCCACGATCCGGCGCAGGACCTGCTCAACCAGTTGGCCAAACAGCGGTGGCGTCCCGACGGGTCCGCCCGTTGGCATTCAGGGCTGCCCATGTTCGACATGGCGCACATCCTCCCGGCCAGCCTGGTGACGGTCCTTGCCGCGCTCCTCGCCCGAAGCGACTGGTACATGGCTGTCGCGTCGGGCGTCGGCTTCCTGTTGCTGCTGGCGGTGCTGAACTACGTCCTGCCCGGGCGCGCTCCGATCTTCCTGTGGCTGCGCCGGGAGAGCCGCTGGTTCATGACCACGACCTTCCTCAGGGCAGCGGCCCAGGACCGTCCCACCGAGGTGTCGCTGTTGCGGCCGGTCCGCTCGTGGAAGGCGATCGCGGCGCGTGCGTACGACGTGGCGGAGGCGCTGAAGGCGGGCCACGAGTTCCAGCTCCAGCTCTACGTCCTGGCCCTGTTCGAGGACCTGCGGGACAACCACCGTCGCCGGAGCTGGGATCTGCGCGGCTTCAAACGCCTGCGCCCGCCCATGCTGTTCGTACCGCGGATCGGCACGGACAACGGCGGCATCGAACTGATCAAGGCCGTCAGCGACGTGCGCAGCCGCCGGAGCGAACTGGACCCACTGCTCCTCGTGGCGGCCGTCCCCGCTGCCGACGTACGGCTGCTGGAGCGCAGCGTCGTCCAGGGGGTACGCGCCAGTGGGACCGACCAGGGGTTCCAGGCCCGGTTGCGGGGCTGGTACGACGAGTGGGCGAGGAACCTGCGCGCGGAGCAGTCGCCGAGCCGCGAACGGGCCGTCCTGCCCTGGGTGTTGAAGATCCCACTGCCCCAGGACGAGCTGCGGCCGCTGCCGGACAGACAGCGGCACTGCGTGAAGGCCGCCACACGGCCCACCGTCGCCCGCGTGGTGTGGGCCCTGCACACGCTCGCCCTCGTGCTGGCCCTGACCGCCGCGACCGCCGCCTGGCGCACCGCGAGACTCTCCGACGAGTACTGCTCCTCGTCCGTCCTGACCGCCAACCGTGACACGGAGCGCAGACCCGCGCCGGACGGCGGGACCGAGTGCATAGGAATCGCGACGGACGACGTGCGCTTCGCCGACTGGCTGCCGGACGACGCCAAGGAGCCGGACGCCAAGGCGCTGTCCGACGGGCGAGCGGTGCCCTGGACGGTCGCCGAGCTGGAGGACGGCATCCGCACGGAGAACGCCGACGTCCTCGCCGACCACCGGGACAACTACGTCACCCTCGTGTACGCGGGCCCGCTCAGCGCCGACCCCGACGGTGGTTCCTCACCGGTGAAGGGCCTGGAGGAACTGGCGGGTGTATACCTGGCGCAGTCCGTCATCAACAACACCTTCACCGTGAAGCTGCGCGTCCTGATCGCCAACGGCGGTGTGGACCTGCACCACCAGTCCGACATGGCCGACGCCATAGCCGCCTACGCGGCGAAGGACCCGACGGTGGTGGGCGTCGTCGGCACCGGGCGCGACCTCAAGTCCAGTACGGCGACGACCCGCAAGCTCAGGAACGCCGGGCTGCCCGTCGTGTCCGGGACGAACTCCGCGACCTATCTGCCGCGCGAGTTCGCCAACTGGTTCAGTCTGGCCGCCACGGACGAATGGCAGTCCTCCCAACTCGGTCTGATCGCCAAGCAGTTGAGGACACCCGGTACCCCGCAGTACGCGCTGGTGCTGGCCCGCGACACCAAGAAGACCGACGACCGCTACACCACCGAACAGGCGCGCTACGGCGGTGCGATGCTCGACAAGTACGGTTTCACGCCGCTGCCCGAGCGCCACTACACCCTCAAGGGCGGAAAGCCCGAGTTCCGTCTGCACACCGAGGAGATCTGCCGCGGCGACCGCGTGCCGTCCGTGATCTACTTCGCGGGCCGTGTCGAGGACGTCGATCCCCTGATGACCCAGCTCGGTACGGAACCCGGCTGCGCGCGCAAGAAGATGTCCGTCATCACGGGCGACGACCTCTCCAAGGCCGACTTCTCGCAGGGCGAGGACGCGGTGGCCCCGAACGTGACGCTGTACCACGCCGCCCTCGCCGAACTGGAGGAAGCGGCCTCCGGGACGACGTTCTACGAGGATGCCCGCAAATACCTGCCGGGGCTCGACAAGCAGCGCGTCCGCTACGACACGCCCGCGTTCGCCAGCGGCCAGACGGCCCTGTCCCACGACGCGACGCGCGCGCTGTACTGGGCGGCCACACGCGGTGGCGACCCGCAGAGCCGGGCGGCGACCTGGGTGAACCTCAGAACCGTCAAGCTTCAGGGCATGGCCACGGGCACGATCGACTTCACCGACGCACCGCTCTACGGCGACAGAAAGGGCCACAGCATCGTCCTGAAGGAGGTCTGGCGCACCGACGACGGGATCTCGAAGTCGCGCGTCGTGTGCAGGAGGGTGGCCGGCGACGCACGTCCGCTGACCGAGAAGGAGTGCGTCGTCAAGCGCCACGGCTGAGCCGCACTCCGCGAGGAACAGCGCGTAGATGCCCCTGGTCCAACGGATCGAGAGAGGTGCCGGACATGAAGCACTCCCTGCGGGTCGGCGTCAGCGCCGCCATCCTTGCCACCCTCACCACGCTCTCCGCCTGCGGAGACGGGGATTCCTCGTCCTCGTCCTCCTCCAAAGGCGAGTTAGGCGCCCGGGCGACACTCGACGTGGCCATCGCCTCGGCCGTGGTCGCCCCCAAGGAGGAGGTCGCCACCTACGCGGTGGGGGACGCCGAAGGCTACTTCACCGAGGAGAAGCTCAAGGTCGACGTGATCAACACGGACGGCTCGGTCGCCGCGGTCCAGGCCGTCGCCTCGGGCAGCGCCGACATCACACCGGCCGACGCCGGAGCCATCCTCGCCGCGCGGGAGAAGGGCGTCCCGGTCAGGGCCATCGGTGGTCTGGTGCGGAACTGGCCGTGGCGCATGGCGGTCCGGCCGGACAGCGAGATCAAGACCCCGGCCGACCTCAAGGGCAAGAAGGTCGGTGTCATCAGCCTCGCCTCCGGATCGGCCATCTACGCCCGGGCGTACGCGGACGACGCCGGCCTCGACGCGGCCGAGGACATCGAGCTGCTGCCGGTAGGTGTGGGCGCGCAGGCTCTGTCCGCGCTGGAGGACGGCAAGGTCGACGTGCTCGCGCTGTTCACGCAGGCGTACACCACGATCGAGAACACCGGCGCGGAGTTCCGTTACCTGGACAACTCCGATGCCTTCGAGGGCATCCGCTCCCTGACGTTCGCGGTGACCGAGAGGACCCTCAAGGAGAAGAAGGACGTGTTGACGCGCTATCTGCGCGCTTCGTACAAGGCACTGCTCTTCTCCGCCGTCAACCCCGAGGCCGCCATGCGCGACGGCTACGAGGTCTTCCCGCGGCTCCTGACCGGCCAGAAGGCCGACGACCGTGTCGGCGACGACAGCAAGAGCCTCGACGCGTGGATCAGGACCGCGGTCCCCTCCTCCGGTGGGCCCGAGACCTTCGAGGACTGGGGCGCCATCAGCGACGCGGAGTGGAAGAAGACGGTCGCCTACACCAAGGCGTCCGGCCAGATCACCAAGGACGTCGATCTCGCGGAGCTGTGGGACGGCAGCCTGCTCCAGGGCGCGAACGACTTCGACAGCGCGGCTGTGATCCAGAAAGCGAAGACGGCCAAGTAGCGAGCGACCGGACGCCACCAGCAGGGAGGTCAGGAAGCCGTCATGGACGAAGACCGCTGGATCGAGGTCGACGGACTGCACAAGATCTACCGGCCGCGCAGGTCCCGGCCGACCCACGCGCTCTCGGACATCACCTTCACCGTCCGGCGCGGTGAGTTCGTCTCGGTCGTCGGCCCCTCGGGGTGCGGCAAGACCACGCTGCTCAAGATCCTCGCCGGGATCGTCCCCAGGAGCGAGGGCACGGTCCGGGTCGCGGACCGCGACGTGACAGGGCCGCTGCCCGAAGTGGGCATGGTCTTCCAGGCCGCCACGCTCCTGCCGTGGCGCACGATTCTGCAGAACGTGATGGTGCCCGTGGAGGTACGCAAGCTCGACACCCGTGTGTACCGGGAGCGGGCAAAGAGGTTGCTCGGGATGGTCGGCCTCGACGGCTTCGAGGGCACGTACCCCCATGAGCTGAGCGGTGGGATGCAGCAGCGTGCCGGTATCTGCCGGGCCCTGGTGCACGACCCGGCCGTGCTGCTGATGGACGAGCCCTTCGGAGCGCTCGACGCCATGACCCGCGAGTACATGAACGTCGAGCTGCTGCGGATCTGGCGGGAGAGCGGCCAGACCGTCGTGTTCGTCACCCACTCCATCCCCGAGGCGGTGTTCCTCTCCGACCGCGTGGTGGTTCTCAGCCCCCGTCCCGGCCGTATCGCCGAGATCGTCGACATCGGGCTGGACCGCCCGCGTGCGCTCGCCGCCATGGCCTCGGACCGGGCCGGGGTCCATGTGGCGCGGATCCGCGCGCACTTCAGCATCGCCGGCGTGATCGACTCATGAAGCGCCTCCGCGTCGACCTGAGGGAGCGCCCCGAACTGCTGCTCGTTCCCGCCGTCTTCGTGGTCGTCATGCTGGCCTGGGAGTTCGCTGTCCCCGCCTTCGGGGTCGACGACTACGTGCTGCCGCGCCCCTCCCAGATCCTCGACGCCCTGCGGACGCAGCTGGCCGACCCGTTGTTCTGGGGCCATCTGAAGGTCACGGTGCTGGAGTCGCTGTACGGCTTCCTCCTCGGCGTGGGGGCGGCGCTGGTGCTGGGCACCGCCATCTCGCAGGTGCGGCTGATCGAGCGCACCTTCATGCCGTACGTCGTCGCCTTCCAGACCGTGCCCAAGGTGGCGCTGGCGCCGCTGTTCGTCGTGTGGTTCGGCTTCGGGATGACGAGCAAGGTCGTCATGGCGGCGGTGATCTCGTTCTTCCCGATGCTGGTCAACGTGATCGAGGGGCTGCGTTCGGCCGACGCCGACCGAATCCAGATGCTCACGGTGTTCGGCGCCGGAAAGTTCCAGGTGTTCAGGATGGTGCGGCTGCCGAGCGCGCTGCCCTTCCTCTTCGCCGGTCTCGACATCGGGATCGTCTTCTCGATCCTCGGCGCGGTGGTCGGCGAGTTCATCGGCGCGAAGGAGGGCCTGGGATACCTCCTGCTGCAGACCAACTACAACTTCGACATCGCCGGGATGTTCGCCGTGCTGGTGGTGCTCTCCGTACTGGGCCTGATCGCCCACTTCGTCATCCGTTTCGCCCAGAAACGCCTCGTCTTCTGGGCCGAGGAGAACCGGGTGCTCGGCGCATGAGGAGTGCGGGACAACAACGTCAGGAGGACGGCGTGACCGAGTACGACCTGGTGGTGAAGGACGCCCGCGTCGTCACCCACGACCGTGACGACGCCCGGACCGCGGACATCGCGGTCAGCGACGGGCGGATCGCCGCCGTGGGACCCGGCCTCGCCGAGGGAGGCGCCCGTAGGGTGGTCGACGCCGGCGGCAGGCTGGCGTTCCCCGGCGTCGTCGACGCCCACCAGCACTGGGGGATCTACAACCCGCCGGCCGAGGACGCGGTCACCGAGAGCCGCGCGTGCGCGCAGGGCGGGGTGACGACCGCCCTGACCTACATGCGGACCGGCCGGTACTACCTCAACAAGGGCGGTATGTACGCCGACTTCTTCCCCGAGGTGCTCGAAGCCGCCTCGGGCCGCGCCCACATCGACTACGGCTTCCACCTCGCGCCGATATCGCGCGGCCACATCGCCGAGATCCCCGACCTGATCGAGCGGTTCGGTGTCACCTCGTTCAAGGTCTTCATGTTCTACGGAAGCCACGGCCTGCACGGCAGGTCCGCCGACCAGAACGCGTTCCTGATGATCCCCGAGGACGAGCGGTACGACTACGCGCACTTCGAGTTCGTCATGCGTGGGGTACAGGCCGCACGCGAGCGGTTCCCGGACCTCGCCGACGAGATCTCGCTCTCCCTGCACTGCGAGACCGCCGAGATCATGACCGCGTACACCAAGCTGGTCGAGGAGGCGGGCGAGCTGACCGGGCTCGCCGCCTACAGCGCCTCGCGGCCGCAGCACTCCGAGGGGCTCGCGGTCTCCATCGCCTCCTACCTGGCCCACGAGACCGGGTTACCGACCGTCAACCTGCTCCACCTGTCGTCCCGCAAGGCGGTCGACGCGGCCGTGCGGATGAGCCGGGCGTTCCCGCACATCGACTTCCGCCGCGAGGTCACCGTCGGGCATCTGCTCGCGGACATCACCACCGCCCACGGCGTCGGTGGCAAGGTCAATCCGCCGCTGCGGCCCCGCGACGACGTCGAGGCGCTGTGGGAGTACGTGCTCGACGGCACCGTCGACTGGGTCGTCAGCGACCACGCGTGCTGCCGCGAGGAGATGAAGTTCGGCGAGCCCGAGGACGACGTCTTCCTCGCCAGGGCCGGGTTCGGCGGCGCCGAGTACCTCCTCCCCGGTGTGATCACGGAGGGCACGAAGCGTGGCCTGTCCCTGGGCCGGATCGCCGCGCTGACCTCGTGGAACCCGGCCCGGCGCTACGGATTGCGCACCAAGGGCGCCCTCGCACCCGGCTTCGACGCCGACATCGCCCTGGTCGATCCGGGCCGCACCTGGACGGTACGGGCCGCGGAGTCGGAGTCGACGCAGGAGTACACCCCCTTCGAGGGCTTCGAGTTGACCGCCCAGGTCACGGACACCTTCCTGAGAGGCCACCACGTCCTGCGGGCCGGCAAGCTCGTCGGCGAGCCCGTCGGCGGCTATCTGCACCGCCCGACCCTCGGCACGTAGGCATGCTGTCCGGGGACGTCACTTCGGACGCTTCAGCCGCTGCGGTCCGAGAAGGCGCCGTGGGCGGCGAAGGCCAGCCGGGCGAAGCGTTCGCCTATGCGGCGGTGGGTGGCGGCGTCGGGGTGGAGCTGGTCCGGCAGCGGGAGTTCGGCCGAGTCGGCGTCCCCGTAGAGGTCGCGGCCGTCGAGGTAGTGCAGGTTCGGGTCCTCGGCGGCCCGCTGCTCCACGATGCGGGCCAGCTCGTCCCGGATGACGTTGAGGGTCAGCTTCCCGACGGCGCGTTCCGCCGGATCACCCATGGCGACGAACCGCAGTCGGCCCGCGCTGAGGCCGGTGAAGTCCGGGGCGCAGGGGCCCGGAGTGTCCTCGTGGATGGGGCACAGGATGGGCGACACCACCAACAGAGGTGTGGTGGGGTGGCCTTCGCGGATGGTGTCGAGGAAGCCGTGAACGGCGGGGGTGAAGGCACGCAGGCGCATCAGGTCGGCGTTGACCAGGTTGATGCCGATCTTGACGCTGATCAGGTCGGCGGGGGTGTCGCGCATGGTGCGGGCGGTGAACGGGTCGAGCAGGGCGCTGCCTGCCAGGCCCAGGTTGACCAGTTCCACGCCCCCCAGGGAGGCGGCGAGTGCGGGCCAGATGGTGGTGGGGCCGGCCGCGTCGGAGCCGTGGCTGATGGAGCTGCCGTGGTGCAGCCACACCCGGCGACCCGGGTCCCGTGCGGGCTCGACGGGGGCGTCGGTGCGCAGGGCGCCGAGTTGGGTGGTCTCGTTGTGGGGAAGCCAGATCTCGACGTCCTTGAGGGCGTCGGACAGGCCCGTGAAGCGGACGGTGCCGGGCGGGCCGGGCTGTGTCTCGGCGGTCCCGTTGGCCATGTCGATGGTCATGATGTTGCCGCCCGTCACGCTGCCCTGGCCGGCCAGGTGACCGTCGACGAGCAGCTCGTACACGCCGTCGGGGCGGGGTGGTGCCCCCACGTAGACACGTTTGGTGCGCAGCGTGTCCAGTTCGACGGCGGTGGCCCGGGTGCGGAACACCAGCCGTACGCCCGACGGCTGGGCCTCGGCCATGGCCAGTTGCCCGTCGGCGCACTGGGCGCGGGCCCAGGCGGGCAGCCGGTGCGGTAACACGCCGTGCTCGGTGCGCTCCACGTCGAGGGCGCCGCGCAGGAGGTCCGCGGTGACGGGCGTGGTGGTCCAGTCGGTGTGCATGGTGTGTGGTGCCTCAACCCTCTTGATCGGTGTCCGGTCCATGTCGGCGCGCCGGCTCAGTCGGACGGGATGGACGGCGCGGGCCAGTTCCGCAGCAGGGCGTCGAGGGCGTCGATGACGCGCGTCCAGGTTTCCTGTGTGTCGGGGGCGCTGTGACTGAACCCTCCCCCGAGCTCCAGGGTGACGTAGCCGAGGAAGACGCTGCCCAGGAGCCTGACCGCGTGCGTCTGGTCCGGCTCGGTCAGGTCGTAGCCGCGCAGGATCGCTCGCGTCATCTGTGCGTGTCTGACGCCGGCGCTGGCGGCCGCCGTCTCCGGGGCGAGCCTCAGCTGGGCCGCGGCGTAACGGCCGGGGTGCTCGCGGGCGTAGTCGCGGTAGACGTCTCCCAGTGCGGCCAGGGCGTCCTTGCCTGCCCGTCCGGCCAGCGCGGCGGCACCCCGGTCGGCGAGTTCTTCCAGGGCGAGCAGGGCGATCCGGGTCTTGAGGTCGTCGGAGTTCTTCAGGTGCGAATACAGACTCGCGACCTTGACGTCGAAGCGTCGGGCGAGCGCCGAGACGGTCACCTCGTCGAAGCCGACCTCGTCGGCCAGCTCCGCACCCGCCTGAGCCAGGCGTTCCGGTGTCAGTCCCACGCGTGCCATAACCACCCCTTCTTCTCCTTACTCGATTATGTATTTACCTAAAGGGTTTAGGCAAATACAGAAGCTCGAAGGTCGAAGTGCGCCGATGTCCGGCCCGTTGGAGCCTGGGGGCATGGAGCGCAAAGGCGCACGTCGTCGCGGCGGCGATGAGCACGATGTGGAAGCGGTACTCGACGAGCTCTACGCCACTCCCCCGGCCCGCTTCGTCCCACGCCGCGAGGAGCTGGCCGCCGCCGCGCGGACGGCAGGCCGTGCCGAGGACGCCCGCCGGATCCACGCGGCCCGTCGCCCCACCCTGGCGGCGTGGGCCGCGAACCTGCTCCTGCGCTCCCGGCCGCAGGAGAGCCGGCAGTTCCTGGAGCTGGGGAACGCGCTGCGCGAGGCCCACCGGGCCCTGGATCCCGACGCGATCAAGGAACTGTCCGCGCAGCGGCGGCGTATCGTCAGCGCGATGTCCCGGCAGGCGGCAGAGCTCGCCCTCGAAGCCGGGCACCGGCTGTCGGACACGGTGCGGCACGACGTCGAGTCCACCCTGAACGCGGTGCTCGCCGACCCGGACGCCGCCGACCAGTGGGCCGCCGGCCGTCTGCACAGCACCCTCACTCCGCCGGCCGCCTTCCCCTCCGCACGGCCGCAGACCGCGCCTGCATCGCCCCGGGCGGAGCGTACCGACGAACTCGCCGTGCGGCGGCGCGCGCGGGAGGAGGAACTCACCCGGGCCCGCGAGGCAGCCGAAGCGGCGGGGCAGCGGCTACGGGATCAGCGCGCGGAGCACACGGCTGCCGAAGCATCCCTGGAGCGGGCACGTGACAGACGGGACCAGGCCCATCAGCAGGTCGAGGCCACGGAGCAGCGCTTGCGGCAGGAGCGGGAGGTCCTCAAGCAGGCCGACCGTGACCACGGGCAGGCCGAGAAACAGCTCCATACCGCCGCCGACGCACTGGCCCGGGCCGAACGGGAGGCCCGCGAGGCATCTCGGGAGGTGGAACGCCTCGGGAGGCGGCGAGCCAGATAGGTGGTGCGTCAGATAGATGGTGCGTCAGCCGGGCGGGTCCCGTTCGGCGAGGCGTAACGATTCTCAAGGCCGCCGACGGCGTCGCCTGAGTCACTCCCCCTCGGGCAGCGGGCCGGACACCGCGGATCCGCGTGGTGTCCGGCCCGGTGGCGTCACCGTATGGCGTCGAGGTCGAGGTCCGTCCCTACGACGAGCGTCACCACGCCCGCGGCGGCGGCCGCGTCCTGGATGGCCTTGGCATCGGGCAGCCGGGAGGACAGGACCTCGGCCTGCTCGCGCAGCGCCTGCGGGTACGTGACCTTGGTGGTGCGGGTGTTCTCGGGAGCGTTGCCGGTGCCGACGACGGTGAGTCCGGCTTCGCGCAGCCTCTCGGCGACGGCGGCGGCCCGCCCGCTGACTCCCGTGCCGTTGAGGACCTGGACGCGCACGGAGGAGGCGTACACCGGGTTCTTCGCGTCCGCCGTCAGCTTCTTCTTGTCGACCTCCTTGTCGGTGGCGAGGGAGGTGAACAGGTCGGCGGCCTGCGGGTACTGCCACACGACGTTGGCCCGGTCGGCGGGCACGTCGGCCTCACGCGGGTAGTTGGGGACGGTCAGGAAGGTCAGCCGGTCCTTCGGTATGCCCTTGAGCTCGGAGGCCAGGCCGTAGAGCGGCTTGATGCCGGCCAGGTCCTCGTCCGTGGTCAGGGACTTCGTGGCGGACTCCAGGAAGCCGTACAGCGAGCTGGGGCTCGTCAGCTTGGACTGCGCCTTCTCGGCCAGGGCCTCCATGAACTCCTGCTGGCGGCCGATGCGGCCGATGTCCGAGCCGTCACCGACGCCGTAGCGGGCACGTACGTAGCCCAGCGCCTTCTCGTCCTTGACGGTCTGGCAGCCGGCTTCCAGGTCCAGGCGGGCCTTCTCGTCGTGGATGGCCTCCTCGGGGCAGACCTCGATACCCTCCAGGGCGTTGACCATCCCCTTGAAGCCCTGGAAGTCGACGGACATGAAGTGGTCGATGCGCAGCCCGGTGTTCGCCTCGACCGTCCTGATCGTGCAGGCGGCGGCGGAACCGACCTCGCCGGTGCTGCCGCCGATCGCGAACGCCGCGTTGATCTTGGAGCGTTGGGCGGTGGAGGTGGCGCCGTCGCCCTTGTCGCACTCCGGTATCTCCACCCACGAGTCACGCGGGAAGGACACCACGGTCGCCCACTTCCGGTTCGCCGGGATGTGCATCACCATCAGCGTGTCCGACTGCATGGTGGTCAGGTCCTTGCCGTACTTGGCGTTGGCACCGTCGCGGCTGTCCGAGCCGACGACCACGATGTTCTTGGAGCCGGGGCTGAGGTTGACCGGCCGGCCCTCGCCGAGCTTGTTGTCGAGGTCGGCGGACCCGATGTTGCCGTCCAGGCTCTGGTACAGCCAGGTACCGACACCGGCGACGCCGAGGACGGACACGGCCAGTCCGCCGACGACCCACGTGACGATCTTCCCCCGCCGGGTCAGCCGCGTAGGCCGGCCCCCGCTCGGCGCACGCCTCTGTTTTCCCCTGCTGCCCACCGGTGCCCCTCCCCCGTCTCGGCCGCACCGGGCCGGTCGACTCCCCACGCGTCCGATGCCGGTGCGCACCGGACGCCGCAACTCTACGGCCATGTAGAGATACGTACGGCAGACGGGTACATCTCACGACACCCGGAACCGCACCACCCCACCGCCCGCCCTGACCTGACGTCAGGACGCAGAAGCCTACGCGCCGCCCCGCGTTCGCATGTCCCGATATCCCGCTTCACTCACAGGGGTGTCGCGGCGTACAGGATGAGGAACATGGTCACGGCCGAGTTCGCCGACGACATCGCCGACACGGCCGCGCCCACCGCCGCTGCCCACGCGGCCAGGCCCACCGACGTGAACACGGAGGGCCAACTGCGCACCGCGGGCGCTGGATCGAGCAGGGCCGCCACCCTACGGGGCACCGGGCCCGCGGCGGCGAAGCCCGCGAGCGTCGCCACCGGGGTGCCGCGGGACACGAGTGCCGCCTTGCCGATCGCGCGGGCCACGACTCTGCGACTGCCGACGGCCTGCGCCGCGTCCTCGTCGGCCCACCGCTCCGCCGTGTACGACACCGCCGTACGCAGCGGCCGCAGGAAGGGGTTGGCGCGCGCGGCCAGTTGGACAGCCAGGAGGAACCGGTGGTGCCGGGCCACCAGATGGGCTCGCTCGTGGGCGAACAGCGCGCGCCGCTCGGCCGGTTCGAGGGAGCTCAGCAGAGCCGTGGTCACCACCACACGGCCACCGCGGCCACGACGGCCACCGGGCAGCGCGTACGCGTACGGCACCGCGTCGGGCAGGACCGCCACCTCCGTGTCCGGCAGGCCCGTCAGCGCCCGGTGGGCACCGCGACGGACCCGGCTGTGCCTCCCCAGGGTGCGAGCGCAGGCCAGCAGGACCGCGAGCAACGCCGGAATGGCCAGCCTGCCGGCGACCTCGTCGTACGGCACCGCCTCGCGCACCTCGGGGTCCGACCAGCCGTCGGGCAGCGGGTTGCCCGGCAGTTGCGCCGTGCCGACCACCATGAGCAGCCCCAGGCACACCGTGCTGCACACCGCCGTCACCACGGCCACTGTGGTCAGCAGACGGGTCGCGGCCCTCGGATGCAGATGCTGCTCGGCCAGCCGCGCGATCGGCCACGCCGTCAACGGCAGCACCAGCGGCAGAAAGACGAACACCCCCATCAGGCTTCAGTCTTCCCCTTCGCCCTCGACCCGGCCCAGCAGTTCACGCAGCAGTCGCTCGTCGTCCGGCCCCAGTCCCGTCACGAAGCTCGCCAGCACCGCCCCTCGGTCGCTCTCGCCGTCGAGCACCCTGCGCATCTTGTGCGCGGCGAGCCCGGCCTGGTCCGAGGCAGGGGTCCATGCGAAGGACCGGCCGGCGCGCTCTCGGGTCACCGCCCCCTTGGTCAGCAACCTGGTCAGGATCGTGATCACCGTCGTGTAGGCCAGATCGCCGCCCAGGTGCTCCTGCACCCACCCTGCCGTCGCGGGCCCGTCCGCCTCACGCAGGGCGGACAGGACCAGCGCCTCGAGCTCACCCTGTCCCCGCCGCCGGGCGCGCTGTGGGTGATCCGTCACGTCCTGTCTCCCTTCCGCCGCCGACCGCTTCCCGAGCGGCCATCGTATAGACGGCGGCGACCGCCGCGGCCCTTCCCTCGACTCCCGCGCGATCACGCACCCCCAACAATCTTCTACAGTGTTGTAGATTCTACGTCGGGGACCGCACCGGCGGTCGTCGATCACACCTGCTCAACAAGGAGTACACAGTGGGAGTTTCCCTGTCCAAGGGCGGCAACGTCTCGCTCAGCAAGGAGGCGCCCGGCCTCACCGCCGTGCTGGTCGGTCTCGGCTGGGACGTGCGCACCACGACCGGCACGGACTACGACCTCGACGCCTCCGCACTGCTGCTCGACGCCTCCGGCAAGGTGGTCTCCGACCAGCACTTCATCTTCTACAACAACCTCAGGAGCCCCGACGGTTCGGTCGAGCACACCGGCGACAACCTCACCGGTGAGGGCGAGGGCGACGACGAGTCCGTCAAGGTGGACCTCGTCTCCGTGCCCGCCGGGGTCGACCGGATCGTCTTCCCCGTCTCCATCCACGACGCCGAGAACCGCCGCCAGAGTTTCGGCCAGGTCAGCAATGCCTTCATCCGCGTCGTCAACCAGGCCGGCGGCGCCGAGATCGCCCGCTACGACCTCTCCGAGGACGCCTCCACCGAGACCGCCATGGTCTTCGGCGAGCTCTACCGGGGCGGCGCCGACTGGAAGTTCCGCGCCGTCGGGCAGGGTTACGCCTCCGGACTGGCCGGCATCGCCGCCGACTTCGGCGTCAACATCTGAACCTTCAGCCGTCAGGAGACCACGTGCCCCACCCGACCGGCCGGACCGCGCGGTGCCGGCGCGCCCCCACCGACCTGCTGACCGCGCTGGCGATCCTCACACCGCCCCTGGCCGTCACGTCCGCCGTCGCTCTGCTCGTCCTCGGCCACGTTCTCCAACTGGCCGACGTACGGGGCGCTTTGCCTGGCTCACTCGTCACCGCCGGCTGGATCCTGGCACTCGTCGCCGGCCTGAGCGCGCTCCTCGCCTTCGCGGCGCTGCTCAACACGGCGATACGCGCCCCCGCTCCACCCACGACGAGGCCACCCGGCGGGCAGGACCCCTCATGTCCGGACTGAGTGGTCAACTGAGTGGTCATAGGCCTCCGGGTCGAACCGGGCCAGACGTCGCCGCATCCGGCCCGTCGACCAGGGCCAGCTGAAGCTGTTGCGGCCGTTGCTGTCGAGGTAGTAGCTGGAGCAGCCGCCCGCGTTGTAGACGGTGGACGGCAGTGCCTGCTGGACCTCGGCGTTGAAGGCGGCCTGGACTTCGGGGCGTACGTCCATGGTGGCCCAGCCCGCGGAGCGGAAGTGGCGCACCGCCCGTGCCATGTAGTCCAGTTGGGCTTCGAGGACCATGTAGGCGGAGGAGTGTCCGGTGCCGAGGTGCGGTCCGAGGAGGATGAACGCGTTGGGGAACCCGCTGACGGTGGTGCCGAGGTAGGCGTCCGGACTGCCCTTCCAGTGGTCGTCCAGACTGGCGCCGTCGGCGTCGAACACGCGTTGGGCGACGGGCATGTCGAGGATGTGGAAGCCCGTGCCCAGGATGATGGTGTCGACGTCCGCGGCACTGCCGTCGACCCCGATGACACGGCTGCCCTGGACGGACTCGACGGCCGTGGCGTGGACGGTGACGTTGGGCCGGGTCAGGGCGGGATAGTACGTGTTCGACAACAGGAGCCGTTTGCAGCCCAGGGTGTAGTCCGGGGTCAGTGCCCGGCGCAGCCGTGGGTCCTTGACCGTGGTCCTGAGATGGAGCGAGCCCAGCCTCTGCACCGCGCGCAGGAGGGACGGGTGCCGGAACCCCACGCCCAGGGCCTCCATCGCCGCGTACTCCGCGTTCCGCAGGGCCCGTTGGGCTGCCGGGACGCGCCGCATGAGCCATCGTTCGGCGTGGGGCACGTAGTGGTCGGGCTTGGGCAGCACCCACTGGGCGGTGCGCTGGAACAGGTGCAGCCGGCCGACGCGGGGCTGGATGGCGGGGACGAACTGTACGGCCGAGGCTCCGCTGCCGACGACCGCGACGCGTGCGCCGGTGAGGTCGTGGTCGTGGCGCCAGCGCGAGGAGTGGAAGACCTCGCCGGGGAAGTCCGCCAGGCCGGGTATGCCGGGGAGCAGCGGTTCGTGCCAGGGCCCGGCTGCCGCGATCAGGAAGCGGGCGGTGTAGCGGCCGCGGGTGGTCTCGACGTGCCAGCGGGCGTCTCGGGGGTCCCACCCCGCGCGTGTTGCCTCGGTGCCGAAGCGGATGAGTGGCGTGATGCCGTACGCGGCCGCCGTGGTGCGCAGGTAGGCGCGGATCTCGGGCTGGCCGGCGAAGGCGCGCGTCCACTCCGGGTTGGGCGCGAAGGAGTAGGAGTACAGGGCGGAGGGGACGTCGCAGGCGCAGCCCGGATAGGTGTTGTCCCGCCAGGTGCCGCCCAGGTCGTCCGCCTTCTCGATGAGGACGAGGTCGTGCATGCCGGCCTGGCGCAGCTTGATGGCCGCTCCGATGCCGGACAGACCGCTGCCGATGACCAGCGCCTCCACGTCGCGGGTCTCACGGGTGACGGCCGTCGTGAGGCTGTCGGGGTGCGGCATGTCAGGCTCCTGTCCGGGCGTCGGGGCGCTGGCCCGTGCGGTGGTGCCCGGCGGGAGGCGGGAGGCTGTCGCGGACGACGGCCCGCGTGGTGCGCAGGGCGGTCTCCAGAACGGCCGGGCGGCGCCGGGCGTCCATGAAGTTGCCGCCCATCACCTCCAGGTCGGCGGCGGTGGGTTCGATACGGACGACCCGGGTGCCCGTGGCCCGCAACGCGGCGCACTCCGCGGTGAGCGTGCGGGTCATGGCGCGGCGCAGCAGCGCTTCCGCCCGGCCGAGCCCTCTGCGCGGGGCGGGCGAGAGCGAGCTCATCGGCGCGATGACGTACACCTCGTCGAGCCCGCTGGGAACCAGGAGGTCGGCGGACGCGGTGGAGAGGATGCCGCCGTCCGCATAGCGTCGGCCGCCGATGCGCACGGGCGGGAACCAGCCGGGGACCGCCCAGGACGCCCGCAGCGCGTCGCGCAGGGCGGCCGGAGGGGTGTCGGGGTGCCCGAAGACCGTGCGTCGGCCCGTGTCGAAGTCGGTGGCCACCAGCCAGGTCGCGGGATGCCCGACCCACTGTCCGGCAGGTGTCAGTAAGTCCGACAGGGCCGCCAGCCGGCCGGCGTCACCACGGCCCTGCGGCAGCAGGCCGGAGAGGCCGGCCAGCGCGGGAACGGTGCGGCGCAGCGCGTGCCGTGCCAGCCCCGGCGCCCCGGAGAAGAGCGCGGGCCGTGGCGGGATCCCCCGGGGCGCGGCAGCGAAGTGGCGTACCAGTTCCGGGCGGGCGTCCTGCTGGGCGAGTTGCGCGGCCAGCAGTTCCTCCACACCGATGCCGCCGCCGAGCAGGGCCGCGAGCTCCGCCCCGGCGGAGGTGCCCACCAGGACCTCGGCGTCGCGCGGGTCCCATCGCAGGGCCTGCTGGAGCGAGTGCAGCGCGCTGATGGTCCAGGCTGCGCCGAGTGTTCCACCGCAGCCCAGCACCAGTCCGCGGGAAGGGGTCGTTCGTGTGGCCGCTGAGGTCACTTGAGGTTCTCCGCCCATTCGGATACCGACGAGATCCGGATACTAGTGGTATCCGGATGGGCGGCGACAGCCCTGCGCGGAGATAGGATCCGAGGGCTTCGGGGAACTTCAGGGGAACACCGCGCAGGACGGGAGAGGGAGCGAGACATGGCCCGCCTCAGCCGCGTCGAGAGTCAGGAACGCACGCGGGAGCGGCTCGTCGCCACCGCGCGGGAGTTGTTCCTGCGCGACGGCTACGGCGCCACGTCGCTCAGCGATGTCGCGGAGACGGCCGGCTACTCCAAGGGCGCCGTCTACTCCAACTTCCGCGGCAAGGACCACCTGTGCCTCGCCGTCCTCGACGACATCCGGGCCGAGCAGCTGGCCCTGCTCACGGAGTCCGTCATGCGTGACACCCGGATCGAGGACCGTCTCGCGACGTTCACCGCGTGGGCCGAGGCGCACATCGGCGACGAGGCCTGGACCACGCTGGAGGTCGAGTTCCTCACCCGGGCCCGTCACGACGACGAGATCCGGCATGAGATCACGGCACGTGTCGCCGCGATCCGCGAGGCGCTGGCCCAGCTCCTCGAAGCGCTGGCCCAGGAGTTGGGCGCCTCCTTGGCCATGCCTGCCGACCAGGCGGCGATGACCCTGCTCAGCCTCGGCATCGGGATCGGCGTCCAGCGGATCGCCGACCCGACCGTCCCCACCGCCGTCCTGACGGACACGCTGCGGCTCGTGCTGCGGATGAGCCCGTAGGCGCTTGTGTTTCAGGAGTGCCCGAAGCGGGCTCAGGAATGCCCGAGGCGGGCTCAGGAGTGCCCGAGGCGGGCGAGATGCCGGTCGTGCACCCGGCTGAGGAGCAGCAGCGAGCACGTGGCCCCGATCAGGGCGCAGAACATGTCCCACTGGGTGTCCCACACGTCTCCCTGGGTGGCGAGGAACGCGTCGGCGGCGTGGCCGCCCGCCACGGCAGCGGCCCACTCCAGCATCTCGAAGACCGCGCTGAAGGCCAGGCAGGCGCAGACGGTCAGCGGAGCCAGCCAGCGGCTGCCGCGCAGCGGCGAGGTGCGGACGAGGAGTTCGCGGACCAGGATCGCGGGGACGAAGCCCTGCATGAGGTGGCCGAACCGGTCGTAGGGGTTGCGCTCCAGGCCGAACCAGTCGCGCACCCAGTCACCCGCGGGGACTTCCGCGTAGGTGTAGTGGCCTCCCACGATGAGGACCAGCGCGTGTGCGGCCAGCAGGCAGCACAACAGATCGCTGAGCGGGAACCGCTTGCGCAGCAGGACCACAAGCGGCAGTCCGACCATCACCCACACGGTCTCCAGCACCCAGGTGGTCGGGTCCTTCGGGTACCACGCCGACACCGCGAGCGCGAGGGTGACGACGGCCAGCAGGACGACGGGGAGCCGCCGGCCGGTGCCACGGCCGGAGCGACGAGCGGCGGACGGCCGGGGTTCCGCCGACGAGCGAACGGCGGTCGGGAGGGCGGACATGATGATGATCTCCTCGTGTCAGGGTGGTCATCATCGTCCGGTCGCTCCCGACCGCCGGTCATGAGTACGGGTACTCATCGGCACCTGTGGTGCTGCCCGGGTGCTACTCCGTGGCGCCGCTCACCTGCTCCGTCACATCGGCCACCTTCCACCGCTGGTTGGCCCCGGAGTTCGGGGTCCACGTGGTGACGGCCGCGCCCTCGTTGGTGGCCTGGCCGCCGACCTCCAGGAGCCGGTGGGTCGCGACGTTGACGAGGGTCCAGGTGCCGTCGCCGGTGGTGGACATGACCCACTGGGTGGCCTCGTCGCGCTCGCCCTCGTCGGGCTCGACCACTGGGGTGTTGTCACGGACGGCGAGCCGCTTGCCCTCGGCGGGGTTGGTGAAGACGTACCGGTCGAGGACCCCGGAGTCGGAGCGCACCGAGCGCAGCTGCCACTGCTGGCCGGGGGCGGTGGCGTCCGCGCTGCCGGACCGGATGACCAGGTTGGTGCCGTTGTCCCCGACGGTGACGGCCTTGCCGCTCTGGACGCCGGTCAGGGTGTAGGTGTGGCCCTTGCGCAGCAGCGGGGCGTCCTTGGCGACGCCGGACACGCCCTTGACTGCGAAGGACGTCACGGACTGCGCGGGCACGGTGAAGGTGGCCGTGCGGTCGGTGACCTTGATCGGGTCGTGCTTCTTCAGCTTGCCGTTCGCGTCGGTCACGACGGGGGTGACGGTCGCGCCCCGGCTGACGTCACGGAACTTGGAGAGGTCGATCGTGACCGTGCGGGCCTCGGTGGTGCTGTTGACGTGGACGACCGAGGCGCCCTTGCCGTTCTTCGTCACCGCGGCCGCGCTGGAGGTGTCGTCCACCTTGATCAGCCGGTCGCCGGGCTTGATGAAGTGGGTGAAGTTGCGCGCGGTGTCGAACTTGGTGTTCGTGTAGATCGGGCAGGTCTCCAGGGTGTCCGTGGAGGTGCAGCTGAAGGGGAGCTGGATGCTGCCCCAGTTGCCGCCCTTGGCGGACTCCCCGCCCGGCTTCATGTTGTCGTAGTCCTCGACGGGCTGCCAGAACACCCAGGCACGCGGCTCCAGTTCGCGCAGGTCGTCGACCATGCGCTGGGCGAGCCCGAGGCCCGGCCGCATGTCCGTGAAGCTCTGGCCGTCGCCCCAGTCGCCCTCGACCTCGCTCATCCACAGCCGCTTGTTCTCGGCCTTGGAGATGTCGCGCACGGTGGTGCGCTGGCCGGTGCCGTAGGTGTGGACGTTCATCTGGTCGACGAGGTCGCGGGACTCCGTCGAGTAGCCGCTCCAGTTCGTCGCGAACGTACTGGGGTTGGTCTCGTCCATCGCGGAGATCTCGGCCTTGGTCCTCGCCTTCTTCAGGGCGGGGGCCAGGGCCTTGATGACCTTGTCCTGGAGGGCGGGGCCGATGTGGGCGCCCTCCTGGCGGCCGCCGACGGGCTCGCCGTCGGCGCCCAGGCGGGTGCTCCAGTAGTTGGTGTTGGGCTCGTTGAAGGGGTCGACGGTGTCGACCTTGATGCCCTCGGCCTTCTCCAGCCGCTTGGTCGCGCCCGCCATGTAGGCGGCGAAGTCGTCGATGGACTCGGTCTTGAGCTGGTCGTCGGTGGCGTTGAAGCCGCCGGAGACGTAGCCGCTGACCGTCATGAACCACGGCGGGGAGTTGCTGAAGGTTTCCCAGTGGTCGATGTCGTCCTTGATGCGGTCGACCCACCAGCGCTGGGTGAGGTCGGCGTTCTTGTTCCAGTCGGCCGGGTCGTCGGCGCTCCACCAGTCGGTGTCCTCGCGGGTGGTGCCCGCGGGGGCCTTCCACCATCCCTCGACGGCGCCGCCGGCGCGCAGGTAGTCCTTGACGTCGGGGGCGTTGCCGCCGCCGATGTTGTAGCGGGCGATGTTGAGGGCGAGGCCGTCGTCGTCGAAGAGGAGCTTCGCGAGCTTCTCGCGGATCGGCTTCGGGTAGTCGCCGGTGGCGTTGGCGAACCAGACGAGGCTGGTGCCCCAGCCCTCGAACTTCTCCTGCTTGTAGGAGGGGTCGGGCTGGACGGTGACGGAGGCGGTGTCCGCCGCCGTCACCTGCGCCGTGGACGACGGGGCGGAGACCAGAGCGGCCCCGGTCGCCAGAGCGGTGAGACTCGCGGCTCCGAGGAGCCGTCTGCTGCGGGTACGGCGTGCCATCGTGTGCTCCCAACTCGGTGTGGTCGCTGTGGTGGATCCTCCCGTCCACGAAGGGCGGGAGGGATGGCCCTCGAACGGGTGCGGAGCCGTTCGAGGAGTCGGATGGGTGGGTCCGGCGTCAGGCTGGTGTCAGGCGGTGGGCTGCCGCAGTACGGCTACGCCCCTGGGGTGCAGTACGAGAGCGCCGTCGGCGTCGGCCTGGCCGACCAGGACCTCGCCGGCCAGGCCGGTGACAGGCACCGTCCCGTCGGTGCGGTTGACCAGGAAGAGGAAGCGGCTGTCGGGCCCGCGGCGGACGGCCGTTTCGACCAGCCCTCGCGCATCGCCCGGCAGTTCGCTCTCGACCCCGGCCGGCGCGAGCAGCCGCGGCAGCAGGGCGGTGAGCCCTTCGGCGCCGAGCCGGGTGGAGACGTACGCGGCCGAACCGCTGCCCGTGGGGCGGCGGGTGACGGCCGGGCGCCCGGCGTGCGCGCCTGTGCGGTAGGCGGCCAGGACGTCCGTCTCCGGGTCGGTGACGGTGATGCGGTCGGTCCACAGGCTGCCGGTGGTGGAGTCGTCCAGTTCGACGGTGTCCCCGGCGAGCAGCGGGCCGAACTCCTCGATGCGGATGCCGAGCAGGTCGCGCAGGGCGCCCGGGTAGCCGCCGAGCCAGATGTGGTCGTTCTCGTCGACGATCCCGGAGAAGTACGTGGTGACGAGGTGGCCGCCGTTCTCGGCGTACCGCGTGAGCTCCTTGGCGAGGTCGGCGGGGACGACGTGGAGCACGGGTGTGATCAGCACCCGGTAGCGGTCCAGGTCGGTTCGTGTGGTGACGACGTCGGCGCGGACACCGAGGGCGAGGAGCGCCGAGTACCAGTCGAGCGCTTCCTGGCGGTAGTCGAGCAGGGAGGTCGGGTGCGAGTCCTGCTCGCTCGCCCACCACGACTCCCAGTCGAAGACGATGCCCACGGGGGCGGTCTCGCGCTCGGAACCGGCGACGGGGGCGAGGGTCTTGAGCGTGTCTCCGAGGGCGACGACAGCGCGGAAGAGGTCGCTGTCCTCCCCGGCGTGCGGCACCATCGCCGAGTGGTACTTCTCGGCGCCGGCCGCCGACTGCCGCCACTGGAAGTAGCACACGGCGTCGGCGCCGTGCGCGACGTGCAGCAGCGAGTCGCGGGCCAGATCGCCGGGCCGCTTGGCGACGTTGACGGGCTGCCAGTTGACCGCGCTGGTGGAGTGCTCCATCAGGAACCAGGGGCGTCCGCCGGCGATGCCGCTGGTGAGGTTGGCCGAGAAGGACAGCTCGTCGCGGTCCTGTGGGCCGGGGTGGACGTAGTGGTCGTTGGAGACGAAGTCGATCTCGTCGGCCCAGTCGGGGTAGTTCATGCCCTTGGTGCCGCCCATCACCATGAAGTTCGTGGTGACGGGCACGTCGGGGGTGATCTCGCGCAGGACGTCCCGCTCCGCGCGCAGGTACTCCTTCAGCGCTTCCGACGAGAAGCGCTTGAAGTCCAGTTGCTGGGTGGGGTTGGGGTG
>NZ_VJZC01000451.1 GCF_009377185.1 Streptomyces spongiae
TCCTCGACGCGCGTGGGGGTCGGCTCGTCCTGAGGCGGCTCGGGCTTCTGCGGGTTGTCCTCGTCGCCGCCGCCCTCGTCGTCCTTCGAGGTCGACCCGGGGGACGGCTTCGTGGTCTTCGAGGCGGAGGCCGACGGGGACGCCGAGTCCGACCTGGACTTGTGGGGCTCGCCGGCCGTGCGCTGCTTCCCGCGCCCGCCCTGGTACCCGGCACCGGCGCTGCCGGACCCCGCGGGCCCGCCGGCCGGCTCCTCGCCGCCCCGCTGCCGGGCCGAGTGCGAGGGCCCCGGCCTGGCCCCGTCGTCGCCCACGCTCATGCAGCCGGCGGCCGCGGCGACGGCCATGACCGTGGCGGCCAGACGGACGGGTACGTACAAGGCGCGCACGGGCAGCCACCTCCGAGGGCAGGCGGGAGAAGTCAACCTGCCCAACTCCCGCCGCCCACAAGAGGACACGCGCCCCCGGCGAGCGTGGCTCAGCCGTGACCGAGCGCGCACACCCCCGTGACGGGGCGCGCACGGAAGCCGCGTGCCCGCGCGCGTCAGCCGTAACCCAGCGCGTGCAGCCGCTCGTCGTCGATCCCGAAGTGGTGGGCGATCTCGTGGACGACGGTCACCTCGGTTTCCGCGACCACGTCCTCGCGCGTCTCGCACATCCGCAGCGTCGGGCCCCGGTAGATGGTGATCCGGTCGGGCAGTACCCCGGCGTACCACTCGCCGCGGTCCGTCAGTGGAGTCCCCTCGTACAGCCCGAGCAGCTCGGGGTCGTCGGCGGGCGGCTCGTCCTCGACGAACACCGCCACGTTGTCCATCAGCCGCGTCAGCTCCGGCGGGATCCGGTCCAGCGCCTCGGCGACCAGTTCCTCGAACTCCTCGCGCGTCATCTCCAGCACACGGCCATTGTCGGGTACGGCACCGCCGTAGGAGAGCCGGAAACCGTCGTACGACGGTCCGGAAGCGACACGACCGGGCGGGCGGCGGCCGTACGACGTCGGGCCACCGCCGCACAGCCCCCCGCACAGCCGCCCCCGCATAGCCACCCTCGCACTTGGGCATACGGGACCAATGGCTCGCGTCCCCGCCTCCGCTGCCGCCGCCCTGCGCCGTGTACGACGGTCGCCCGGTGCCCTGGTCCGTGGGTACCGGGCGCGCCGAGCGCAACCGACCATCGAGCTCGTCCACCAGCCCCACCCCTGGACCCGGGCCCTCGGACTCGTCGCCGTAGTGCTGCTCGGCGCCTGGCTGGGTCTGCTGATCGTGGGGAACGTCCGCGCGCCGGTCGGGCCCATGAACACCACGATGACCCTGCGCCCCTCCGTCGAGGGCGGAACGAAGATCAACGTCTCGCCGCTCGGTGCCCTGGAGCTGCGCAGCCATGTCGCGCCCGTCCGCCTGGACGTGAACGTGGACCAGCTCGACCCGGCCCGTGCCCAGGCCCTGGTCGACCACCCCGAGCG
The DNA here is from genome assembly GCF_009377185.1 of Streptomyces spongiae. Classification (GTDB taxonomy): domain Bacteria; phylum Actinomycetota; class Actinomycetes; order Streptomycetales; family Streptomycetaceae; genus Streptomyces; species Streptomyces spongiae. The sequence continues at coordinate 1,457 of NZ_VJZC01000451.1, forward strand.
GATCTCCGGACTCCAGGACGAGATCGCGAGCGACGTCCAGCACGGCACGACCGACCTGGCCCTGCGCTCCTGCGTGGCCGTCGTGTCCGGGGCCACCGCGCTCGGGCTCGCCGTCTACCGCCGCCCGCGCCGCGCCCTCGCCGCCGGCGGGCTCGCCCTGGCCCTGCTCACCGCGGCCGGCGGCACGGCCTTCGCGACGTGGAACCCGAACTCCGTCCTGGAGCCCAAGTTCTCCGGACTGCTGTCCTCCGCGCCCTCCGTCGTCGGCAACGCGCGCAGCATCGTCACCGAGTTCGACGTCTACCAGAAGGAGTTGGCGCGCCTGGTGACGAACGTGACCAAGCTGTACGACGTCACGTCCACCCTCCCCGCGTACGCGCCCGACCCGAGCACGATCCGGGTCCTGCACGTGTCGGACATCCATCTCAACCCGGCGAGCTGGAAGATCATCGCCTCGCTGGTGGAGCAGTACGACATCAACGTCATCGTCGACTCCGGCGACACCATGGACCACGGGACCGCCGCCGAGAACGGCTTCCTGGACCCGATCGCGAACCTCGGGGCGCCGTACGTGTGGGTGCGCGGCAACCACGACTCCATGATCACCCAGAGCTACCTGGAGGACATGAAGAACGTGCACGTCCTGGACGAGGGCCGGTCGGTCTCGGTGGCCGGGCTGCGTTTCGCGGGCATGGGAGACCCCCAGTACACGCCCGACCGCTCGAAGAACCCCGGGCAACTTCCGTCGGAGGAACTGGCCGGCGCCCGGCTGGCGTCCGCGCTCCGGGACCAGGAGACCGCGGGCAAACCGGCGGACGTGGCCGTCGCCCACAACCCTGACGCGGCCCGCCAGGCGGACGGCGAGGTCCCGCTGGTGCTGGCCGGCCACCTCCACCACTCGGAGATGGAGGTCATGAAGTACGGCACACGGCTGCGCATCGAGGGCTCGACGGGCGGCAGCGGGCTGCGGGCGGTGGAGGGCAAGTACCCCGACCCCATCGAGGCCTCGGTCCTCTACCTCGACCGGGACACCCGGCGCCTCCAGGCCTGGGACGAGATCAAACTGGGCGGCCTGGGCCTGACGACGGCCGAGGTCAGCCGCCATCTGCCGAAGGAGAACCAGCCTGGGGCGACACCGTCGCCGAGCCCGGCCTCGTCGGCCCCGTAGGCCTTTGGGGGCTGTGCCTATTCGGTTTGTTCCAGGCCCGAACGCCGTAGTAGAGTCACGTCGTGCCCAAGGGCAGCGGTCAGGGCTTGACCGTCCCGAGTCCCGAAAGGGATGAGGGAGAAGCGGAACCTTTTGGGGAAGCGGAGTCACATGCTTCTCACGTCCCCTTGGGGGCGCACAGACGAAGCAACAGCAGTTAGTAGGTCCGCCCTCATCGTCTAGAGGCCCAGGACGCCGCCCTTTCAAGGCGGTAGCACGGGTTCGAATCCCGTTGGGGGCACGCAACACGGTGTGCGACACTTGGTTCGCACACAACAGCAAGGTCCTGTGGAGCAGTTTGGAGTGCTCGCCACCCTGTCAAGGTGGAGGCCGCGGGTTCAAATCCCGTCAGGACCGCTGGAGTTTCGTAAGGGACTCCATGGCTGGGTAGCTCAGTTGGTACGAGCGTCCGCCTGAAAAGCGGAAGGTCGCCGGTTCGACCCCGGCCCCAGCCACCGCCCGAAGGCCCCGTCCGCATGGATGGGGCCTTCGACGTGCACTTCACGCCTCTGGGGGGCGCCTACGGGGCGTCCCGCCGCTCTGGCCTGCGGGTTCGGAGCTGGTTTGCCTTGGGGGGTGGGGGGTGCGTATGGTGGTAGATCGTTTGAATCCCTTGTGCCCGGCGCCAAAATGACGCGCCGCGTGTGGCGCGTACTCTCCCTTGCCGTGGCCGGACCGCATTGAGGCGGTTGATTGCGACTTTCACGGAGTTTGGGCGCGTGCCGAGAACTCCGGAAGGTTTGCATTTCGCATGTCCGTCATCAGTACTGATCACGTCGTCCTGCCCGAGGGCGGGGACGAGACCGCCGCTCCCGAGGCCACCTTCGCCGACCTGGGGCTGCCCGAGTCCGTCGTCCGCAAGCTCGCGCAGAACGGGGTGACCGTTCCGTTCCCGATCCAGGCCGCGACCATCCCGGACGCGCTGGCGGGCAAGGACATCCTCGGCCGCGGTCGCACCGGCTCCGGCAAGACCCTCTCCTTCGGTCTGCCGACGCTGGCCACGCTGGCCGGCGGCCACACCGAGAAGAAGAAGCCCCGGGCCGTCATCCTGACCCCCACCCGTGAGCTCGCCATGCAGGTCGCGGACGCGCTGCAGCCGTACGGCGACGTGATGGGCCTGAAGATGAAGGTCGTCTGCGGCGGTACGTCGATGGGCAACCAGATCTACGCGCTGGAGCGCGGCGTCGACATCCTCGTCGCCACCCCGGGGCGTCTGCGCGACATCATCAACCGCGGTGCCTGCTCCCTCGAGAACGTGCAGATCGCCGTTCTCGACGAGGCCGACCAGATGTCCGACCTGGGCTTCCTGCCCGAGGTCACCGAGCTGCTCGACCAGGTCCCGGCCGGCGGCCAGCGCATGCTCTTCTCCGCGACCATGGAGAACGAGATCGCCACGCTCGTCAAGCGCTACCTCAACGACCCCGTCAGCCACGAGGTCGACGCGGCCCAGGGCGCGGTGACGACCATGTCGCACCACATCCTGATCGTGAAGCCGAAGGACAAGGCGCCCGTCACGGCGGCCATCGCCTCCCGCAAGGGGCGGACGATCATCTTCGTGCGGACCCAGCTGGGTGCCGACCGTGTCGCCGAGCAGCTCAGGGACGCCGGGGTGAAGGCCGACGCCCTGCACGGCGGCATGACCCAGGGCGCGCGGACGCGGACGCTGGCCGACTTCAAGGACGGGTACGTCAACGTCCTCGTCGCGACCGATGTCGCCGCGCGCGGTATCCACGTGGACGGCATCGACCTGGTGCTGAACGTCGACCCCGCGGGTGACCACAAGGACTACCTGCACCGGGCCGGCCGTACGGCGCGTGCCGGGCGTACGGGCACCGTGGTGTCCCTCTCCCTTCCGCACCAGCGCCGCCAGATCTTCCGGCTGATGGAGGACGCGGGCGTCGACGCCTCGCGTCACCTGATCCAGGGCGGTGCGGCCTTCGACCCGGAGGTCGCCGAGATCACCGGCGCCCGGTCGATGACCGAGGTCCAGGCCGAGTCCGCCGGCAACGCCGCCGAGCAGGCCGAGCGTGAAGTCACTCACCTCACCAAGCAGTTGGAGCGCGCCACGCGTCGTGCCGCCGAGCTGCGCCAGGAGGCCGACCGGCTGGTCGTCCGGGCCGCCCGCGAGCGGGGCGAGGACCCGTCCCAGGCGCTGGCGGAGGCGCGAGGTGAGGCGGGGGCCGAGACTCCTGCCGTGACCGAGGGCGCCGAGGCCCCGGAGAACCGTGAGGTCTCCGTGCCGGCGCAGCCCGCGGCTCAGGAGGTGGAGCGGATCGAGCGGACCTCTGCTTCGTCCGAGCGTCCGTCGTACGAGCGGTCCTCGTCGGATCGGTCGTCGTCGGATCGGTCTTCGTACGACCGTTCCTCGTCCGACCGTCCCTCCTACGAGCGCCGGGAGCGCCGGGACGACCGTCGTGACGAGCGCGGTGGCCGTGGCTTCGAGCGTCGGGACAACGACCGTGGTGGCTTCCGTCGGGACAACGACCGTGGCGGGTTCCGTCGCGACAACGACCGCGGGGGCTTCCGCCGCGACGACCGTCGCGACGACCGCGGTGGCCGTGGTTTCGAGCGTCGGGACAACGACCGTGGTGGCTTCGAGCGCAGGGACGGCGAGCGGGGTGGCTTCCGTCGGGACAACGACCGTGGGGGCTTCCGTCGGGACGACCGTCGTGATGAGCGTGGTGGCCGTGGCTTCGAGCGCCGGGACGGCGAGCGGGGCGGGTTCCGCCGGGACGGCGAGCGTGGGTTCGACCGTGGTGGGCGTTCCTTCGACCGCCGTGACGACCGGGGCGGCCACCGCGGCAGCGACCGGCCGTTCAACCGCGACCGCCAGGGCGACCGCCCCTCCGGTGGCCACCGCTCCGGCAGCCACGACCGCCCGTACGGCCGCCGTGACGACCACCGTGGCTCCGGTTCCTTCAACCGCCGCGAGGACAAGCCGCGCTGGAAGCGCAACGGCTGACATCTGTCGGCTCAGGTAAGAGGCAGAGCGCCGTGCTCCCCGTTCGGGTGGAGCACGGCGCTCTGTCGTCGGTCCGGCGTCGGTGTGGCTCGGAAGGGCATTTTCTGGCCAAGTTGTGATGCATGTCATGACCCCGGTGAGGGAATCGCTGGGGACATGACAGATGACGCCAGAGTGAGTGGGCTGTCTGACGAAGAGCGGCTGGCCCAGCTCGGTTACACGCAGGTTCTCGCCCGCCGCATGTCGGCGTTCTCCAACTACGCGGTCTCGTTCACGATCATCTCGGTCCTGTCCGGCTGCCTGACCCTCTACCTCTTCGGCATGAACACGGGCGGCCCGGCGGTGATCACCTGGGGCTGGGTCGCCGTGGGCCTGATGACGCTCTTCGTGGGCCTGTCGATGGCCGAGATCTGTTCGGCCTACCCGACGTCGGCGGGCCTGTACTTCTGGGCGCACCGGCTGGCGCCGGAGAGAACCGCGGCGGCCTGGGCGTGGTTCACGGGCTGGTTCAACGTGCTGGGCCAGGTGGCCGTGACGGCCGGAATCGACTTCGGGGCCGCGTCCTTCCTGGGCGCGTACCTGAACCTGCAGTTCGGCTTCGAGGTGACGCCGGGCCGGACGATCCTGCTCTTCGCCGGGATCCTGCTGCTCCACGGCCTGCTGAACACGTTCGGCGTGCGCATAGTCGCCCTGCTGAACAGCGTGAGCGTGTGGTGGCACGTGCTGGGCGTGGCGGTGATCGTCGGCGCGCTGACCTTCGTACCGGACGAGCACCAGTCCGCGTCCTTCGTCTTCGGCGAGTTCGTGAACAACACGGGCTGGGGCAGCGGGGTGTACGTGGTGCTGCTGGGGCTGCTGATGGCCCAGTACACCTTCACCGGGTACGACGCCTCCGCCCATATGACGGAGGAGACGCACGACGCGTCCACGGCCGGCCCGAAGGGGATCGTGCAGTCGATCTGGACGTCGTGGATCGCGGGCTTCGTACTGCTCCTGGGCTTCACCTTCGCGATCCAGTCGTACCAGGGGGCGTTGGAGTCGCCCACGGGTGCGCCGCCCGCGCAGATCCTGCTGGACGCGCTGGGCGCGACGGCGGGCAAGCTGCTGTTGCTGGTCGTGATCGGGGCGCAGCTGTTCTGCGGGATGGCGTCGGTGACGGCCAACAGCCGCATGATCTACGCCTTCTCGCGCGACGGCGCGCTGCCGTTCTCCCATGTGTGGCACACGGTCAGCCCGCGCACGCGTACACCGGTGGCGGCGGTGTGGCTGGCGGCGGGAGGCGCGCTGGTGCTGGGCCTGCCGTACCTGATCAACGTCACGGCGTACGCGGCGGTGACCTCCATCGCCGTCATCGGCCTCTACATCGCGTACGTCATCCCGACGCTGCTGCGGCTGCGCAAGGGGGACGGCTTCGAGCGGGGGCCGTGGCACCTGGGCCGCTGGTCGCGTGCGGTGGGCGTGGTCTCGGTGGTGTGGGTGGGCATCATCACGGTCCTCTTCATGCTGCCGCAGGTCTCACCGGTCACCTGGGAGACGTTCAACTACGCACCGGTCGCCGTCCTGGTGGTGCTCGGCTTCGCGGCGACCTGGTGGCAGGCCTCCGCCCGTCACTGGTTCCTGAACCCGGAACACGAACGGACGATCGCCCGCGAGGCGGCCCGGAAGAACGCGCCGGAGCCGGTGGATCCGTAGGGACCGGTGGGGTCGGTGTACGCGGGGCGCGTCGGCTGGTCGGCGCGCCCTCCGGTGGCCGTTTCCGGCGGTATCCGTCCCGTCCCGCGTCCTTCTTCCGTCCGTTCTGTTCTCCGACGGGCCTTTTTGCGGGGCTTCGACGCGGCCGGGTCACCGATACCCGATCGGACTCCCGGCCTCGTCCGGCTATGCTCGGGGAGGCAACATCACGCAACACCGCCTGGGCCGTTAGCTCAATTGGCAGAGCAGTGGACTTTTAATCCATTGGTTGTGGGTTCGAGTCCCACACGGCCTACGAGTTGTAGGTGGGGGTAGCCCCTCTGACCTGCTGCACAGCGCTCGGGTCGACTTCGGTCGGCTCGGGCGCCGCTTCGTTTCCGGGCGAGTGCGTGAACGGATGTGCTCAGGCGTTCGGTTCGCTCTCGCCGGGGGCGTCGCCGGGCGGTTGTTCGACGACGAAGGATCCCTTGCCGCGCACCGTGACGATGAGGCCGCGTTCGCGAAGTTCCTGTGCGGCCCGGCGTGCTGTGAGCCGAGCCACGCCGTACTCGTCGGCCAGGTGGTTCTCCGAGGGGATGGGCCTGTCAGGTGCCAGTTCCCCGGACGCGATCTTCCTGGCGATGACGTCGGCCAGCTGAGCGTAGAGAGGCCTCGCTCTCATCGCGTCCAGCGTGGTCTTCGGTTCCGTATCGCTCATACGTCCAACGTAGAGCGGCAGGGACCTGCTCATTCGTGTGGATCCCTCTGTACTTGTATGTAGAGGTCTGCATCCCGATGTAGCTTCGAAACGCAAAACCCCGGCGAGGCGGCAACCTCCCGGGGCACGGCCAACGCTGACAAAGGAGCGTCGACATGCACGACCTTATCCGCCGTACCCTCGAATGGCTGCGCCTTCCCATCGGCCCGGGCACAGGCAAACGGCGCCGCCCCCACCGCCACCCCCATCTCTGCGTCC
>NZ_VJZC01000452.1 GCF_009377185.1 Streptomyces spongiae
CCCCCGTAGTACCAGGTCGCATCATGCCGATCATCAACCCCGACCCCGTACGACCGCACCCCCGCCTCCTCACACAGCGCAACCGCCCGCCGTATGTGGAACCCCTGACTGATGAGCACCGCCCGATCCACGCCGAAGATCTTCCGGGCCCGCACACACGAGTCCCAGGTGTCGAACCCGGCGTAGTCACTGACGATGCGCGCATCGGGAACCCCCCGCTTCGTCAGGTACGCCCGCATCGCATCCGGCTCGTCGTAGTCCTCGCGGCTGTTGTCCCCACTCACCAGCACGACCTCGATACGCCCCGCCCGATACAGCTCCGCCGCCGCGTCCAGCCGATGCGCGAGGTACGGCGAGGGCTCGCCGTCCCACAGCCCGGCCCCGAACACCACGGCCACGTCGGTCCGCGGCACGCTGTCGACGGTCCGCAGCCGATCACCCGCCACGACGAACATCCACGTCGCCGGCAACAGCGCCAGCACGCACAGCGACATCACCACCTGCACAACCCGCCGCTGCCCGGCACGAGTCCGCGGCAGCCGCAGCCGCAGCCGCAGCCGCAACCGCAGCCACAACCGCAGCCGACGGAGACGCGGCAAGCACGACAAGCGCGGCAGCTGCATGACGACGGCCCCCTGATCCATGTGTCCGGCAGGTTTCCGTCACCCCGACAGCCCCCGCCGTTTCGACCAACGAAGACGCCGCGCGCAGCGATCCGGTTCGCCCCGACCACGTGACGAGGTTCACTCACGGCGAACAAAACCGCAGGTCACCGCTCCTCACACACACCGGCCACCCCACCGTGAACCCTCGGAAAACACCCGTCATTCGCGTGCAACGGCTCGGCAACGTCCTGCCGCGACCATCGGTTCATGACGGCGACGCGTAAGTCGGACGCTCCCGCTCCCCGCGACGAGTCCCAGCCCTGCCCCGGCGGCCAGCCGCTCCGTGGCGCTCACCTCGACAGTACGGCGCACATCATGAACCGGATCAGCAGTCAGCTCGCCAGCCAGCTCAGCCTCGTCGCGCTCGACGGGACCCGGCGCCCCGTACGGCCCGTGCCGCCCGCGCTCGTCCTCGTGGCGCACGGCAGCCGCGACCCGCGCACCCTCGCCACCGTGCACGCACTCATCGACCGTGTCCGCGAGCTGCGGCCCGGCCTGGCCGTGCATCTCGGGCACATCGAGCTCAACGAGCCCCTGCTGCCCGACACCCTCGCCGCCCTCGGCGACCAGGAGGCCGTCCTGGTCCCGCTGCTCCTCAGCCGTGGCTACCACGTCAAGCAGGACATCCCGGAGATGGCGGCCGCGTCCCGGGTGCGCGCCCGGTTCGCCCCGCCCCTGGGCCCGCACTCCCTCCTCGTGGACACCCTGTACGAGCGGCTCGTCGAGGCCGGGTGGCACACACCGGCGACCGAGGCCGAGCGCCGGTCGAGCGCTGTCGTCCTCGCCGCCGCGGGCTCCCGCGACCCGGACGCCGCCGTCGACGCCCGCCGCACCGCGGAGCTCCTCGCCGAGCGTCTCGGCGTCCCGGTGGTGCCCGCGTACGCCTCCGCCGCCGCTCCCACCGTCCCGGACGCCGTGCGCGCCCTCGCCGCCCGTGGCCGCCACCGGGTCGCCGTCGCCTCCTACTTCACCGCCTCCGGCCGTTTCGCCACCGAGTGCGCCGACGCGGCCCCCTGGATCGCCGCCGGACCCCTGGGTGCCCACCCGGCGATGGCCCGCCTGGTCCTGCACCGCTACGACGAGGCCGCCACGGCCCCGTACCCGGTCGCGGAACCGGCATTGGCCACGGCTTGACGCCACACCCCGCCTGACCGGACCGCAACGCCCCGTTTGTCAGCCCCTGCGTCTACTGTCGGGGCATGGAAGGCACCGCATCCAACGCACCCCAGGCAGAAGGCACCGAACCCCAGGCGACCGCGCCCTCCACACAGGGGGCGTACGAGAACAACATCGCGCCCGACGCCTACGACGAAGCGGCCATCGAGCGATGGGCCCCGGAGCCCGACAAGCGCCCCGGTCGCACCGCCTTCCAGCGCGACCGCGCGCGCGTGCTGCACTCCGCCGCGCTGCGCCGCCTGGCCGGCAAGACGCAGGTCGTCACACCGGGCACCCGGAGCCCGGCCTGGGACGCCAGCCCCCGCACCCGCCTCACCCACTCCCTGGAGTGCGCGCAGGTCGGCCGTGAGCTCGGCGCCGCCCTCGGCTGCGACCCCGACCTCGTCGAGGCCGCCTGCCTCTCCCACGACCTCGGCCACCCGCCCTTCGGCCACAACGGCGAACAGGCGCTGAACGAGTTCGCGGAGGACTGCGGCGGCTTCGAGGGCAACGCCCAGTCCCTGCGCCTGCTGGCCCGCATCGAACCCAAGCGCTTCGTCCGCGACCCGGCGGCGTCCGGCGAGGGCCGCCTGGTCAGCGTCGGCCTCAACCTCACCCGCGCCGCCCTCGACGCCGCCACCAAGTACCCCTGGCCGCGCGGCGGTCACCCCACCACCCCCGCCTCCCCGAAGTTCGGTGTCTACGAGGACGACCGGCCGGTCTTCGACTGGATCCGCAAGGGCGCCCCCGAAGACCGCACCTGCTTCGAGGCCCAGGTCATGGACTGGTCGGACGACGTGGCGTACTCGGTGCACGACTTCGAGGACGGCCTGCACGCGGGCCACATCGACCCGGGCGCTCTGCACGCCGAGCCCGAGCGGCAGACGGTCTTCGCCGTCGCCCTCGGCCGGTACGTGCCCGCCGACACGGACCCCGCCGAACTCGCCGAGGCCCTCGACCGCCTCCTCGGTCAGGAGTGGTGGCCGCACGGCTACGACGGAACGGCCCTCGCGCAGTCCCGCCTCAAGGACGCCACCAGCCAGCTCATCGGCCGCTTCTGCCTGGCCGCCGAGGGCGCCACCCGATCGGCGTACGGCAGCGGACGGCTCACGCGGTACGCGGCCGAGCTGGTCGTCCCGCGCGAGGCCCGGCTGGAATGCGCCGTACTCAAGGCCGTCGCCGACCGGTACGTCATGCAGCGCGCCGAGCAGGAGCGGCTCCGGGCCGACCAGCGGATCGTCGTCGCCGAACTCGCCGAGGCGCTCACCGCCCGCGCACCGGACGGACTCGAACCCCAGTTCCGTGCCCTGTTCGACGAGGCGGCCGACAACCGCGCGCGCAAGCGTGTGATCGTCGATCAGATCGCCTCCCTCACCGATGCCTCGGCCCGCACGTTGCACGCGAGACTCACCGGGCACATGTGACACCAGTGACCCTGGAGGGGGACAGGTGTGACCCTGCGTGGCCTGATCGGGCCACTCCCTCTTCCCGCATCACGCTCCGTGCGGGACGCTCGCTTGTGGCGACATCCGCAAAGTTCAACTGGCGCAATGTTCATCTGGGGTCCACCCCCAGACCCCCGGCAGGAGGCAACAAGTGGTCGACGCGGATCAGACATTCGTCATCGTCGGAGGAGGTCTGGCCGGCGCCAAGGCGGCCGAGACGCTCCGGACGGAGGGCTTCACCGGCCGCGTGATACTGATCTGCGACGAACGCGACCACCCGTACGAGCGCCCGCCCCTCTCCAAGGGCTATCTGCTGGGCAAGAAGGAGCGCGACAGCGTCTTCGTCCACGAGCCCTCCTGGTACGCGCAGAACGACATCGAACTGCACCTCGGCCAGACCGTCGACGCCATCGACCGCACCGCGAGGACCGTCCGCTTCGGTGACGACGGCACCCTCGTCCACTACGACAAGCTGCTGATCGCGACCGGCGCCGAGCCGCGCCGCCTCGACATCCCCGGCACGGACCTGGCCGGCGTCCACCACCTGCGCCGCCTCGCCCACGCCGAACGCCTCAAGGGCGTCCTCACCGCGCTCGGCCGCGACAACGGCCACCTCGTGATCGCGGGCGCCGGCTGGATCGGCCTGGAGGTCGCGGCGGCCGCCCGCGAGTACGGCGCGGAGGTCACGGTCGTCGAGCCCTCGTCCACCCCGCTGCACGGCGTGCTCGGTCCCGAACTCGGCAACCTCTTCGCCGAGCTGCACCGCGAGCACGGCGTCCGCTTCGACTTCGGCGCCAGGCTCACCGAGATCGTGGGCCAGGACGGCATGGTGCTGGCCGCGCGCACGGACACGGGGGAGGAGCATCCGGCCCACGATGTCCTGGCGGCCATCGGTGCCGCCCCACGCATCGGGCTCGCGGAGTCCTGCGGCCTCGAGATCGCCGACCGTGCGCACGGTGGGGGCATCGTGGTGGACGAGCGGCTGCGTACGTCCGATCCCCACGTCTACGCGGCCGGTGACGTGGTGTCCTTCCCGCACGCCCTGTTCGACACGCGGCTGAGGGTGGAGCACTGGGCGAACGCGCTCAACGGCGGGCCCGCCGCGGCCCGGGCGATGCTCGGGCAGGACGTCACGTACGACCGGGTGCCGTACTTCTTCTCCGACCAGTACGACCTGGGGATGGAGTACTCCGGATGGGCGCCGCCCGGGTCGTACGACCAAGTGGTGATCCGTGGGGATGCGGGGAAGCGGGAGTTCATCGCGTTCTGGCTGAAGGAGGGGAGGGTGCTGGCGGGGATGAACGTGAATGTGTGGGACGTCACTGGGCCGATTCAGTCCCTCATCCGGGCGAGGGCGTCTGTGGATGTGGAGGCGCTGGCGGATCCGCATGTTTCGTTGGAGAGCCTGATCGCCTAGGCGTCAGGGGGGTGGGGACGGCGGGCGACTGCGGGTTGTTCGTGGTTGCTCGCGCAGTTCCCCGCGCCCCTGACGGGGCGCTCCCGTGCCCCGGATGTGTCCGTGCTCCCCCGTAGAATCTCCCCGTGGCAGGACGGATCAATGACGAGGACGTGAAGGCGGTTCGGGACGCGGTTCCGATCGACGCCGTGGTGTCCGAGTATCTCCAGCTGCGGGGCGCGGGCGGGGGCAATCTCAAGGGCCTCTGCCCCTTCCACGACGAGAAGTCGCCGTCCTTCCAGGTCAGCCCGAGCAAGGGGCTCTTCCACTGCTTCGGCTGCCAGGAGGGCGGCGACACCATCACGTTCGTGATGAAGGTCGACCACCTCTCCTTCTCGGAGGCGGTCGAGCGCCTCGCCGCGCAGGCCGGCATCACGCTGCGGTACGAGGAGGGCGGGTACAACCCGTCCCACCAGCGCGGCGAGCGCATCCGCCTGGTCGAGGCACACAAGATCGCCGCCGAGTGGTACGCCGAACAGCTCGCCACGAGCCCCGAGGCCGACACCGGCCGGATCTTCCTCGCCGAGCGCGGCTTCGACCAGGCCGCCGCCGTCCACTTCGGCGTCGGCTACAGCCCCCAGGGCTGGGACCACCTCACGCGCTACCTCCGCGGCAAGGGCTTCACCGACAAGGAGCTGCTGCTCTCCGGGCTGTCGCAGGAGGGCCGTCGCGGCCCCATCGACCGCTTCCGCGGGCGCCTGATGTGGCCCATCCGCGACATCGGCGGCGACGTGGTGGGCTTCGGCGCGAGAAAGCTGTACGAGGCGGACAACGGCCCCAAGTACCTCAACACCCCCGACACGGCCATCTACAGGAAGTCCCAGGTCCTGTACGGCATCGACCTCGCGAAGAAGGACATCGCCAAGTCCAGCCGCGCGGTGGTCGTCGAGGGCTACACCGACGTCATGGCCTGCCACCTCGCGGGCGTCACCACCGCCATAGCGACCTGCGGCACGGCCTTCGGCGGCGAGCACATCAAGATCCTCCGCCGCCTGCTCATGGACAACGGCAGCGCCCGCGTCATCTTCACCTTCGACGGCGACGCGGCCGGCCAGAAGGCGGCCCTGCGCGCCTTCGAGGACGACCAGAAGTTCGCCGCCGAGACGTACATCGCCATCGCACCGGACGGCATGGACCCCTGCGAGCTACGGCTGGCGAAGGGGGACGAGGCGGTCGCGGACCTGGCCGAACCGCGCACCCCGCTGTTCGAGTTCGCGCTGCGCCAGATCGTGGCGCGCTACGACCTGGAGACCCCGGCGGGGCGCGCCGCGGCCCTGGACGAGGCGGCACCGGTCGTCGCCCGCATCAAGAACAGCGGCGCCCAGCACGAGGTCGCGGTGGAGCTCGCGGGCATGCTCGGCATCCTCGACACGCAGTTCGTGGTCAAGCGCGTGGCGCAGCTCGCGCGTTGGGCCCGCGAGCGCGGCGGCAGGGCGCCCGCGCCGGCGTCCCGGGCACCCCAGCAGTACGAGGCGGCCCCCCGCCCGGCCATGACCGGCCCCGCGCTCACCCTCCGCAACCCCGTCTACGCCACCGAGCGTGAGCTGCTGAAACTCGCCCTCCAGCGCCCGGAGTTGGTCTCCCCGGCGTTCGACGCGTACGGGGTCGACGAGTTCACCGCGGCGCCGTACGCGGCCGTGCGTCAGACCATCATGGACGCGGGCGGCGCCGACTACGGCACGCAGGACCCGCAGGAGTACCTGGTCAGGGTCCGCGAGGCCGCACCGGACGACACGGTCCGGGCCATGGTGACCGAGCTCGCGGTCGAGGCCATCATGCGCAAGGCGGTCGACGAGCTGTACGCGGGCGAGCAGCTGGTCACCGTACGCAGGCGCGCCGTGGAGCGCCGCGTCCGTGACGTCCAGGGCACCCTGACCCGCCTCGGGCAGCACGCCGACCCGGCCCAGTTCGCCTCTGTGCAGAACGAGCTGTGGGTCCTCCAGCAGTACGACCAGGCGCTGCGGGAGCGGGGCGCGGAAGCGCTCTGAGGCGCCCCACGAAAGCCCCACGAAGCCGTGCAGCTCCCGGGCGCACTTGCCAATCCCGTACGCCCTTCAAGGTGCTTCACACCCTCTCAGCAGCGCACTCGTACGCCAGGGTAACCACGCGGTCACGGACCGGACGCAAAAAGTCATCGCACGCCCCTCGTGGCAGCGATGTGTCGTACTCCACACTGGGTCCGGTGCCTGAGTCCTCGGAGCGCGGCCGGCCCGCCCCCGGTGGGTCCGAGACCCCCGCGGTTCCGCTCAATGACTACGGGATGGACGGCGGTGAGGCCGTCGCCATCCCCGACGTACCGCTGCCGCATGCTTCAGCAGCGACATTCCTGGAGGTCGCCCCCGTGCAGACCCAGACCCTCACGCAGAACGAGCACAGTACGGACAGTACGGACAGTACGGAGCCCGACGCGGAGACCGCCGTCATCTCGGCGGTGCCTTCACAGAGCCGGGTCGCGCACCACCCCGAGGCGGAGCCGGAGGGCCCGCCGGAGTTCGACGAGCCGCCGGTCGGTGCCGTGGAGACAGCGGCAGCGGCGGACCCCCCGGAGACCGTGGAAGCCGTGGAGGTCGTGGAACCGGTGGAGCCGCCGCGCGGGCGCACCGACACCGCCGGGCCCTCCTCGGACCTGTTCCGCCAGTACCTGCGGGAGATCGGCCGCATACCGTTGCTCACGGCCGCCGAGGAGGTCGAGCTGGCCCGGAGGGTGGAGGCCGGCCTCTTCGCGGAGGAGAAGCTCGGCAACACCCCCGACCTGGACACCCAGCTGGCCATGGACCTCGACAGGCTGGTCGTGATGGGCCGGATGGCCAAGAGGCGGCTGATCGAGGCGAACCTGCGGCTGGTCGTGTCGGTGGCGAAGCGTTACGTCGGGCGCGGGCTGACGATGCTGGACCTGGTGCAGGAGGGGAACCTGGGGCTGATCAGGGCGGTCGAGAAGTTCGACTACGCCCGGGGGTACAAGTTCTCGACGTACGCCACGTGGTGGATCCGTCAGGCCATGTCCCGGGCCCTGGCGGACCAGGCCCGTACGATCCGTGTCCCGGTCCACGTGGTCGAACTGATCAACCGGGTGATCCGGGTGCAGCGGCGCATGCTCCAGGAGCGCGGGTACGAACCGACTCCCGACGAGGTGGCCGCCCACCTCGACCTCCCCGGCGAGCGCGTCAGTGAGGTCCTCCGCCTCGCCCAGGAACCCGTCTCCCTCCACGCGCCCGTGGGCGAGGAGGACGACGTGGCCCTGGGCGATCTGATCGAGGACGGCGACGCGACGAGTCCGGTGGAGTCGGCGGCCTTCCTGCTTCTGCGGGAGCATCTGGAAGCGGTGTTGTCGACGCTGGGTGAGCGGGAACGGAAGGTCGTCCAACTCCGCTACGGGCTGGCCGACGGGCGGCCGCGCACGCTGGAGGAGATCGGCCGGATCTTCGGTGTCACGAGGGAACGCATCCGCCAGATCGAGTCCAAAACCCTGAACAAACTCCGAGACCACGCCTTCGCGGACCAACTGAGGGGCTACCTGGACTGAGGGCGCCCTTTCCTCGCCCCCGCCG
>NZ_VJZC01000453.1 GCF_009377185.1 Streptomyces spongiae
CGGCAGTTCGAGTCCGCGCGGGGCTTCGAGGCCGGCCCCGTCGACTCCACACGCTCCTTCGACGCGACCGGTTCCTACGACTCCACGAGCACTTATGACTCGACGAGTTCCTACAACCCAGCCAACTCGCCCAACTCGCCCAACCCGATCAACTCGCCCAACCCAACCGGTTCCTTCGACACCACCGGCTCGTTCGGCCCACCCCGTTCCTTCGAGGCCCCCGATCCCTCCTTCGACGCCGCACCGCCACCCGAAGCCGCCCCCGAGGAGGCCGCCGGGCCGCTCGTCGTGGACCGGCGTACGCGGCAGGTGTGGGTGGGGAACTCGCCCATCGCCCTGACGCCCAAGGAGTTCGAGCTGCTGGCCCTGCTCACCGAGGACCCGGGCGCGGTGTACTCGCGGCAGCAGATCCTCGACCGGGTGTGGGACCCGCACTACGAGGGCCCGACGAAGACGCTGGACGTGCACGTGGCCACGCTGCGGCGGAAGCTGGGCAACCCGGCGTGGATCCAGACCCTGCGCGGGGTCGGGTTCCGGCTGGCGGTGCACATGCGGCCGCCGACCCCGTACCCGGCGCCAGGGCCCCAGGCGGCGTATCGATGACCAGGCGCCTGCTGCTCAGCTACCTCGCCCTCACCCTCCTGGTCCTGCTCTGCCTGGAGATCCCGCTGGGCTTCATCTACTCGCGGGGCGAGCTGGAGCGGGTGATCAACGCGGCCAAGGACGAGGCGGAGTCGGTGTCGGCGTACGCCTCGCTGTCCATCACCGCCGGGACCGCGGCACAGGACCTGCCCACGCGGGCGAACCACTGTGCCGCGCGCATCGGCGGCATGGTGCTGATCGTGAACCAGTCCGGTGAACTGCTGGCCACCTCGCACCCGGTGCCCGACGCGGACTCCGGCACGCTGGCCACCCGGCCCGGTATCGCGGCGGCGCTCCAGGGCAACTCCACGGCGGACGTGCGCACCTCCACCATCGGCGGTGTCGAGTACATCGCGATCTCGGCGCCGGTCACGCACGGCGTGGAGAAACAGGGCGCCGTGCGGATCACGGTGCCGACCCGGATGGTGGCGGAGCGCGTCCAGCACGTCTGGCTGCTGCTCATCCTCGGCGGGCTGGCGGTCCTCGCCGCGGTCGCCGTCGTCGGGTTCGCGATCGCCCGCTGGACCGGCCGCCCCATCCGTGAACTGGAGATCGCCACCTACCAGTTGGCCGACACGGGCGCGGTGCGGCCGGTGGCGATCACCAAGGGGCCGCCGGAGGTACGCAGCCTCGCGGCCACCTTCAACCGCACCGCCGCCCGCCTCGAACACCTCCTGGCCTCCCAGCGAGCCTTCGCCGGCGAGGCCTCCCACCAGCTCAAGACCCCGCTCGCGGCGCTGCGGCTGCGCCTGGAGAACCTGGAGTCCGACATCGCCCTGCACGCCCGGGGCAGCCTCACCGCCGCGATGACCGAGACCGACCGGCTGGCCCGCATGGTCGAGGGACTGCTCGCGATGGCCCGCCTCGACGAGAGCGCCGCCGAACGCGAGCGGGTGGACGTGGACGGGGTGTGCGTGGAACGGCACCGCGCCTGGGCCCCGTTGTTCGAGCAGCACGGTGTGGCGCTGGCGCGGGCGGGCGACTACGCGGGCCAGGTGCTGGCGGTGCCCGGCGCGGTGGAGCAGATCCTGGACAACCTGCTCTCCAACGCGCTGCGTGTGTCGCCGCCGGGCTCGACCGTCTTCATCGACCTGCGCCGTCCGGCCGCCCAGGAACGCCGATTCCCCCACGCCTTCCCGCACCACCGCGCAGGCCACGGCCGGGTCGAGCTGCATGTCATGGACGAGGGCCCCGGCATGACGGAGGAACAGCGCCGCCGCGCCTTCGACCGCTTCTGGCGCGCCCCCGACGCCCCCAAGGGCGGTACGGGTCTGGGGCTCGCCCTGGTCCAGCGCCTCGCCCACGCCGGCGGCGGCGAGGCCGTCCTGCGCCCCGCCCCGAGCGGCGGCCTCGACGCGGTGGTCCACCTCCCGTGCGCTCCCAACCCGAACCGGGCCGGAACCCCGCCGTCGGAGCACCGGCCCCCGAGACCGCTGGAGGCCACCCGCTGAGCACGCAGGCGTGCCGCCGAGCACACTGATTACGTGCCGCTGAGCACACAGACGTGGCCCGAAGCTCCGCGGCTCTGGAGCTCCGGGCCACCTGTGCCCATTGGGTGGGCGTTACCTCACTGCGCCCGCACCTCGTACGTCGCCACCCGTACCGCCTCGTCGTCCAGGCACTCGCCCGTCTCCAGGTCGAAGCGCTGCTTCAGGAGCGGGGAGGCGACGAAGGGGCGGCCCTGGTGGGTGCCGGTGAGGCCGCGGGAGAGGACCGCGGCGCCGCCGAACGGGTCGCGGTTGTCGATCGCGTACAGCTTGCCCGCGCGGTCCATGAACAGCGCGGCCTGGCGGCCGTCGGGCAGCAGGGCCGCCACACCGCGGCCCGGGAGCAGCGCCTTCAGGTCGCAGACGGTGAACCAGGCGTCAGCCTCGCCGTCCAGCTGCAGTTGGATCTTCAGGTCGGTCTTCTCGGGAGCCAGGGTCATCGCTGGGCGCTTCCTTCCAGGACTTCTTCGGCGGGTCGCATACCGATGGACAGCAGCGGCAGGTCGGGCTTCATCTGGTCGCGCTCGGGGACGAAGCCGACGACCGGGTCGGGGGTGTCCGGCGCGTTCACGAAGGAGACGAACCGGGCCAGCTTCTCGGGGTCGTTGATGGTCGTGGCCCACTCGTCGGCGTAGTGCGCCACGTGGTCCGCCATCAGGGACTCCAGCTCCTCGCAGATGCCGAGGGAGTCCTCCACGACCACGTCCCGGACGTGGTCCAGGCCGCCGGGGATCCGCTCCAGCCAGACGCTCGTACGCTCCAGGCGGTCCGCCGTGCGGATGTAGAACATCAGGAACCGGTCGATCAGACGGATCAGCTCGGCGTCGGAGAGGTCCTGTGCCAGCAGGTCCGCGTGGCGCGGGGTCGCGCCGCCGTTGCCGCCGACGTACAGGTTCCAGCCGTTGGCCGTGGCGATCACGCCGAAGTCCTTCGACTGGGCCTCCGCGCACTCGCGCTGGCAGCCGGAGACCGCCGACTTCAGCTTGTGCGGGGACCTCAGGCCCCGGTAGCGCAGCTCCAGGTCGATCGCCATGCGGACGGAGTCCTGGACGCCGTAGCGGCACCAGGTCTGGCCCACGCAGGACTTCACCGTGCGCAGGGACTTGCCGTAGGCGTGCCCGGACTCGAAGCCGGCGTCCACCAACCGGGTCCAGATGAGGGGGAGTTGCTCCACCCGCGCGCCGAACATGTCGATGCGCTGGCCACCCGTGATCTTCGTGTAGAGCCCGAAGTCGCGGGCGATCTCGCCGATCACGATCAGCCCCTCCGGGGTGACCTCACCGCCGGGGATGCGCGGGACGACCGAGTACGAGCCGTTCTTCTGGAGGTTGGCGAGGAAGTGGTCGTTGCTGTCCTGCAACGACGCCTGCTCGCCCTCCAGGACGTAGCCGCTCGCGCCGATCGTCGGGGCGAGGGAGGCGATGATCGAGCCGACCGCCGGCTTGCAGACCTCACAGCCGTCGCCGCCGCGGGCGTCCTCACGGCCGTAGCGGTCGAGGAGCTGCTGGTAGGTGTTGATGCGCAGGGCGAGGACGATCTCGTACAGCTCCTCGCGGGTCTGCGAGAAGCAGCCGCACAGGCCCTTGTCGACCTCGACGCCGGACGCCTCCAGCTCGGCGTTGATCAGCTGGCCGAGGACCTTGACGCAACTGCCGCACGTCGTACCGGCCTTGGTGCACTTCTTCACCTCGGGCACGGTCGTGCACTGGTGGTCGGTGACCGCGCCGCGGATGGTGCCCTTGGTGACGTTGTTGCAGGAGCAGATGATCGCCTCGTCCGGCAGCGCGGAGGGGCCGAGCTGGGCGGGGGCGCCGGCACCGGCCGGCAGCACCAGCGACTCGGGCGAGACCGGCGGAACCGAACCGGTGAAGGCCTTCAGCGTGCCGTACGCCTCCGCGTCGCCGACCAGGATGCCGCCGAGGAGCTCGCCGTCGCGGCCGATGACCAGCTTCTTGTAGACGCCCGCGCGGGAGTCGGCGTAGACGACGTCGAGGCAGTCCTCCGTCGTGCCGTGCGCGTCACCGAAGGACGCCACGTCCACGCCGAGCAGCTTCAGCTTGGTGGACAGGTCGGCGCCGACAAAAGCCGCCTCATCGGAAGCGATGGTCGCCGCGGCCGTCTCGGCTTGCTCGTAACCGGGCGCCACCAGGCCGTACACCCGGCCGTCGGAGGCCAGCGCGCACTCGCCGATCGCGAACACGTGCGGGTCGGCGACCGTACGGCACTGCTCGTCGACCGTGATGCCGCCGCGCTCGCCGACCGTCAGGCCGCAGTCACGGGCGAGCTGGTCGCGGGGGCGGACACCGGCGGAGAACACCACCATGTCGGTGGCGAGTTCGGAGCCGTCGGACAGCTTCATGCCGGTCACGGCGCCCGAGGCATCGGTCACGATCTCCTGCGTGCCCACCCCGGTGTGGACGCTCAGGCCCATGTCCTCGATGGTGCGCAGCAGGGCCGCGCCACCGCCGTCGTCGACCTGCACCGGCATCAGACGCGGCGCGAACTCCACGATGTGCGCCTCGACGCCCAGGCCCTTCAGGGCACCGGCCGCCTCCAGGCCGAGCAGACCGCCGCCGACCACGGCACCGGTCGTCGCCTTCGTCTTCGCGTACTCCTCGATCGCGAGCAGGTCCTCGATCGTGCGGTAGACGAAGCAGCCCTCGGCGTCCTTGTTCGGGACCGGCGGCACGAAGGGGTACGAGCCGGTGGCGAGGACGAGGACGTCGTACTCGAAGACCTGGCCGGACTTGGCGGTGACCTTGCGGGCCTCACGGTCG
Organism: Streptomyces spongiae; assembly: GCF_009377185.1. Lineage (GTDB taxonomy): Bacteria > Actinomycetota > Actinomycetes > Streptomycetales > Streptomycetaceae > Streptomyces > Streptomyces spongiae. Next base: position 4,907 of record NZ_VJZC01000453.1, read on the forward strand.
ACGGACTCCGCCGGGTCACCGATGTACAGCTCGATGCCGTGCGTCTCGATGAACTCCATGTCCGTCATCGACAGGTCCTCGGGCGTCTTGCCCGAGAAGTACGAGGTGAGCGCCACGCGGTCGTACGCGGGACGCGGCTCCTCGCAGAGCACGACCACGCGGTGCGTGGCGGTCAGGCCGCGCTCGGCGAGCGCTTCGAGGAAGCGCTGGCCGACCATGCCATGGCCGACGAGCACGATCGTGGGGGTGGCCCCCAGGGCGGCGGTCATCAGGAGCCTCCATCGTTGGTGAGCAGGTGGAGCAGAGGAGCGCCGTTCTCGGGGAGCGGCTCTGCTCCCTCCCAGGCGCGGGCGAGCGCGCCGACGGTGCCGAGTTCGCCGACGAGCACCCCGCCGACCAGGCGGTCGTCGCGGACGACGACCTTGCGGTAGGTGCCCCGGGTGGCGTCGGCGAGCTGGATGACGTCGTCGCCGGGGCGGGGCTCGGGCTCGCCGAACGCGGCGAGGTCGAAGAAGTCCCCTCCGGCGAGGGTGAGCCGGGTCAGCGCGCGGGTGCCGGTGTAGCGGGCGGTCGCGTCGCCGCCCATCCCGGCCTCGTCGGCGATCAACTCGGCGAGTACGTCGGCCTGTTCGAGGGCCGGAGTGGCGAGGCCGTAGACCTGGCCGTCGTGCTGGGCGCAGTCGCCGATGGCCCGGATGTGCGGGTCGGAGGTGCGCAGTTCGTCGTCGACGACGACGCCCTTGCGGACGGTGAGGCCCGCCTGCTCGGCGATACCCACACGCGGGTGGACGCCACAGGCGAGGACGACGATGTCGGCGTCGAGCGCGTACCCGTCGGCCATCTCCACGGACCGTACGGCCCCTTCGACGCAGCGCACGCCACGGACGCGCGACTCGGTGTGCACCTCGACCCCGAGTTCCGCCAGATGGCGCCGCACCAGCTTCGAGGCCGACGGGTCGAGCTGGCGCTCCATCAGCCGCTCGGCCTGCTGGGCGAGCACCACCTGGGCGTCGCGCCGGGCGAGGGCACGGGCGGCGGAGACACCGAGGAGCCCGCCGCCGATGACCACGGCCTTCGTACCCGGCCGTACCGCCTTCGACAGTCCCAGGCAGTCGTCCATCGTGCGGAACGCGTGGACGCCCTCGGGGAGTTCGTGCCGCTCGGGGTCGAACAGACCGCGCAGCGGCGGCAGAACGGGGTTCGAGCCGGTCGCGAGCACGAGCGTGTCGTATGCGATCACGGAACCGTCCGCGCAGACCACCTCGCGGGCCGCGCGGTCGATGCCGGTGACCCGGCCGCGCGTGATCTCCGCGGGCGCCGGAAGCGCGATCACCTCGGGCGTGTACCGTCCGGCCAGGACGTCGGCGAGCAGCACGCGGTTGTACGGGGTGTGCTCCTCCTCGCCCACGAGGACGGCGGGCACACCGAGCTCACCGAGCCGCCGGGCGAGACGTACGCCCGCGAGGCCGGCGCCGATCACCACCACACGCGTATTCGAGGTCATGCCCTTGAGCGTGCGATGCCGGTGTTACCCGACCGCATCACGTCTGTTTCCCGCGGGGAACGCTGCCCTCAGCACGGGGCCGGACGGGATGTGAGGGGTTTCCGTCGGCCCGGTGTGGGCTGTGAGGGGGCGCGAATCACCTGGTCAGGCGCTTTGGACACGTTTTCGATCTCCGGAAGGGCCCTCCTGGACCCCGCGGGACATCCCCGGAGCCCAGTGCACGCTCAATTCCGTGGACGGCGCATGTATCCCGTCCGCAGGGTCCCGACAAGGCCCCGATAGGGTCCCGATCATGCCCGACATATCCCTGACCATGGTCGTTCTGCTGTGCCTCGCCGCCCTCGCGGCCGGATGGATCGACGCCGTGGTGGGCGGGGGAGGGCTCCTGCTGCTCCCGGTGCTGCTGCTCGGGCTGCCGAACTCCTCGTCCGCCGCCCAGTACGCGCTCGGCACCAACAAGGCGGTGGCCATCGTCGGCACGTCGGGCGCGGCCGTGACGTACGCGCGCAGGACACCCGTCGACGTCGGGGTGGCGGTACGGATCGGGCTGGGGGCGCTCGCCGGGTCCACGGCCGGGGCGTTCGTCGCGGCCCTGATGAGCACGGAGGTGCTCAAGCCCGTCGTGATGGTGGTGCTGCTCGCCGTGGGCACCTTCGTGATCCTCCGCCCCGCCTTCGGCACGGCTCCCGCCACCGGGCCCGTCTCCGCGCGGCGCGTCCTGGCCGCGATCGGGCTCGCCGGTGTCGGTATCGGCTTCTACGACGGGCTGGTCGGCCCCGGCACGGGCACGTTCCTGGTGCTCGCGCTCACCGCCGTCCTCCACCTCGACCTCGTCACCGCCTCCGCCACCGCCAAGATCGTCAACTGCTGCACCAACGCGGGCGCCCTCGCGACCTTCGCCTGGAAGGGCACGGTGTACTGGCAGCTGGCCGCGCTGATGGCCGTGTTCAACCTGGTCGGCGGGACGGTGGGGGCGCACACCGCGCTGAAGAAGGGCAGCGGGTTCGTGCGGGTCGTGCTGCTGGTGGTGGTGTTCGCGCTGGTGGCGAACCTGGCGTATCAGCAGTGGGTGGCGTGATCGCGACCGTGACCTTGCGCCGGCGGACGGCCGTCGTCATCGCCCGCGGGCCGGACGTACGCCGGTGAGGTGGGCGAAAACGACCACGTTGCCCCGGTAGCCCGTCTGCCTGGAGTAGCCGCCACCGCAGGTGATCAACCGCAGCTCGGGTCGGTCGGCGGCGCCGTACACCTTCTCGTCGGGGAAGGCCCGGGCGTCGTACACCTCCACGGCGTCGACGGAGAACAGCGCGACGGCGCCGTCCCGCCGTTCGACCTCGACGCGGGCGCCCCTCGTGAGCGCTCCCAGCCGGTAGAAGACGGCGGGCCCGTCCGCCGTGTCCACGTGCCCCGCGACGATCGCGGTGCCCCTCTCACCGGGAGTGGTGCCGGCCTCGTACCAGCCGACGAGGTTCTCCTCCGTCGCCGGAGGGACGTCGAGGCTGCCGGTGGAGGTGAGGCCGAGGCCCGTGAGGGGGGCGTTCACGCGGATCGAGGGGATGCGGACGCGCCTGGGCGGGGACGGCGGCAGGGCGGGCACCGCGGGCGGCACCTCGGACTCCTCGAACCCCGACCCGGACTCGGAGCGGGTGTGGGCCTGGGCCGCCGACGGCTGGGGCGGCGCGTCGTGTCCGGTGCCGCCGCGGAGCAGCCACGCGCCGCAGCAGAGGGCGCCCGCGGTGACGCACGCCATGGCGGTGTTGGTGATCCCACGCACGTGACCTGCTCCTTTCGGCACTCGGGCGCATGAGGGCCTCCCCTCCGGGC
>NZ_VJZC01000454.1 GCF_009377185.1 Streptomyces spongiae
GGACACAGCATCTGCTGTGTCCCGCCACCCTTTTCGGCGTCTCAGCCGCCCGCCCTGTCCCGTTCCCAGCGGTAGAAGCAGCGTGCCATCGCGTCCTTGGGGCTCCGCCAGGTCTCCGGGTCGTAGGCGGAGACGTACGGGGAGAGCCGCTCGCTGACCTCGCGGAACTCCGGGTGGCCGGCCAGCTTGGCGATGGTGGGAGCCGGGTCGCGGTCGCTCTCGATGAGGTGCAGGTACACGTCACCGAACTCGAAGAGGCTGCGCCGGGTGACTCCGATGAGGTGGGGCAGTTCGCCGCGGTCCGAATCGGAGAAGACGTCGGCGATGTCCGGTGCGGCGCCGGGAGCCATGCGGGCGACGATCAGGGTGTGGTGCATCAGGGAGTCCCCCTTCAGTCGGTGAGGACCGCGGCGCCGCGTCGTTCGCCCGCGGCCCGCTCGATCCGGTCGCGGATGAGGGCCATCTGCTTGCGGGAGTTGCGGTTGATGATCTCCGTCATCGCGGTGTCGTCGACGGGAGCGTCCGGCTTCATCGCGAAGTCCTGGATCCAGTCCATCCGGATGCCGTGCTGTGTCTCGGCGTACTCCCAGCGGATCTTCATGTACTCGAAGGGGCCGGTTTCGACGCGATGGGCCCAGACGGTGCGCGTCGTACGGTCCGCTACGCGTTCCGACACCCAGCTCCACACCCGGCCCTCGTCGTCGGGGTACATGGTGAGCCGGAACGTGGTGCGGTGTCCGTCGCGGTCGAGCACCTCGACGGAGGAGTACTCGCTGAACAGCCGCGGCCAGTTCTGGATGTCGTTGGTCATGTCCCAGACCAGGTCCAGCGGTGCCGCGATGGTGATCTCGTTCTCGGTGTGGCCGGCCATGTCATGCTCCCTTCGCCAGTGCGCCGTTCACGACGGCGAGGAACTCTTCGGGTGTCGTGCAACGCTCCATCTGCTCGGGCAGGCCCGTGCCGTGGCGCTTCTCCAGTTCGGCCACGATGCCCAGGAGACCGAGGGAGTCCAGGCCGAACGTGTCCCAGCCGGAACCGGCCTCCTCCTCGAGGATGAGGGGGTCGACGCTGACTCCGGCGGAGCGTTTCATCAGCTCGGCCAGATCCTCGATGGTCACCTGGTGGTCCACTTGGTCGGTCATACGGATGCACTCCTTCATTCGGGGGACGGAACGGAGCCCTGACGCAGGACGAGCGCCGAGTTGAAGCCCATGAGTCCGCGGCTGAGCACCAGTGCCGTGCGCAGTTCGGTGGGGCGTGCTCGACCCACCACCAGGTCGATGTGGTGGCAGGTGTCGAAGACGTTGGGCGTGGGCGGGATCACCCCGTACTCCATGGCGAGGACCGCCGTCGCCACGTCGAGCACCGGTGCCGCGCAGTAGGCGCGCCCCGTTCCCGTCTTGGGAGCGGTGACCGGCACGCGCCGTGCGTGCGGGCCGAGCGCGTCGGTGAGGGCCAGTGCCTCGGCCTGGTCGGCCTCGGGCACGCCGAGGGCGTCCGCGAACACGACGTCCACGTCCTCCGGGCGGCAGTCGGCCTCCGCCAGCGCGGTACTGATCGCCCGGGCCAGCCCGGCCCGGGAGTCCTCCCAGCGGGAGGCACCGGTGAACGTGGCCCCGTGTCCGGTCACGGTCGCTCGCGGCTCGGCCCCGCGTTCGCGCGCCGCCCGCTCCTCCTCCACCACGAGCATGGCTCCTCCCTCGGCGGGCACGAACCCGCAGGCGGCGGTGGTGAAGGGCCGGTAGGCGCGTTGCGGGTCGTCGCTGCGGCTCAGCTCGGGGTAGGCCAGCTGACAGACGATCGAGTACGGGGCCAGCGGGGCCTCGGTCGCGCCGACGACGACCGTGTCGGTGCCGCGCCGCACGGCCTGGGTGGCGTGCGCCAGGGCGTCCAGGCCGCCGGCCTCGTCACCGGCCACGACACCGCAGGGGCCCTTGAAGCCGTTGCGGATCGAGATCTGACCGGTGCTGGCCGCGTAGAACCAGGCGATGGACTGGTAGGGGCCCACGTGGCGTGGTCCCTGCCCCCACAGTTTCTGCAGTTCGCGCTGGCCGAACTCGCCGCCGCCGGAGCTCGCGGCGGTGAACACGCCCACGGAGTAGGGCGAGTCGATGTCGGCACGCCCGAAACCCGCGTCGTTCAGGGCCAGTTGGGCCGCAGCCATCGCGAAGTGCGTGAACCGGTCGGTCTGGACGAGGAACGTCCCCTCGATCAGGGCGTCCGCGTCGAAGTCGCGTACCTCGCCCGCGATCCGCAGGGGGAGGTGTTCGCAGCCTTCCTTGCCGACGGGCGCGAGGCTGCTGCCGCCCTCCTTGACCGTCTTCCAGAACACGTCGGTACCGATTCCGTGCGGTGTCACCACACCGAGGCCGGTGACGACCGCGTTGCGCCTGCGGCTCTGACTGCTCATTGCCGCCTCCCCTCTGGGCCGGTCAGCACGACCGCGGACTGGAACCCGCCGAAGCCGCTCCCCACCGACAGCACGTGGCGCAGGCTCCGCTCGCGTGCCACGCGGGGCACGTAGTCCAGGTCGCACTCGGGGTCCGGCGTCTCGTAGTTGGCCGTCGGAGGTATCACCTGGTGGGACAGGGCGAGTACGCAGGCCGCGACCTCGATGGAGCCGATCGCGCCGAGCGAGTGGCCCACCATGGATTTGATCGAGCTCATCGGTGTCGCGTACGCGTGCTCGCCCAGGGACCGCTTGACCGCCGCGGTCTCGTGCCGGTCGTTCTGCTTGGTCCCCGAGCCGTGCGCGTTGACGTAGTCGATGTCGCGGCCGTCCAGGCGGGCCTGGGCGAGGGCGCCGTCGATCGCCCGGGACATCTCCAGGCCCTCCTTGGTGAGCCCGGTCATGTGGTAGGCGTTGCCGTACGTCGCGTATCCGGCGATCTCGCAGTACGCGCGGGCGCCTCGGGCACGCGCGTGCTCGAGTTCCTCCAGGACCAGGACCGCGGCGCCTTCTCCCATGACGAACCCGTCCCGGTGGGCGTCGAAGGGGCGAGAGGCGTGTGCGGCGTCGTCGTTGTTCGGAGAGGTCGCCTTGATGGCGTCGAAGCACGCCATCGTGATCGGCGAGATCGGGGAGTCCGCGGCGCCCGCGAGGCATACGTCGACGCGGCCCTCGGATATGGAGTGGTACGCGTATCCCACCGCGTCCAGCCCGGACGTGCACCCCGTGGAGACGGTCTGCACGGGACCGTGGACGCCGAACTCCTCGGCGACCGCGGAGGCGAGGGTGCTCGGGGTGAAGGCTCGGTGCAGTGACGGCTCCGCCCGCCGCTCATCGACGTCCCATCGTGCGCCGTTCGCGCTGACGAGGACGTAGTCGTGTTCCAGGCGCGTGGTGCCGCCCACCGCGCTCCCCAGGCTGGCCCCCGCTCTCCACGGGTCCGTCCGCTCAAGGTCGAGTTCCGCGTCGCGGACCGCCTCGGTGGCGGCGACCAGCGCGAACTGCACGTATCTGTCGCATCGTTGGGTCGTCTCGTGGTCCAGGCCGTGCGCAGACGGCTCGAAATCGCACTCGGCCGCGATCTGTGAGCGCAGGCCCACCGGGTCGAAGAGGGATATGCGGCGCGTCGCCGTACGCCCGTTGGACAGCAGGTCCCAGAACTGGGGTATGCCGATGCCGCCCGGGGCGACGACACCGACTCCGGTGACGGCGACCCGCCGGTTCATGAGACCACCTCGGCCTGCGCGGTCCCTTCCGTCTCCTCCGTGTCGACATGACCGAGTTCCGGCCGGGGAGCCAGCGGGCCCAGGTGGAAGACCATGCGCGCCTCGGTGTCGCCGACGTTGCGGAAGCGGTGCCGCGTGTTCAGCGGGATCAGCAGCCCCTGGCCGGGCCGCAGCGCATGGGGCTCGCCCTCCAGGTCCACTTCGAAGGCGCCGTCGGTGACGTACACGAACTCCTCGGAGTACGGGTGGTAGTGCTCGCCGATGCGCTCCCCGGGCTGCACGATGGCCACGCCCATGAATCCACTGGTCGACCCCACCGTGGTGGGCGTGAGCATGGCACGGAGGTCGCCGCCGCGACGGCGGTTGTGCGGGATGTCGCTGAGGTCGACGATGCGTGCGTGCTGTTCTGCCATGTCGGTTCTCCCGGAACAGGATGCTGCGAAGGTGCGGGACGATGCTGCGGGCGTGCGGCGCCCTGGTCAGGAGGCCGGCGCCCGGCGGTCGGTGAGGGGCTTCATCCGGGCGCGGGTGAAGAGCCGCGGCAGTGCCCGGTCGTCCGTCGGGGCCTCCCCGAGGCCGAGTGCTCCGGCATCCAGCAGACTCCCCGCCTCGGCGACGACGGCGGACGTGTGCAGGGCCAGCGCGGCGCCGGGCGAGTTCTCCGGTTCGTCCTCCATGTCGACGAGCCGGACGACGAGGTCGTCGCGGTGGAAGACGGTGCAGGCGAGCACCGGACCGGCCGGGTCGCTCATGGAGGTGACGTCCTGCTGCGACAGAAGGTGGGCCAGCGCGTGGCCGCTCCCGGGCATCGCCGGGTAGAAGAACGCGCACCGCTGCACGTGCAGGCCCTCACTGCGGCCGGACGCCACGTGGTGGACGGCGGGGAGCGAAGCCCGGGTGAAGAACAGCCGCGCGGACTGCGGATCGCTGAGGTCCCGTTCCTGTTCCAGATACGGGTCGAGGGCCTGCTCGACGGCGCGGATCTCGGGTTGGCGGGCGACGTGCCGCAGCGCGGCCTGCATGTCGCCCTGTACCTCGACCGCTCTGACGACACGGTTGCCGTGCATGAACAGTGAGGTACGGAGCAGCCGGGTGGTGTCGTCCACCTGGGACTCGGGCGACTCGTAACCGGACAGGATCTCCGCGACCTTGGGCTCGCTGCCGCGCTTGACGGTGAAGGTCAGCGCCTGCCGGACCGTGTTGCCGCCCAGGCGCGGCGCCGACTGCAGCCGTTCCCGGGACGTGACACGTGCCCTGCGGCCCTTGCCGGAGGTCTCGCGCAGGACGGTGTAGCGCATCGAGCGGGTGTCACGGACACAGCCCTGCAGGGGCTTGACCATTTCCAGATGGTCCTCGCTGTTGACCCACGCGAGGAAGGGCGGTGCGCTCTCCCATTCGCTGGTGATGAGCCATTGGGTGGGGTTGTCGACGGACTGGCAGAGCTGGTCACTGATGTGCCCGGGCACGGAGGCGACCTGCTCGCACATGTGCTCGTAGGCGTCGAGGAACTCCTGCTGGGTTCCGTCATGGATGTCCAGCATCAGCACGACCCGCACTCGGGACCCGTCGAACGCGGTGGTGGAGACACCGTCCGGGATCGTCGACACGGCTGGGGAGATTGCCATCCGGCACACCTCTTCCTCTGGAACGGGGCGGACCGCCGCACCACCTGGGCGCGTACCGGTCGCATGGCAACGATCGTGTGTCGTGCCGTGCGCCACCGCGAACCAGCCGGGCCATGCGGGTGAACCGTCGGGCGGGGGCCGACTGGGCGGGCCTGGGCGTGGATAACCGATGGTCTCGGGGCGACGTGGTCCAGCACAGTTGGGCCATGACGATCTCTGGCGCCAGGTTCATGCCCGGCATCGAGCTGTCCGAGGTCCTGTACGAGGAGGCGGTACGACCGATCCTCCGGGATGTCCTTCCGGGACTGCGGTACGCCGCCGCACGGATCGGCAGCGGGTCCGAAGTGCTGGGTTTCGACACACCACGGTCGGCGGATCACGAATGGGGACCGCGGCTGGAGATCTTCCTGACCGCCGAGGAGCACGCTCAGTTTGGTGCGGCCATCCGTGGCGCCTTGGCCGTGCGGCTGCCGAAGCAGGTGCGGGGCTGGCCCACCCACTTCCAGGAGAGCGACGATCCGCTGGATCCGGTCGGCCGTATGCAGCCGACCGATGGCCCGGTCAACCACCGCGTGGACGTGTACGACGTGGACGGTTGGCTGGCCGAGCAGCTCGGAGTACGTGCGGCCGGGGTGGCGCTGAGTGTGCGTGACTGGCTGGCCGTACCGCAGCAGAAGCTCGCCGAGACCACCGGTGGCGCGGTGTTCCACGACGGGCTCGGCACGCTCACCGCCTGCCGGCGCGGGCTGGAGTGGTACCCGGAGCAGGTGTGGCGGTACCTGCTGGCGTGCCAGTGGCAGCGCCTCTCGCAGGAAGAGGCGTTCGTGGGGCGTTGCGCGGAAGTCGGTGACGACATCGGGTCGGCCGTCGTGGCCGCCCGTCTGGTGCGGGACCTGATGCGCCTGTGCCTGCTGCTGGAGCGCCGCTACGCCCCCTACGGCAAGTGGCTCGGCAGCGCGTTCAGCAGGCTGTCGGTGGCCGAGTCGCTCACCCCGGCGTTGCGCGGTGTGCTGGCGGCGACGGACTACCCGACCCGGGAAGCGCACCTGTGTGATGCCTACGAGGCCGTCGCTTCGCTGCAGAACACGTCCGGGCTCATCGAGCCGGTGGACCCGACGCGTCGTCCCTACCACTCGCGCCCTTTCCTGGTCCTGCAGGCCGAGCGTTTCGCGCAGGCGCTCGCGCGTACCGTCACGGACCCTGACCTTCGCACGCTCCCGCTGGTGGGAAGCGTGGATCAGTGGGCCGACAGCACCGACCTGCTCGGCCGGCATGGCGCCCTTCAGGACGAGGCCGGTTCAGCGGGGTGAGTGGCTGTCCCGTTCCCTGGCGGACCGTTCCCCGGCGGACCGTTCGCCGGGGAGCCAGCGGAGGGCGAACCACAGTTCCATCCGGACGTCGAGGTCCTGAAGGTCGGCGTCCAGCAGTTCGGCGGACTTGGCGATGCGTCGGCGCACGGTGTTGCGGTGGAGTTCGAGAGCGGCGGCCGTGCGGTCCCAGTTGCCGTGGTGGGCGAGCCAGGTGCGCAGGGTCTCCAGCAGAACGGCGGGGCCGGGTGCGGGGGCTTCGGCGAAGGGGGCGAAGCGGGCCTGTGCGAGGGCGGCGGCATCGACGGGGCTGACCAGGGAGTGCATGGTCAGGTCCTGCGTGCGGTGCTGTGCCGAGGACATGCCGGTGGCCACAGCGTGGCGCAGCATGCGGTCGGCCTGTCTGTCGGCGATCACCAGGTCGGCGGCGGCGACGGGTGAGCTGATGCCGAGTGTCCAGCCCAGGCGGGCGACCGGCGCGAGATCGGGCAGCGAGGAACCAGGGGTGCTGGGGACGAGTGCGCGCAGGCCGGTGCCGTCGATGTCGAGGTAGGGGGTGGTCAGGGCGGTGCCGAGGGCGGCCAGCTGCACGGGGTCGCCGCCGGGGCGCGACGTTGCCCAGGGGCCCGGCCCGGCGAGGCGGCCGTGAACCACGACCCAGCTGTCCACCGCACGTGTCGGCGACGACAGGAGCGGCGCCACGTCGACGGGGTTCTCACCGAACATCAGGCGGACCAGAGCCGCGGCGCTGCGCGTGTCGGTGCCCAGGGCGTGGCGCGGGGTGGTCAGCAGGGACAGCAGGACGAGAGCGGTGCCGACCACGGAACGGTGCACGGCGGTGGGGGCCGAGGCGGATGCGACGCCAAGGGCGAACGGGCCGGCGGCGATCTCGGCGGGGAGGGTGTGCACCGTGAGGTGGAACGCGGTGTGATGCTCGGCCGCTGCCGTCGGCGGCTGCGGCCGCCCACCGGCGGCGCGGGATCGCACCTGGGCGGTGGTGCGCGCCGCGAGTCCGCGTAGTCGCACTGCGGCGGGCGGCTCCGGCCGGGTACCGGCGGAGAGGAGTTCGTTGCCGAGCGGGTCCAGGAGCACGGTCCAGGCGCCGAGACGCGCGGCGAGCTGCTGCAGGACCGCCTTCAGCGCGTCGGGGCGGGCCGCGGCCGTGGCGAGGGCGGCCTGGGCCTCGGAGATCTGGCGCAACTCCTGGTGCCTGGCCTCGGCCATGGCCGCGTGGGCGGCATGGTTGACGGCGACGAACGGGGTCCCGGGCGGGATCCGCAGCAGGGGCAGTCCGTGCCGGTCGCAGGCGATGACCAGGGCGGGCGGGACCTCGTCGTGAACGGGGGCGACTCCGAAGCCGAGCGCCGCCACGCCCGCCTGGACGACGCGCCGTACGTAGGAGTCGATGCCGTCTGCTGTGTCGGGGAGGCGGACGCCGGCGATGAGGAGGAGTTCGCCGCCGAGCAGGTAGGGAGCCGGGTCTTCCAGCTCCGTGGTGCCGATCGTGCCGACGAGGCGGTCCTCCCCGGGCCCTGCGATCTGTCGCAGGCCCAGGTCGGTGTCGGCGAGCAGGGTGCTCAGGGGGACGGCGGGCGTGTCCGGCGCGGGTGGGGTG
>NZ_VJZC01000455.1 GCF_009377185.1 Streptomyces spongiae
ACCTGGTCCCACGAGGTGTGCGGGGGTGCGCTCTGGGCGGACGGAGGGCCCGCGGGCGCGCTCTTGCTGAGGGCGCCGGCCCCGTAGGTACCGCTGCCGCTGCCGGGCGCACCGTGGCCCCGCATTCCCTGTGCGCCGTTCTGCGTACCGTGCTCGCCGCCCGGGGCGTCGGTGTCGTCGCCCGGGAGGGCCGGACGTCCCTGGCCGTTGTCGTCGCCTGTGGGGGCGCCCCCGTGGGGCAGCGCTCCGGGCCAGGTGTTCGGCCGTGCCACGCCGTACGGGTCGGCGATCTGGCCGGGCGGTGCGTACGGCGAGCCCTGGCCGGCTGCCGGCGTCACCTCGCCGTGGGCGGGCGCCGGTCGCTGCGCGGGCAACTGCGCGCTCCGGCCGCCCTGCTGCTCCTCGTGCACGCGCGCCGCGGCCCGCGCACCGGCGCGGTAGGCCGCGATCGCCCCGGCCCGGGCCGCCCGGACGTCACCGCCGGTCTCCAGTGCGCGCTGTCCGCCCGACGGGTCCGGGTCCGTGACCGGCCCGGCACCTCCGGCCGCCCGTGCCTCGATGGCGGCACGCCGCGCGGCTTCGGGATCGGCACCCCCCGCTTCGGGCGGCCCGCCCTGGGGCCCCCTGAGCTCAACGGCACGCGAACCGCCGGACTCCACGCCGCCGCGCCCGCCGTCCGGCCCACTGGTCAGCCCTGGTCGACCACCGTCGGTCAGCCCTGGTCGACCACCGCCGTACGGGCCACCGCGCCCACCACCGGCAGGGACAGCCGCGACACCCGAGGCACCCGAAGGGCCGCCCGAAGGGCCGCCCGAAGCCCCGACGGGGCCGTACGCTCCTGCGCGGCCGCCCGTGCCCGGCGCTTGCCCAGGGCCGAACGTCCCCGCGGGCCCGTCGCTACCGGGCGCCCCCGGCCCGGCCGGGCCCTCGCCCTCGAACTCGCGCACCGGCACGGGGTCGTACCCGCACAGCGCCTCCTCGGCCGCTCCGGCCGCGAGCCCCGTGAGCACCACGCGCCCGTCGTCGCAGACGAGGACGGTCCGCGCGGTGATGTTCCGGTGCACCCAGCCGTGGGCGTGCAGCGCGCGCAGGGCGGTGAGGACGTCGGAGGCGACCTCGGCCGCCCGGTACGGCGTCAGTGGCTTCTCGGCGAGCAGCGCGGCCAGCGGCCGTGCGCCCACCAGCTCACTCACTATCCACAACGACCCGCTCTCGGCGAACACGTCGAAGACCTGGTCGAGCCGCGGGTGGTCGGGGATCTGCGCGGCGGCCTGCGCGGCCTCGATCGCCCGGCGCACGGCCGGGTCGGTGGGCCGACGCGTCGTCCTCGCGGCGGTCCGGCGCGTCCCGCTGTCCCGGGCGACATACCCCTCGGGAAGCCCGTCCGCGTCGAGCACCTCCGCCTCGACGACCTCGGGCAACGGCACCTGCCGTATGAGGACTTCCTGCCCGCTGTACGTGTCGAAGGCCCGGGTCTCGGCCAGTTCGTACTCGTCCGACGGCGGCAGCGGCAGGCGGTAGCGGTCGGCGAGCACTCGTCCCGCGTAGTCGTCCACGATGCCTCCCCCGGCCGCCCGGTCGGTCAAATCCGTTCGCCTCGCGTCCCGTTCCGCACTGGATGCGTACGGTCCGCAACCACTCACGATACGTGCCGGAGGCAACCCGCATTGAGGGGATTCGAGATCCCACTCCTCACAAGTCCATCACGGGGCTCAGTACCCCCTCAGGGCTTCGTCCGATCCTCTCCAGGACGCCGCCCCACCCAGGGACTTGAGCCGGACCTCAGGACTTCGGCCGGAACGTTTTTGTGAGCGTCCGCCACGTGTCCTTGCGCAGATCACTGCCCCAGTCGGACGCCTTGGCCGTGTACATGAGCGCGTACCCCTGCTGCGAGTTCACGACGAACCCCCGGTCGATCGACCGGTACTTCGTGCCGCCGTCCGAGTAGGTGAACTCCCAGTCGGCCGTCTTCCAGCCTCGGTAGTCCACCTCCTCTATGCGGATCCGCTGGTACTGCGAGCGCGTCATGTAGCGCTCCTGGTTCTTCCAGTCCGCCACAGGGTCGTTCTTGGGCGTGGTCGTCCAGGCGACCAGCAGCTTCTGCCCGTCGGGGCCGGTGAATCGGGCGCCCGCGGCATCCGTCGACTGGTACTTCCACCCCTTCGGCAGCCCGATCGAGAAGCCCTGCGATCCCTTGTACGTCTTCTCGGCGATGCCGTCCGAACCCGACGCGCCCCCGCCGCTCCCGGAACCGCTCGACCCGCCCGAACCGCTCTCCGTGCTCGCCTCACCGCTCGCCGACGCGGATCCCGAGGCCGCCTGGGTCTTCTCGGTCTCCGTACGGGCGCTCGATTCCTCGTCCTTGCCGCTGCTCGGGGTGGCGTCGCCGGACGCGGCCGACTTGGTGTCGCTCTTCTTGGAGCCCGACGCGTTCTCGTCGCCGCCGAGTGACAGCGCGAGCACCGTGCCGAGCACGGCCAGCGCCACGACCACGGCGATGATGACCAGCGTCCGCCGGGGCACGACATCGGTGATCGGCGCCCGAGGCACGGGCCGTGGCGGCAGGTCCGGCGGCGTCATCTGCGGCCACCCCGAAGTCCGGCCTCCGGCCACGGTGTTGACCGCCTTCGTGGCGGCGACGTCCCCCGCTCCGGTGTGCCCGGCGGAGACCTTGCCGCCGGGCGCGCTTCCCTCGGACGCACCGGACGCACCGGACGCACCGCTCTGCCGGGCCGGTACACCCGACGTGCCGGAGCTGCCGGTCGTACCGGAGGACTTCTCGGGAGACTTACCGGACACGGCCGTACGGGCGGCCGTCCCCTTCCCGGCCCTCGCACCGGCCTCAGCCCCGACTCGGGAGCTCGCCCCGGGACCTGACGCGGAACCGGACACCGAGCCGGAGCCAGAGCCCGAGCCCGAGCCGGAGCCCGAGCCGGAGCCGGATTCGGCTCCGGACGAGGCCGTCCCGGAGGCGCTCGCCGTCCCGGACGCGCTCTCCTCCCCGGCCTTGCCCCGCGTGCCCGCCGCGGCCGTGGCGGCCACGGCCCCCGACGCCGCCTTCCGCACGGAACGCAGCGCCCCGCGCCACCCCTCCGCCGCCTCGCCCTGCCTGGCCCCGGAGCCGCCCTTGCCCGACGGTTCCTCAGGCACCGGCGGCAACGCCACGACCCGCGTCGCCTCCAACGGCTCCGGTTCCGCCTCCTTGGGCTCGGGCGCGTGGATGACGTCGTTGAGCAACGCCCGCGCCCCCGCCACGTCGAGCCGCTGCTGGGGGTCCTTGGCGAGCAGCCCGAAGATCACGTCCCGCAGCGGTCCCGCGCTCTTCGGCTCCGGGACCGGCTCGGTCATCACGGCGGTCAGCGTCGCGATGGCCGAACCCTTGTCGTACGGAGGCACGCCCTCGACCGACGCGTACAGCAGGCCGCCGAGGGACCACATGTCCGCCGCGGGGCCGGGCTTGTGCCCGCGCGCCCGCTCCGGCGAGATGTACGAGGGGGCGCCGACGAGCATGCCGGTCGAGGTGATGGAGGGGTCGCCCTCGACCTGCGCGATACCGAAGTCGGTGAGGACGACCCTGCCGTCCTCCTTGGAGATCAGCACGTTCGACGGCTTCACGTCACGGTGCAGGATGCCCTCGCGGTGGGCGGCGCGCAGCACGTCGAGGATCGCGAGGCCCACCTCGGCGGCGCGCTTCGGCTCCAGCAGCCCGTCCTCGCGGATGACCTCGGCGAGCGACTTGCCCTCGATGAGCTCCATCACGATCCACGGCCGGTCGTCCTCGTCGACCACGTCGAAGACCGTCACCGCGCCGTTGTTGCGGATCCTGGCGATCGCCTTGGCCTCACGCAACGTGCGTGTGATGAGCCGTCGCTTCTCGTCCTCGTCGATGCTCGACGGGAACCGCAGCTCCTTCACCGCGACCGTCCGGCCCAGCGTCTCGTCCTGGGCCCGCCACACCGTGCCCATGCCGCCGCGGCCGAGGACCCCTCCCAGCCGGTAACGCCCGGCGAGGAGACGTCCGCTCTCATCCCGACGGGGTGCCCCGCCTCGCTCCGCCTCCGACATGCGTCCCCTCATGCAACCCGCCCTGACAGAGCCTCCATTGTCCCTCACCCGACAAGTGCCCCACGCCCAGGGTGTCCCTTGTCGGCCCGAAGTCACAGCCGGGGCCCGTCCCCGGACGGCGAACGGCCCCACGGACCCCGCCCGGCGCCCCCGCACGGGCGTCACAAACCACCCACAGCCCGCCTACAACGGAACGATGTCCGGCGCTCCCAACCGCGCCGCGTCGGCGGTCAGGTCGTCGGGCTGGCGCTGTGACTCCCGCTCGGCCTCCACCCGCTTCTGGTAGTGCTCGACCTCACGCTCGATCTGGTCCTTGTCCCAGCCGAGCACGGGAGCCATCAGCTCCGCGGCCTCCCGCGCGCTGCGCGCACCGCGGTCGAACGTCTCGATCGAGATCCGGGTCCGCCGGGTGAGCACGTCATCCAGGTGCCGCGCCCCCTCGTGCGAGGCCGCGTACACGATCTCGGCCCGCAGATAGTCGTCGGCCGCGTGCAGGGGCGCCCCCAGCGAGGGGTCGGTCGCGATCAGGTCGAGCAGTTCCTCGGTCAGCGCCCCGTACCGGTTCAGCAGGTGTTCCACGCGCACCACATGGAGCCCGACCCGCGCCGCGATGCGCGCCCGCGCGTTCCACAGCGCCCGGTACCCCTCGGCCCCGAGCAGCTGCACGTCCTCGGTGACGCACTCGGCGACCCGCTGGTCGAGGCCGTGCACCGCCGCGTCCACGGCATCCTTGGCCATCACCCGGTACGTCGTGTACTTGCCGCCCGCCACGACCACGAGCCCCGGCACGGGATGCGCCACGGTGTGCTCACGCGAGAGCTTGCTGGTGGCGTCCGACTCGCCGGCCAGCAGCGGCCTGAGGCCCGCGTACACCCCTTGCACGTCGTCCCGGGTGAGCGGCACCGCCAGCACCGAGTTCACGTGCTCCAGCAGGTAGTCGATGTCCGCGCTGGACGCGGCCGGGTGGGCCTTGTCCAGGTCCCAGTCGGTGTCCGTGGTGCCGACGATCCAGTGCCGCCCCCAGGGGATGACGAACAGCACCGACTTCTCGGTCCGCAGGATCAGCCCCGTCGTGGAGTGGATGCGGTCCTTCGGCACGACCAGGTGGATGCCCTTGGACGCCCGTACGTGGAACTGGCCCCGCTCGCCCACCATCGCCTGGGTGTCGTCGGTCCACACCCCCGTGGCGTTCACGACCTGCTTGGCGCGGACCTCGTACTCCCCGCCGGCCTCCACGTCCTGCACCCGGGCGCCGACGACGCGCTCGCCCTCGCGCAGGAAGCCGGTCACGCGTGCGCGGTTGGCGACCTTCGCGCCGTACGACGCGGCCGTGCGCACCAGGGTGGCCACGTAGCGGGCGTCGTCCATCTGGGCGTCGTAGTACTGCAGGGCGCCGATGAGGGCGTCCTTCTTCAAGCAGGGCGCGACGCGCAGGGCGTGGCGGCGCGTCAGGTGACGGTGCATGGGCAGGCCCCGGCCATGGCCGCGCGCCATCGACATGCCGTCGTAGAGCGCGACGCCCGATCCCGCGTACAGCCGCTCCCAGCCCTTGTGCTGCAACGGGTAGAGGAACGGAACCGGCTTCACCAGATGGGGCGCCAGCCGCTCCAGCAGCAGACCGCGTTCCTTCAACGCCTCCCGTACGAGCGCGAAGTCGAGCATCTCCAGATAGCGCAGGCCGCCGTGGATCAGCTTGCTGGACCTGCTGGAGGTGCCCGACGCCCAGTCACGCGCCTCGACCAGTCCGGTGGACAGGCCGCGCGTCGCCGCGTCGAGCGCCGTGCCCGCTCCGACCACGCCCGCGCCCACGACCAGCACGTCCAGCTCACGCTCGGCCATTCCCGCGAGGGACTCGGCGCGCTGCACCGGCCCCAGTGTCGCTGTCCTCAACGCTGCCTCCCGCTGTTTGTCGCGCTGGTCTCACCTGCCCGGCAAGACCCGGCTCACATCCCCCATTCCCAGAATTCTGACCGTGTCGCCCTGCTTCGGCCACCAACCGTCCTCCGCCTGTGGACAACTCTCGGGGACGCGCGGAGAAAGAGAGTCGACCAATCCCGCATAACGGTCATATTTACTCCTAGTCTGACATTGCGCTCGCCCATCCTGTCCACAGGGCTTGCGCGCCTGTCCCGCTTCGGCTACTGGGAAGGACGGCCCACTCCATGCCCGCAGATCTCGCCGTCATCGGACTCGGTCATCTCGGCCTGCCGCTGGCCCAGGCCGCCGTCGCCGCCGGAATCCCCACGCTCGGGTACAGAACCGCCCCCGACAGCGCATCCGAGAGCGGCTTGCTCACCCCCGCCGAACTGCGCCGCATGCTCGCCCAGGGCTTCCGGCCCACCACCAGCCCCGCCGAACTCGGCCGCGTCCGTACGGCGGTGATCTGCGCCCCGACCCCGCGCGGCGCCGACGGCACACTCGACCTCACCCAGGTGGCCGACGCCGCCCGCACCCTCGCCGACCGACTGCGCCCGCACACCACCGTGATCCTGGAGTCACCCGTGCACCCCGGCACCACGGAGGGATTCCTGCGGCCACTCCTCGAAGATGCCTCCGGGCTGCGCGCGGGCCGCGACTTCCACCTCGCCTACTCACCCGCCCGCACCGACCCCGGCAACCGCGACTTCGGCCCCGCCAACACCCCCAAGGTCATCGGCGGCCTCACCCCCGCCTGCACCGAGTCGGCCGCCGCCTTCTACGGACGCCTCACCGACAAGGTGGTCCGCGCGCGCGGCCCCCGCGAGGCGGAGACCGTGCAGCTCCTGGAGACCAACTACCGGCACGTCAACATCGCCCTCGTCAACGAGATGGCCGTCCTCTGCCACGACCTGGGCGTCGACCTGTGGGACGTCATCCGCTGCGCCGAGACCAAGCCGTTCGGCTTCCATGCCTTCCGCCCGGGCCCGGGCGTCGGCGGCCACGGCGTCCCCCAGGACCTGGCCGGCCACTCGCCCCGCTCCCTCCGGATGGTCGAACAGGCCCAGCAGGTCAACGACCGCATGCCCCAGTACGTCGCCCAGCGCGCCGCCGCCCTCCTCAACGAGCACGGCAAGTCGGCCCGCGGCGCCCGCGTCCTCCTCCTCGGCGTCACCTACAAGCCCGACGTCGCCGACCAACAGGCCACCCCCGCGCGCGAGATCGCCCTACGCCTGCTGGAACTCGGCGCCTCCGTCAGCTACCACGACCCGCACGTCCCGTCCTGGAACGTCCTCGACCGCCCGGTCCCCCGCGCCGACTCCCTCTACGAGGCCGCCGCCGACGCCGACCTGACGATCCTGCTCCAGCAGCACCGCACGTACGACCTGCAGGGGCTGTCGGTGAAGGCACAGCTGCTGCTGGACACGCGGGGGGCCGCGCCTGTGGGGGCGGCGCATCGGTTGTGAAGGGGGGCGCGTGGGTGGCCGAGCCTTTGGTCCTGGTGGCGTGCAGGGCGGCTACGCCGCTAGCGTGCAAAGAGGTGGAGCCAACCGCAGGGGCTACTGTGGCGGGCTTCAGGACGGGTTCCGGGCGTCCGCCCCTGGTTCTCGCAGGGACGGCCACTCACCGTCCATGGATCCGTGAGATCCACCGCCCCCGGCACCGGGCCGACCACACAACGGTCCGGTAGGTACAAAAGAGGAGCCCACCGCAGCAGGCACTGCGGCAGGCTCCCGGATGATGCACGGAGTGTCCGCCCCTAGGTTGGTTGGGGGCGGCCGCTCACCATCCGAAGATCCGCAAGATCGCCCTCCCGGTCCCACACCGCCCGACGGCAGATCCGGTACTGTGCAAATGATGGAGCCCACCGCAGCGGGCACTGCGGCAGGCTCCCGAAAGGTGATCGGAGTATCCACCCCTACTTCTCTTAGGGGTGGCTGCTCACCTTCCATAAATTCGCAAGATCCACCTCCTCCGGCACTTCACCATCCACAGACGGATCCGGTCCCAGCGGGTGGGCTTGCGGTGACGTCCCATGGGCGCGCCCCCTTCCACGACGCCACCCATCAGCCCGGTGGGCGGCACGTCGGATATCGGGCCGGGCCCCGAGGGCCGGGGCCCGGAACCGTGTCCTTGGAAGGGGGCGCCCCAGAGAACCGGGGCGCCGAACAGGACACTATCGCCCCGATACACCCGTTAGCCGGACATTCACCCCGAACGCAACCACGCGCCCCC
>NZ_VJZC01000456.1 GCF_009377185.1 Streptomyces spongiae
CAGGTCGCGGGGGGAGGGATGGCGGGCCGCCTCGCACCACACGGCCGCCGCCCCTGTCTCGGCCTCGGCGTCGACCAGGGCGCGGTCGGAGGGTATGGCTTCCCGCTCCAGCGCGGCTGCCCGTGCGGCGTGCCAGATCGCCCGTGCCATCAGGTGGTCACGCGTCGATCCCTTGTCGCGCAGCAGCCGCAAGGCCGCCGCGACCGGACCGTCCTCGGGCGGGCCGTTGAGCGGAGAACCGTCCAGGAGCCGGTCGCCGGACTGGGCGGCGGCTGCGCAACCGCGCAGCCACACGCCGTCCCGGCACAGCCTGTCCGCGATCGCGGCCGCCGACAGGGTGGGTCCCGACAGGGTGGGCGCGGCCATGGTCCGACCCGTGGCGCAGGCGTCCAGCAGGGTGGTCCACTCCGCGAGGTCGTCCTGGCGCTCCTGACGCCGGTTCATCGGCACACCTCCGAAAGCTCATCAGCCCGCGTGCGGGCGTCCGTGAGTGCGCACAGGCGCCGGACCAGCTCGTCGCCGTCGAGTGCCAGAGCGGTCAGGTGACCGGTGGTGCTGCCCAGTACCACCCACTTGCCGTCCGCGGTGAAGCCGCCAGCCGACCAGGCGCCGCCGTAGTGGAGGTCGTCGTCGTCCGGATCCTCCGGGCTGGTGGCCCGGAACAGCTCGGCGCCATCGGGCAGTTGCTGCAACAGCGCGGTGTAGTCGGCGCTCACCGTCAGCAGCGCGGACTCGTCCGGGGCCAGCGCGATGCCCAGGACGGTCTGGCTGTGCCGCTGGGGGAGCTGCTCGCGCAGTCCGATCTTCGGGCCGTACCGGGCGATGCGTCCGTCGCCGAAGCCGGCGAGGTAGCCGTCCCGGTAGGGGACGGCGGCAGCGAGGTCTCCCAGCCCGTCGTCGGTGCCGACGGCCGCGAAGTTCCGGGTGACGGTGGGGCGTGCGGTCCGGGGATCCAGGACCTCGGCCCATCCGAGCCGGTGCCCCACGAGCAGCCGGGTGCCGTCCGGCCGCCAGGCGAACGTGCCCACCGCGCCCGCGTCCCGCTCCGGCTCGGGGGCGACCTTCACCGTCCGATGCGCCACGTCCCACAGCTGCACCTCACCGGCCGAGTCGCCGGCGGCCAGGGTCCGGTCGTCGGGGGAGAAGGCCAGACGGAACACCGGGCTGTCCGTACGGTGCAGCGACCGGCCCTTCGGCCTCATCGCCGGGTAGTCGTAGAGGGTGATACGGCCGGAGGCGTCGCCCACCGCGAGGGTTCGGCCCCTCCCGTCCACCGCCAGGGCCAGCGTGGCCTGCGAACCAGCCTTGCGCAGCACCGTCGTACGCCCGTCACGGGCCCGATACCTGATCAGTCGGCCGTCGGCGCGGAGCACGAGCACGCTGCCGGGGGAGTACGGATCGCCGACGACCGCTCCGACCTGCTCCTGTGCGTCCGTGCGCAGCGGCGGGGCGTACAGGAACACCCGGCTGCGGCCGGAGAGCGGAGCCGAGGCCACGACCGGTGCGCCAGTGACGGGGTGGACGGCCAGGACCGCGGTGAGCGACTCGGTGGCCTCGCTGTAGACGACCCCCAGGGCACGGCCGCCGTCGGACATGTCCAGCGCGGTGACCGTCGGGCTGGCGGACGTGGTGTCGACGGGGGTGCGGTACGAGGGCCATTCGCGTGTCGCCGCCAGGACCGTGCGCCCGTCGGCGCTCGCCGAGAGGGCGTAGACGTATCCGTCGAGACTCACGGTCTTCTTCAGCCGCAGGGTTCGGGTGTCGTAGACCTGCAGATCGATTCGGGCCCCGCCGACCACCAGTGAGCGTCCGCCGTCGGTGACGGTCATGGTGGAGACGCTCTTCCGCAGCAGCCTCATCGCCTTGGTGGCGGTCAGGAGTGTCTTGGGCGAGGCGTTCGCCCGGTCGGCCGGGTAGACCTGAAGGGCGGGGTCGTCGCCGTCCGTCAGCCGTCCCACCGCGAGACGTCCGCCGGGCAGGAACGCCAGGGAGGTCACCGAGGGGTCGGCCGGCCGTACCTGTACCGGGGACCGCGAGCCAGGCCGGGCGACGGCCTCCACTCCGGCACGTGTGGCCCACGCCACCCGGCCGCCGTCCCCCGTGGCCAGGGCCAGAACCGGTCCGTCGGCGTCACGCAGCACCCGCAGACCGATGTCGTCGCCCTCACCGAGCACCCCGTACAGCACCTCGCCGCGGTCGGTGCCCAGGACCAGACCACGGCCGTCGGCACTGAAACGCACCTCGGTCACCGTGCCCGCCCGTGCGCCGGTACGGGCCCGCACGCTGTGTCCGTCGGACTCGTACACCGTGACCCTGCCGCCCGACGCCACCGCCAGCAGACGTCCGTCGGGGCTGAACCGCACGGCCCCCACCTGGTGTCCGGCGTCGATGACACCGGCCAGCCGCAGGTCGCCGTATGCCGCCGACAGCATCGCGGCGGTGGCCACGGGGGAGGCGGGGTCCAGGAGATGGGCCTGCAGGGCGGCGCCCGCGGAGCGGTCCGGGGCCGCGCCGTGGTAGGCCCGGGCCTGTGCGCTCAGGCTCTCCACCTGTGCCTGGGTGCGGGCCTCGGCGCGATCGGCCGCGTTCGCGGCGGCCCACACCCCCGTCGCCGTCGCCGCCACGAGGACGACGAAGGCCACCGGTACCGCGAGGAAACGCCGCAGGAGACCGGCCCGTACCGCGTCGGCCACGCTGGTGACGGCCACCGCTTCCGGACGCCCGCTCGACTGCGCGGCCAGTGCCCGTTCATGGGCCGCGCCCGCCACGAGCAGTCTGCCGTGGTCGATGTCGGCCACCAGCGCGGCCTTCTGATCGATATGGGTCACCGGGCCGAGCAGTCCGAAGGCGTCGACCTCGGCGCTGACCACCGCACACCGGTCCCAGGGGCGCCTGCGGGCCAGCGGGGTCAGGCCGAACAGGAACGCCAGCGCGACCGCGAAGGCCCCTCCGGCCGAGGCCCCGCCGATCGGCGTCGTCACCTGTGATCCGTCGGCCGTCCGCACCGTCCAGGTGATCCGGCCCCGGGTGGGAAAGCCCGCCTGGCCCTCGGCCCATCGCAGCGCCGTGGTCACTGCCTCGTCGAAGGCCGCGTCGGTGGGAGGCGGCGCATCGAGGCGCTCCAGTACTGCCGGGCCCTCGGCCTTACGGGGTCCGCGCTCGTACCGCATGACCAGGGTCAGCAGTGCGGAGGACTCACCGACGGCGATCGTGATGCGCACACGGCGGCGCCATGTCCGTGGGAGAACGGGAAGCCATGCGCGCCCGGATCGAAGCAGGGTCCACAGGAGGCGGCGTAGACGCGAGGAGCCCATGGGCTGTCATCCTTCTTCCGCTGTCAGCGCGGTCAACATCTTCTGGATGGCCTTGCGCGTCCACGCGTCCGCCGCCCGCGCGAGCGAGCGCAGCAGGATCGCCTTTCGTCCCGCCGGCGGCAGCTCGTCCACCGGCTCGGGCACCATGTACCAGTCGAGCGGCGCGGACGCCTTTCCCAGCAGAACGGTCGGCTCCGCGCCGAGTTCGGCGTCCTCGCCTCCCAGCGGCAGGGCGAATGTCTTGTACGGCCGGTCGGCTGCCGAGCGCTGCCCCACCAACACCCAACCGGCCGCGGATTCGTGCACGCGACGGCGCGCCGTCAACCGCCAACGGTCGGCGCCGCGTACCGGTTCCAGGAGGAATTCGAGCTGTGGGGTCACGACGCGGTGGTCCTGTTCGGGGCCGGAGGCCGCCGCGTGCAGCAGCACCGGGGGCGGGACCACCACGGCGTCGTCCGGCTCCGCCGGCTCCGGGGTGACCAGCTTCGCGGTGGCGGAGCTGGGCAGACTGAACGTCGCCGTCCCCGCATCCGACAGCCGGGCCACCTCCATCCGCCAACCCTCCGCGCCCACGAGGACCACCCCCAAGCCGACCCACGCCCTCGTCCCGCGGCCGGCGACCGACAGCATCTGCCCGCCTCCATCGGGTCGGTCTCCCCAGGTCAGCGTGACCAGCGGGAGGGTGATCGTGCGTTGGATCCCCGCGGTGACCGTGCCGAGCAGGTCCAGTGCCTTGGCCAAGACCCGCACGGAACCCTCGTCGTCAGTCGCGAGACTCGCGCCGGAAACGATGGTCGGCGCGTCCTCCGCCACCAGCGGTGTGCGGAGACCGGTGCCGGTGTAGGAGACGAAGGGGTTCACGGGGTCGGCGGCGAGGAGATACGTGTTCACGGTGTGTGTCGCCGAGGTGAGCCGGGGATCCCACTGGCCACTCGCGCGGTCCGAACGGCCCAGTCGCTCCAGCGCGGTCCGCAGCAACCGCAACCCCGCGAGATAGACGGGCAGGCCTTGGCCGGCCTCCACCGCCGTGATCAACCGCTCTCTGGCCTCCCGGGGCACGGGCCCGTCCATCTCCAGAAGAAACCAGGACGCCAGCAACGACACGTCGTCGGAGGTGGGAAAGGCGTCGGCCAGCAGCCGCACCCACTGGCGTGCGCGGTCACGCTCCGGATGGTCCATCAGGTGGTAGGCGACCGCGCAGCCCGCAGCCGGGTCGCCCTGGCCGGCTTCGATCCGGGCGCCGATGCTGCGTACGACGTGATCGGTGACGGCGGCGGCGGCGCTCAGACGGCCCTGGGCCCGGTAGTCGAGCAGGGCGCGGGCGTCGGGGTCCGCCGGCCGTACCGTCACGTCTCCCTCACCGCCCTCGGGCTGTGCCGGACTGCGGATCCGCCCGACGCAGTTCGCGGGCAGGGACACGAACCGTGCCAGGTGGTCCCGGCCCTGTGTCACGCAGATGTACGCCGAGCGGTCCTCCCCGGCCGCCGGGCGGCTGACCACGTACTCGTCCGTCACCTCGACCGGTCTCAGCAGGGTGCCGTCCGCGTCGCAGACGAACAGACCGGTGCCCTGCAACTCCCGGGCTGTGCGCAGCGCCTCGTTGGGCGGGAGCGCTGCCTTCCGCCTGGTCCCGGGCAGCAGCAGCCGCTTCAGGGGGGAAGGGTTCACGGGCCGGTCGGTCGGCAGGGCGTGGCCGCTGCCCGGTGTGGGGTGGGGATCGTCGAAGGCGAAGTCCACCGTCAGGGCCGCCGGGCCTTCGGGAGGCACCACCACCGAGGCGCTCACGCGCTCCAGACCCGGAGGCGCCAGCCGTACGACGTAGGTGCCCGCCGGGAGTTCGGTCTCGAACGGCCGGCCGGACACCACGACCGCACTGCGCACGTCCCCCGAGTCCGTGTCCAGGATCTCCGCCGCCACAGGGGTACCCGGCGAGAGAGCGACCACCACACGCGTCAGGGTCATCGGACACGCTCCACGGCGACGGTGAACTCCAGGTCCGGCGGGAGGAAGGCATGGACCCCCGCCGGGGACGGGGCGGTGTAGTGGCCGTCGGGAAAGTCCATGCCCACCGCGTACACTCCGGCCGGCGCGACGGCCCTCCATACCGTGTCGTGCAGTTCGAGGACAGGCCGCTTGTCCTCGGGGCCCCCGAACGCCGAGAGGGAGACATCGGCCAGACGGGCGGCGGCGGGGTCGCACCGTACGCCCAGGGGCACATCCGGCGGGCCGTCGAGGAGGTGCAGGACCAGGTCCCCGTGCACGTTCATCCCCGGCATCTGCACCGGCGGTGCCGTACGGGTCAGCGCGTACACGGCCTCGTAGAGGCCCGAGCTGGTCACGCGCCACCGGCCGTCGCGTGTGGAGGCGGCGCGTCCCGCCAGTGCGTCGAGGAGAGCCTGGGTGTAGTCGCTCACTCGGTGCCGGTCCGCGTAAGCGCTGCCGCCGGACAGGGTCGCCGGCATCACCATGAGATCCCTGCGCTGCTCGGGACCGTCCCGGATGTCCAGCAGCGGCAGTGTGCGCGTGTCCCGGAGGCTGGACAGCCGGGCGGTGCGTTCCCGGCAGGAGTCGAGGAAGTAGTACTGGTATCCCGCGCCACAGGCTCGCATCCCCTGGACGAGGCCTTCCAGGTTGACGGCGGCGTCCAGGATCCGGTTCCTGCTGCGTGCGAAATCCTCCAGCAGCAGCAACGGGCTGCCGTTGTCCAGGCCGTGGCCGCTGAAGTAGAAGAGAGCGACGTTGGAGGGGTGGCTGTCACAGCGGCTCACCCACCGGTCGACCGCCCGCTGCACCGCGTCCGCCGAGGGCACCTCGACCTCGCGTAACTGCCCGTCGGCCTCTTTCACCTCGCTTGGAGACAGGAGCACGTCGACACTGCCGGGCCCCGCCACGGGATGGCGCAGTTCGTCCCTGACCCAGAGGGCGAAGGCCAGCGCCGACAGGGGAGGGGAGGTGAGTTGTCGGGTGACGATGGTGTCGTGCCGGACGGGATCGGAGCCACCGCGCAGGTGCCGGTAGCCGCCCACCCCGATGACCAGCGCGTGTACCTGAGGTCCGTCCTGGAAGGCGGTGTCGAGGAGATAGGTCACCGCCACCCGTCCTCGGCGGCGAGGGCCTGCGGCCCGGACCGCAACGGCCCCAGCCGCTCGCCGAGGCGGGCGTAGAAACTCGGCGCGAGGAAGTAGGCACTGTGGGCGCGCAGCCGACCGGACCGGAAACTGTGGTCCTCCACGCCCTCGAAGACGGGTTCGGCCCGGAACGACAGCAGGTCGTTCATGTCGTAGACGTTCAGCCACCGGCGCACCGCGGCCGGCATCGGCAGCCGGAGGCCCGCTGTGCCAGGGACGTCCGGTGGGTGCGGCGAGAACAGGCTCAGTTCCTCGAAGAAGGCGACCTGCGACCCGGCGGTGACCAAGAGGTCGACGGTGAGGTCCTCGGCGGCCAGCGGTCCGGAGAGCAGGTCGTAGACGATGTTGCCGCCCATGCTGTGGGCGACCAGCACGAAGGGATCACGCGGACCGCGCTGGGCGTTCGCTTCCCGCAGGACATCCTCGATCTTCCCGCCGATACCGGTGCCCGCTCCGGTGGCTGGCCGTAGACGGTAGTAGGTCAGGACGTCTCCGAGGAACTCGGTGATGCGCGGCGCGAGTTCGGCTCGCAGCCGGTCGGCGACCGGTGACGTCGTACGGTCCGCCAGTGTCTCCCGGATCCGTACGACGCCCTCCTGCAACGCAGCGCGGACCTGCCCCACACCGAAGCTCTCCCGGCCGGGGCCCGCTTCCTGTCCCTGCTCGATGTCCTCCAGTGCCTGGCACAGCCGGACGGTGAACTCCTCGTCGTCGCCCACCTCCGCCAGCCAGGCCCGGGCCGGCTCGGCCACGGACGGTGTCAGCGCCGAGGCGGCCGCCAACTCCTTCGCGCTGTCCGGTGACGCGAGGAACGCGGCGGTCCACAGCAGATCCAGTGCGTCCGCCATCGACGTCCGCGCTGTGGTGACGAGCCGTTCGTGGATCCGGGCGTCGTCGGGCACGACCTGGGCAACGAGGTCCGACAGCGGGCCGTCGCCGACACCTTCCCCGAAGCGTTCGGCGACCCGTGCGCTGTTCGGCACGCTCGCTCCGCCCCAGGCCAGGGAGGCGCCGTCACCGCCCCAGTACGGCTGGAGAATCTCGGCCGGTCCGCCGTCCACGCGCGACCATCCGGCCGTCACATATTGCTCGAACAGTGCCTTGCGGGCCCTTGTTTCCTCCACATGCGGGCCGTCGATGCGATTGGCCACCCCATGGACAAAAACCAACGGCATCCGTGTCCCCCTCGCCCCCCGTCCGAGCACTTGCGACCCGGAGAAGGACACCGTACAGATTCAGCCTCACTATGTAATGAGTTTTCGCGATAGTCATAACGATGAGGCGATTCCGGCGGAGCCGACGTCATGCACAGGGTGTTGTGGGCCGTGGCGACGGATGCAGAACGCTGCAAGTAGGGGCCTTGGCCGCACCCCGGGCCGGGCGGTCGCACGCGGCTGACGGGACTGACGGGACTGTATCCGCGGTATGGCTCACGGTGTTGCTGCCGCGGGGCAGGGCGGCATCACAGCCCGAGTTGGGGGCGGCAGTCTTCGTCATTTCGGTCCCGTTCGGTCCCGTCCAAGAAAGCCCAGCTCAGGGGGGTTTTGCCCCACTCCACGGGACTGACGGGACTGACGGGACTGACCTCGGGGGTTATAGCAATCAGGCGCGCGCGTACGTGTGTGCGAGGAAAGTAGTGAGGTACTGCCTCTGCAGCTTATATATGGCACTTTCGGTCCCGTCAGTCCCGTGCCTGGCGTCACTGCCTTGCTGACCTGCGCTTTTGCTTACGGGACCGAGCGCGGGACCCCCAGTCCCACGGGACTGAGGCC
>NZ_VJZC01000457.1 GCF_009377185.1 Streptomyces spongiae
CGCCCCACACTCCGCTGCCGAGGCCCCCCAGCCTGTGGAAAACTTTTCGTCCGCGCAGGTCAGGGCCGTTACCGACCCCGCAACCCTCCGCTGCGTGCGCGCCCCGTACCGTTGACAGGGTGTACCGGTTCCTGCTGACGCCCCGATGGTGGGGGATCAACGTCTTCGTTCTGCTGGCCATCCCTTTCTGCCTGTTCATGGGGTCGTGGCAGCTGGGGCGGTTCGAGGAGCGCATGGACAGCCACCGGACGGCGGGCGAACAGGCCGAGTCGGCGAAGCACGCGGCGGCCCGGCCGCTGGACGCGCTGCTTCCCGTCGACAAGGAGACGTCGGGCAGGCAGACCACGGCGACCGGCCGGTACGGCAAGCAGCTGCTGGTGCCGGACCGCGAACTGGACGAGACGCGTGGGTACTACGTGCTCACGCTGCTGCGCACCGACGACGGCAAGGCACTGCCCGTCGTACGGGGCTGGCTGCCCGGTGACGCGGACCCGGCCAAGGCGCCCGCCGCGCCCAAGGGCGAGGTCACGGTCACGGGTGCGTTGCAGGCGTCGGAGACTCCGGGATCCAACGGGGTGAGCGCGGCCGGCGGGCTGCCCGCGGGCCAGACCGGGGCGATCAGCGCGGCCTCACTGGTCAACCTCGTGCCGTACGAGGTGTACGACGCGTGGATCACCCTCAACAAGGGCGACTCCGGGATGAAGGCCGTCCCCGCGGCCGCGGCCCAGGACACGGGCCTGGACCTGAAGGCGTTCCAGAACCTCGGCTACACCGGCGAGTGGTTCGTCTTCGCGGGCTTCGTGGTCTTCATGTGGTTCCGTCTGCTGCGCCGCGAGGTGGAGTTCGTCCGGGACGCGGAGCTGGGGCTGGTCGCCGACGCCGACGCCGACGAGGATCCGGTGCGGGGAGAAGCCGCCGAGCGCACC
Organism: Streptomyces spongiae; assembly: GCF_009377185.1. GTDB lineage: Bacteria > Actinomycetota > Actinomycetes > Streptomycetales > Streptomycetaceae > Streptomyces > Streptomyces spongiae. Next base: position 927 of record NZ_VJZC01000457.1, read on the forward strand.
CGGGAAACCGCCGCCTCCTAGGCGGAGCCGCCCGGTGCGCTCACGGCGCCGGGGCCGTTCAGGAGCCCGACAGCAGGCCCGTCCGGTAGATCGTTCCCGCGCAGGCGTTGGTCACAGTGGTGGGGCTCGTCGCCGTACCGACCGCGGTTGTGTGGGACACCACGACGCTACCGTCGGCGACGCCGTCCTCCGTGACGAGCTGGGGTGACGTGCCGCTGCCGTCGGTGGTGGCGCCGCCCGTGTCGGTGCTGTTGTCGGTGGGCGACGGATCGGGCGACGGGTCGGGGTCGTTCGTGGTGGGACACGTCTCCGAGGGCACCCAGGCGAACTTCACCTCGTACGCGGCGCCCGGCTGCAGCACCATCTGGCCCGCGGACAGGGACGGGTCCGGCAGCCCGGTCACCCCGTCGCCCGCCACATGCTCCGCCACGAGGACCTTGGACGGGTCGGCCGCGCCCTGGGCGGTCGCGCTCACGCTGCCCGTGCCGGTGACCGTACAACTGGTGCCGGAGACATTGGCCACACGGAAACTGCCGTACACCGTGCCGCCGGAGTCCGGTGAGGCCACGCTCGCCGAGGAACCGCCGAGCTGGGCGGCCGTACAGTCCGGGGCGGCGGCGGCCGAGGCGGTGGCCACGGGCCCGGTGGCACCGCTGGTCGCGCCCTTGCCCTTGTCGTCCTTGTCCTTGCCGGTGCCCTTGCCGGTGCCCTTGGAGGAACCGCCGGATCCGCCCGAGGAGTTGGAGCCGCTGCTCTGCCCCTTGTCCTGGGCCGCGCCGCCCTGCGCCTGCGAGCTGTTGCCCATCGGGGACGGGTCGGCGTCGGAGCCGGTGGCGTTCGAGACGTGGACGAGGGCCGGGATCGCCGTACCGATGAAGAGCGCGGCGGCAGCCATGCCGACGACAGCGTGCCGCTTGCGGGCGCGGCGGGCCGGCACCGCACGCCGCAGGTGCTCCAGGGTGCCGTCCCGCGGCTCGATCTCCTCGACGGCCCTGTGCAGCATCCTGCGCAGCGCCAACTCGTCCGACCCGAGGCCGTCGGGGCCAGGCGCGCCGCCTGAGCCGGGCGGACCACCCGAGCCGTGGGCTCCGAAGACCAGCGCCTCCAGCCTCTGGCGACCCGTGTCGAGCTCGCCGCTCCGGTCCTCGGGACCCTGACCTTGTTCGTCCGGGCCGTGATTCACAGTTCCGTTCCCAGCGTGCGTTCCGTGCTCGTCGTGCGCTTGGTACTCGTCGTGCTCTTGGTGCGCGTCGTGCGCTTGGTGCGCGTCGTGCGCTTGGTGCGCGTTGTGCGCTTGGTGCGCGTCGTGCTCTTCGTGCTTGTCGTGCTCTTCGTGCTTGTCGTGCTCTTCGTGCTTGTCGTGCCTGCTCATGCCGGTGCCTCCATGGCGACCCGGAGGGCCGCTATGCCGCGCGAGCCGTACGCCTTGACCGAGCCCAGCGATATGCCGAGCGTCTCGGCGACCTGCGCCTCGGTCATGTCCGCGAAGTAGCGCAGGACCAGGACCTCGCGCTGCCGCCGCTGGAGCCCCTTCATCGCCTTGATCAGCGAGTCGCGCTCCAGCTGGTCGTACGCGCCCTCCTCCGCGCTCGCCATGTCCGGCATCGGCTTGGACAGCAGCTTCAGACCGAGGATGCGGCGGCGCAGGGCCGAGCGGGACAGGTTGACGACGGTCTGGCGCAGGTACGCCAGCGTCTTCTCCGGATCGCGCACGCGCTTGCGCGCGGAGTGCACGCGGATGAATGCCTCCTGGACGACGTCCTCGCAGGAGGCGGTGTCGTCGAGGAGGAGCGCCGCGAGACCGAGCAGCGAGCGGTAGTGGGTGCGATAGGTCTCGGTGAGGTGGTCGACGGTCGTACCCGCCGCCGTGGTCTCCTCGGAGCCGTCGCGCTGGTTGGGTATGCGGGCGGGCCGCGCTGCGGGCATGGGGGCGATCACCGGCATGCCGCCGGGCGCGCCGGACATGCGGGGACGGCGGGGTGGACGCAGGGCGGTGCCCCTCGTCTGTACCGCGCTGAAGTCGAGTACCTCTGCCACGTCTGTTGGACCCGCATCCCCCCCTTGAGGTTGTACGCGACGAGCATCACTTTTACGTCAGGCCGTACCCCCGCCCACGCGTCCGACGGTCTGCCTGACGGCGTCCCGGACGACGTGTCACATGCCCACATGCGTACCAGCTCTTCCCCTATGCCCGCGTGCAAAGACGTCCGACCACCCGAAGGGCGTTCGGAAAGACGCTCCCCGCCCTCCGCGCGGTTGCGGAGAGCGGGGAGGAAAATCGTCGAACGTCTGAGCGCTTGAATCAAGTGGTCCGGACCATTGCTTTGGCCACGGAATCCGCACAGATCCTACGTTGGCGCTCCGCTGGGTGGGCGGGTACGTCCCGTCTGCCGGGTTCTGTCGGTGGTTTTGCGCGGGTCGTGTGGGGCTGGTCGCGCAGTTCCCCGCGCCCCTTACGGGGCGCTGAGCTCGCTTGCCACCAGTTCCGCGATCTGGGCTGTGTTCAGGGCGGCGCCCTTGCGCAAGTTGTCGCCGCAGACGAACAGTTCGAGCGCTGTGGGGTCGTCCAGGGCTCGGCGTACGCGGCCCACCCAGGTGGGGTCGGTGCCCACGGCGTCGGCGGGGGTGGGGAACTCGCCGGCGGCCGGGTCGTCGAAGAGGACGACGCCGGGGGCTGTGGCGAGGATCTCACGCGCCTTGTCGACGGTGACCTCGCCCTCGAAGCGGGCGTGGACGGTGAGCGAGTGGGTCGTGACCACCGGCACCCGCACGCACGTCACAGCGACCGGAAGCGTCGGCAGCCCGAGGATCTTGCGGGACTCGTCCCGTACCTTCATCTCCTCCGAGGACCAGCCGTCCTCGCGGAGCGAACCGGCCCAGGGGACGACGTTGAGCGCGACCGGCTCCGGGAAGGGACCGGTGTCGTCGCCCACGGCCCGCCGTACGTCACCGGGGTGCGTCCCCAGCTCCGTACCGGCGACCAGCGACAACTGCCGTCGTAGCGTGTCGACGCCCGAGCGCCCCGCACCGCTGACCGCCTGGTACGACGACACCACCAGCTCGCGCAGCCCGAACTCGGCGTGCAGCGCGCCCAGCGCGACGATCATCGACAAGGTGGTGCAGTTCGGGTTCGCGATGATTCCGCGGCGGCGCACGCGCACGGCGTGCGGGTTGACCTCGGGCACCACCAGCGGCACGTCCGGGTCCATCCGGAAGGCGCCCGAGTTGTCCACGACGACCGCGCCCTTGGCCACGGCGATCGGCGCCCACCGTGCGGAGACCTCGTCGGGTACGTCGAACATGGCGACGTCGACCCCGTCGAAGGCCTCCTCCGTCAGCGCCACCACCTCGACCTCCTCACCGCGCACGGCCAGCTTGCGGCCGGCGGAGCGCGGCGAGGCGATCAGGCGGATCTCACCCCAGATGTCCGCGTGCTGGGAAAGGATCTGGAGCATGACCGAGCCGACGGCTCCGGTCGCTCCCACGACCGCGAGCGTCGGCCTGCCGGTGCGCACGGCATTCCGAGCGGTGCGCCCGGCGACATCGGTCATCAGCGGCCGGTGCCTCCGTAGACGACGGCCTCGTCGCTCTCCGAGTCGAGCCCGAAGGCGCTGTGCACGGCGCGCACGGCCTCGGGGACGTCGTCGGCGCGGGTGACCACCGAGATACGGATCTCGGAGGTCGAGATCAGCTCGATGTTCACGCCGGCGTCGGACAGCGCCTCGAAGAAGGAGGCCGTGACGCCCGGGTTGGTCTTCATACCGGCGCCGACCAGGGAGATCTTGCCGATCTGGTCGTCGTAGCGCAGCGAGTCGAAGCCGATCGTGCTCTTCGCCCGCTCCAGGGAGTCGATCGCCTTGTGGCCGTCGGTCTTCGGCAACGTGAAGGAGATGTCCGTCAGGCCCGTCGACGCGGCCGACACGTTCTGCACGACCATGTCGATGTTGAGCTCGGCGTTGGCGATGGCGCGGAAGATCGCGGCGGCCTCGCCCGGCTTGTCCGGCACACCGACGACCGTGACCTTGGCCTCGGAGGTGTCGTGGGCGACACCGGAGATGATGGCCTGCTCCACCTTCTGTTCCCCTTGCTGCTGCGTCTTTCGAACGGGTGGCTCACTGCTGACCCACGTGCCCTGCAGTCCGCTGAAGGACGAGCGTACGTGGATCGGGATGTTGTAGCGGCGGGCGTACTCCACACAGCGGTGGAGCAGCACCTTGGAGCCGGAAGCCGCCAGCTCCAGCATGTCCTCGAAGGAGATCCAGTCGATCTTCTGGGCCTTCTTCACGACCCGCGGGTCGGCGGTGAACACACCGTCGACGTCCGTGTAGATCTCACAGACCTCGGCGTCGAGAGCGGCGGCCAGCGCGACGGCGGTCGTGTCCGAGCCACCACGGCCGAGGGTCGTGATGTCCTTCTTGTCCTGGCTGACGCCCTGGAACCCGGCGACGATCGCGATGTTGCCCTCGTCCAGCGCGGTCCGGATACGGCCCGGCGTGACGTCGATGATCCGGGCTTTGTTGTGGACCGAGTCGGTGATGACGCCTGCCTGGCTGCCGGTGAAGGACTGGGCCTCGTGGCCCAGCTTTTTGATCGCCATGGCCAGCAGGGCCATGGAGATCCGCTCTCCGGCGGTCAGCAGCATGTCGAACTCACGCCCGGCCGGCATCGGGGATACCTGCTCGGCGAGATCGATCAGCTCGTCCGTCGTGTCGCCCATCGCGGAAACGACCACGACCACCTGGTGGCCGTTCTTCTTCGCTTCCACGATTCGCTTGGCGACGCGCTTGATGCCCTCGGCATCGGCTACGGAGGAGCCTCCGTACTTCTGCACGACAAGGCCCACGTGCGCTCCTCGCTCAGTCCGTATCGGTCCGCACATACACACGTATCTGCGGTCGGCTCAGTCTATCGAGCGGCCGAACATCCCCTCCTGGGTATCGCATGGTGAGATGTCCCGCTCACTCTGCGATCACCCCGGTTTTCTCCCGGCGTCCGCGTCCCGCGTCCGCCGTTTCACTCGGAGAGCTCCGGCCGCTCCGGACCGGTACCTGCCCAGGACCGTGCCCGCCACTCGAAAAAGTGCCCCGAGTCACACCCAGGGCCCCGATGACCGATGAAGCACCACCGATGAGGCACAACTTTCAAGCATTAGTGTTCGTCCCGTGCGCGTACTTCTGGTGGAAGACGACGAGCCGGTCGCCCAGTCGCTCCGGCGCGGCCTGCTGCGATACGGCTTCGAAGTGGAGTGGGTGTCCACGGGCGCGGCGGCCCTGGCCCACGAGAGCCCCTACGACGTCGTACTCCTGGACCTCGGCCTGCCCGACACCGACGGCCTCGACGTCTGCAAGGCCCTCCGCGCCCGCGGCGACGTACCGATCATCGTGATCAGCGCCCGCAGCGACGAGACGGACCGGGTGGTCGGGCTCGAACTGGGCGCCGACGACTACGTGTCCAAGCCGTTCGGTGTCCGCGAGGTCATCGCCCGCATCCGGGCGGTCATGCGGCGCGCGCAGCCACCCCGCTCCGAAGCGTCCCCCGTCGGCCCCGACCGGTACGGGCCCCGCCTGACCGTCGACCGCAAGGCCGCGCGCGTCCACCTCGACGGCGAGGAGGTCGCCCTCGCCCCCAAGGAGTACGACCTGCTCGCCTTCCTCACCGAGGAGCCGGGTGCGCTGATGTCGCGCGAGCAGATCATGGAGGCGGTCTGGGACGCGAACTGGTTCGGGCCGACGAAGACACTCGACGTCCATGTGGCCGCGCTGCGGCGGAAGCTGGCGGGCGCGATCACCATCGAGGCGGTACGAGGTGTCGGGTTCCGGCTGATCGTGAACGAGGCCGGAGCCGGCTCCCCCGGGCAGAACTCCTCCGGACAGGGTGCCGGAAGCACGTCATGATCCGTCAGCTCATCCGCAGTTACGTCCTGCTCGTCGCGGTCGCCATCGCCCTGTTCACCGTCCCCGTGGCCTTCACGCTCACCGACCAGCTGCGCGGCGACACCGGGGCCTCCGTCGAGCGCGAGGCCACCACCATGGCGCGGCTGCTGGGCGCCGGGAACGCCGATGCGTGCAGGGCCCTGGGCGAGATGGCCTCCGCGTTCGAAGGCACGGTCCAGGTGACCCCCACCGACGACTGCGCGCCCGACCTGCCGCGCCCCGCCGGGGACGCCGCCCTGACCAACGCCCTGGAGAAGGGCGACTCCACGACCGACTGGGGCTCCCGCTTCATCTGGGGCAAGAACCTGGTGATCACGGTCCCCGCTCACGAGAGGGAGACGGCGTCAGACGGCGACGAGGGGCCGGTCGTCGGCGCCGTACGGATCGTGTACTCGACCCAGGAGATGACGAACCGGCTGTGGCTGATCTGGGGCTTCCGGGCGATCCTCGCGGTGCTCGTCCTGGCCGTGGCCGCCGTGATCGGCGCCGGGGTGGCCCGCCGGCTGACCCGGCCGCTGCGACAGCTCAACGACATGGCGAGCAAGTTCAGCGACGGTGACCTGACGGCCCGTTCCCCCGTGACGGGCCCCCAGGAGACACAGACCCTGGCGCGCACGCTCAACCAGGGCGCGGAACGCCTCGACACCCTGATAGCGGCACAGCGGATCTTCGTCGCGGACGCGTCCCACCAGCTCCGCACCCCTCTCACGGCCCTGCGGCTCTCCCTGGACAACATCGCGGACGGCGTCGACGACGAGTACGTCAGGGAGGACGTCGAGCAGGCGACGGCCGAGGTGGTGCGGATGAGCCGACTGGTCAACGACCTGCTGGTGCTGGCGCGGGCGGAGGCCAAGGTGACGGCCGCGGAGCCGCTCCCCCTCCGGGACGTGATCGAGGAACGGTTCGCGGTGTGGAGGCCGGCCGCCGACGAGCGCGGAGTCACCGTCACGCTCAGGGGGAGTGCCGACGGCCGGCTGCTTGTGCTGGCCACCCCAGGCCACCTGGACCAGGTCCTGGACAACGTGCTGTCGAACGCCCTGGAGGTCTCACCGGACGGCGGGACGATCACCGTCGAGGTCGAAGCCCGGGGCGACGAGGTGGTGCTGTCGGTGCTGGACGAGGGTCCCGGCATGTCGGAGACCGAGAAGTCCCGCGCCTTCGACCGCTTCTGGCGCGGCCAGGGCCTCACCGGACGGACCGGCTCCGGCCTCGGTCTCGCCGTCGTCCGACAACTGGTGTCCGACGACGGCGGAACCGTCGCGCTGCACGACGCGCCCGGCGGCGGGTTGTGCGTGACGCTCAACCTGCGGGCCGCGCCGCGGGGTGGGGGTTGAGG
>NZ_VJZC01000458.1 GCF_009377185.1 Streptomyces spongiae
ATAAGAGACAGGAAAAGCCCTGGGGCGCTGTCAGTGCCGTCGCCTACCGTCGAGCCATGACCTACCGAGACGTCGCCTCCAAACAGGTCCTGACCTGGGCCATCGTGTCCGTCGCCGCCCGCATGCCCGTAGCGATGGCCCCCCTCGCCCTGGTCTTCCTCGTCCGCGAACGCCCAGGCGGCTACACCCTGGGCGCGGCCCTCGCGGCGGCGTACGTCATAGGCGAGATCCTCGGCGCCCCCCTCCTGGGCATGCGCACACGCCCGGAGCGAGCCCGCCCCCACCTAGCCGCCGGCCTCACCGCGGGCGCGGCCGGCTTCGCGGGCCTCGGCCTGTTACCGACCGCCCACCCGGCGGTACTCGCCGCGTTCGCCTTCCTCGCGGGCGCCGCCCCCGCGGCATCCGCCGGAGGCCTGCGCGCCCTGCTGACCGGCATCGTCCCGAAACGGGCGGTGACCCAGGCCCTGTCCCTGGAGTCGATGCTGATGTCCGGTGTATGGGCGGTGTCCCCGGCCGCGGTCACCGGCCTGGCGCTGGGCGTCGCCCCCTGGGTCCCGCTGCTGCTCGCCGCCGCCCTCATGGCCTCGTCCGTCCCGGGCCTGTGGCTGCTGCCCGCGGGCTGGGACGCGGACGGGGCGGACGGCGAGGGCACGTCGATGCTCCGCCTCCTGGCCCGGGCCTGGCCGGTGTACGTCACGGGCGCGGCCTCCCTCTGCGTCCTCGGCCTGGCCGAACTCATGCTGCCCGCACTTCTGGAACAGCGCGGCACGGGTGTCGGCTGGTCGGGACCGCTGCTCACCGCGTTCGCCCTGGCTTCGGCGGTGGGCGCGTTCCTGTACGGCCTGCGCTCCTGGCCGGGCCGGTTGCGTACCCGGAGCGTGGTGCTGATGTGCGGCATCTCGGTGTGCGTGACGCTGGTCGCCCTCATACCCCACACGGCGTGGATCGCCGTCGCGCTCGTCCTCGCCGGCGTCCTCCAGTCGGCCGCGTTGATCACCCGCAACCTCTCCCTGGGCGAGGCGCTCCCGTCGAGCGCCCTGGCCGCCGGTTACTCGGTGATGTACGCGGCGGCGGGAGCGGGTTACGCGGCGACGGGCTCCCTCGCGGGTGCCCTGCTGAACTTCGTCGCGCCGTCCACGGCGATCCTCGCGGGCGTCGTCCTCACGCTCGTCCTCACGGCGATCGGCGCACTGGGGGAGCGCAGACTCGAGAGGGTCTCCGCCACACGCTCAACTCCCGCTGCCGACCCGGCCGTTCTCACTGCCGACAGCCCAGCCGTTCTCACTGCCGACGCCCCGGTCGTGCCCGCTGCCGACGAGGCGACCGTTCTCGCTGCGGACGGCGCTGTCGTGCCCGCTCCCGACGCCCCGGTCGTGTCCGCTGCCGACGAGGCGACCGTTCTCGCTGCGGACGGCGCTGTCGTGCCCGCTCCCGACGCCCCGGTCGTGCCCGCTGCCGACGAGGCGACCGTTCTCGCTGCGGACGGCGCGGTCGTTCTCGCTGCGGACGGCCCGACCGTCCCGGCTCCCGACGGCCCGACCGTCCCGGCTCCCGACGGCCCGACCGTCCCGGCTCCCGACGGCCCAGTCGTCCCGGCTCCCGACGGCCCAGTCGTCCCCGCTCCCGACGGCCCAGTCGTCCTCGCCGCCGACAGCCCGATCGCGCCCGCCCCCGGCGCGGAACGTCCGTCGATACGCGGTCGGAGTGACTCCTAGCGCCGCCTGCAGATGCTGCCGCATCGACTGGGCCGTGCCGAAACCGGCGTCGTGGGCCACCTGGTCGATGGACAGGTCGCTGGACTCCAGCAGATGGCGGGCGCGCTCGACGCGCTGCTGGGTGAGCCATTGGCCGGGGCTGACGCCGGTTTCCTCCCGGAAGCGGCGGGTGAACGTACGCACCGACATGGACTCCCGCGCGGCCATGTCCCGGAGCTGGATCGGCTCGTGCAGACGGCCCAGTGCCCAGGCACGGGCGCTGGTCGTGGTCGCCGACTGCGGGTCCGGGACCGGCCGCTCGATGTACTGCGCCTGCCCGCCGTCACGGTGCGGCGGTACGACCGTGCGCCGGGCCACGTCGTTGGCGACGGCCGCGCCGTGGTCGCGGCGCACGATGTGCAGGCACAGGTCGATACCGGCCGCGACGCCCGCGGAGGTCAGCACATCGCCGTCGTCGATGAACAGCACGTCGGGGTCGACCTCGATCCGGGGGAACAGCCGCTGCAGGCGCTCGGCGTCGGCCCAGTGCGTGGTGGCGGGACGACCGTCGAGGAGGCCGGCGGCGGCGAGGACGTACACGCCGGTGCAGATGGAGGCGAACCGGGTGCCGGGCCTGACATGGGCGAGGGCGGCGGCCAGCTCGTCGGTCAGCACCCCCTGCTCGAAGACGGGTCCGAGCTCGTACGACGCCGGGACGACGACCGTGTCGGCGGTGGCCAGCGCCTCGGGCCCGTGCTCGACCTGGATGGCGAAGTCGGCGTCCGTCCGTACCGGGCCGGGCGGCCGGACCGAGCAGGTCACGACCTCGTACAGGTGTCGCCGTGCCGCGTCCTTGGGACGGCCGAAGATGCGGTGCGGGATGCCGAGTTCGAAGGGCAGCAGTCCGTCGAGGGCCAGAACGACGACCCGGTGCGGACGGAACCCCCGTGCGCTGCTGTCATTGCCGCTACTGCTGCCACTGCCGCTACTGCCGCCACTACTCATGGCCTGATCCTAGCGAATGCTGGCTTTCCGGCCACTCGATGGGCGTCGCCGCAGGACGCAAGCTCTATGACGTGACGCAGACAACCGAGACCACCGCCGCCCCCGAGAGAAGCCTGCCCACCCGGCCGTCGCGTAGCCGTTTCCACCGTGCCTGGTTCGTCGCGGCCGTGACCTTCGTGACGATCACCGGTGCCGCGGCCTTCCGCTCCCTGCCCGGCCTGCTCATCGACCCCCTGCACCAGGAGTTCGACTGGTCGCGCGGCACGATCGGCGCGGCCGTCTCGATCAACCTGGCGCTCTACGGGCTGACGGCCCCGTTCGCCGCCGCGCTGATGGACCGGTTCGGCATCCGACGGGTGGTCGCGGTCGCGCTGACGGTGATCGCCGTCGGCTCGGGCGCCACCGTGTGGATGACCGCGGCCTGGCAACTCATGCTGTGCTGGGGCCTGTTGGTGGGCGTGGGCGCGGGCTCGATGGCGCTGGCCTTCGCCGCCACGGTCACCAACCGCTGGTTCACCGAGCGGCGCGGCCTGGTCACCGGCATCCTCACCGCGGCCTCCGCCTCCGGCCAGTTGGTCTTCCTGCCGCTGCTGTCCTGGATCGTCGAGGAGTACGACTGGCGCCCCGCCGCCGTCACGGTGGCCCTCGCCGCCCTCGTCGTCGTCCCCTTCGTCTGGCTGCTGCTGCGGGACCACCCCGCCGACGTGGGCCTGAAGCCGTACGGGGCGAAGGAGTTCGTCGAGAAGCCCGCGCCCGTACCGGGGGCCGCCCGCCGCGCGGTGACCGTCCTCTTCTCGGCGATGCGCACCGGCCCGTTCTGGCTGCTGGCGGGCACCTTCGCGATCTGCGGCGCCTCCACCAACGGTCTGATCCAGACCCACTTCATCCCCGCCTCCCACGACCACGGCATGCCCATCACGGCGGCGGCCTCACTGCTGGCGGTCATCGGGGTCTTCGACGTCCTCGGCACCATCGCCTCCGGCTGGTTCACCGACCGCTTCGAACCCCGCCGACTGCTCGCGATCTACTACGCCTTCCGCGGCGTCTCGCTCCTCTTCCTGCCCATGCTGCTGGCCCCGAGCGTCCAGCTGCCGATGGTCTTCTTCATCGTCTTCTACGGCCTCGACTGGGTCGCCACGGTCCCGCCGACCCTCGCGCTGTGCCGCGAGCAGTACGGCGACGACAGCGCCATCGTCTTCGGCTGGGTCCTCGCCTCCCACCAGGTCGGCGCCGCCCTCGTCGCCTTCCTCGGCGGCGTCGCCCGGGACACCTTCGGCTCGTACGACGTCGTCTGGTACGCCTCGGGCGCGCTGTGCGCGGTGGCCGCGCTGATGTCCCTGGTGATCCGGCGGAGACCGGTGGGGCGGGTGGCGGTGGCCTGAGACCGGCCCGGGTGGTGGTGCCGAGGCCCGGCCTCAGGGACTGAGCTCGCCGAACCGGCCCCGGTGGAACAGCAGAGGTGCGCTGTCCTCGAGGCTCGTGCCCAGAGCCGCCACCCGGCCCACCACGATCAGGTGGTCCCCGCCGGTGTGTACGGCGTGGATCGCGCAGTCGATCCAGGCGGCGGCGCCGGTGAGACGTGGCGAACCCGTGGCGGGTGCCGCGTCGTACGCGACCCCGGCGAACTTGTCGGCCCCGCTCACCGCGAACCCACGGCACAACCCGCCCTGATCGGCGGCCAGCACGTTCACGCAGAAGACGCCCGCGCGGGCGAGGCGCGGCCAGGTCGTCGACGTACGGCCGACCATGAACGCGACCAGCGGCGGATCGAGGGAGAGGGAGGAGAAGGACTGGCAGGCGAAGCCTGCGGGGGCGGCCAGGCCGTCGTCCTTGGCCGCGGGGGCGGTGATGACGGTCACCCCCGTCGCGAAGTTCCCCAGCACTCGCCGGAACTCCGCCTGGTCGACCGGCGCCCGCTCGTCCTCCCCGACGCACCGCAACTCGGGGCGCGGCAGCGCTTCGACGGGCTCCACGGCAGCCGTGCGAGCCTCCGCTGACCTCAGGTACCGGACGGCGGCGGCCGCCATCCCTGCGCTTCCCATCACACCGCCATTGAACCTGACGGGTCGTCAGAAGTGAAGAGCCGGGTCAGCGCCCCTCGTACCGCGGTGTACGACGCTCCACGAAGCTCGCCACACCCTCGTTCGCGTCGGCCGTCGTCATGTTGATCTCCTGGGCGGCGGCCTCGGCGGCGAAGGCGGTGGCGCGGTCGGTGTCGAGGGACGCGTTCACGAGCTGCTTGGTCAGGGCGAGGGCGCGGGTGGGGCCGGTGGCGAGGCGTTCGGCCCACTCGCGGGCCGTCTTCTCCAACTCCTCCGGCGGAACCACGCGGTTGACCAGCCCGAGCCGTTCCGCGTCCGCCGCCGACAGGGCGTCGCCGAAGAACATCAGCTCCTTCGCCCGCCGGGGCCCGATCAGGCGGGGGAGGAGGTACGCGCCGCCGCCGTCCGGCACGAGGCCGCGCCGTACGAACACCTCGATGAAACGCGCCGGTTCGGCCGCCAGCACCAGGTCGCACGCGAACGCCAGGTGCGCTCCGATCCCGGCCGCCGTGCCGTTCACCGCCGCGATCACCGGCTTCTCGCAGTCGAGCACGGCGGCGATCAGGCGCTGGGCGCCGAGCCGGATGGTGCGGGCGACATCGCCGGCCACGCGCTCGCCGGGCTGGGCTGAGGTCCCGCGCAGGTCCGCGCCCGCGCAGAAGCCGCGGCCCGTGGCGGTGATGACGACGGCCCGTACGGTCGGGTCCGCGGATGCCTCCGTCAGCAGCTGGATGATCCGTTCCCGCTGGTCGGGGGTGATCGCGTTCATCGCCTCGGGGCGGTTGAGGGTGATCCACGAGACGGCGTTGTCAGTGGCGTGCAGTATCAATGAGTCACGGGATTTTTCAGGAGGAACAAGGGGGGAATCGGGCATGTGGGGACTCCGTTGGATGCGGGGAGTGACGAAATTCCTGGTCGGAAGGTCGCGCTCAGCGGCACACCGCCAGCGCGTCCAGCGCCACGGCGCCCTGCCCGCGGGGGAGCACCATCAGCGGGTTGATGTCCAGCTCGGCGATGTCGTCCCCGAGCTCCAGCGCCATGCGCTGCACGCGGAGCACGACCTCGACGAGGGCGTCCACGTCGGCCGGGGGAGCCCCGCGCACCCCGTCCAGCAGAGCCCGCCCGCGCAGTTCGGTGAGCATGGCGTGGGCCTGGTCCTCGCCGAAGGGGGGTACGCGTACGGCGGAGTCGCGCAGGACCTCCACCAGCACTCCGCCGAGCCCGACCGTCACCGTGGGCCCGAAGAGCCGGTCGTGCGTGACACCCACGACCATCTCCACGCCCCGCTCGACCATCTGGCACACCAGCACCCCGTCGAGCGAGATGCCCTCGTAGCGCGCGATGTCGGTGAGCTCGCGATAGGCGTCGCGGACCTGACTGGCCGAGGTCAGCCCGATCTTCACCAGTCCGAGCTCCGTCTTGTGCGCGATCCGCGCGCCGGACGCCTTCATCACCACCGGGTAGCCGACCAGGCTCGCCGCACGCACGGCCGCGGCGGCGCTGGTCACCAACTGCTCGCGCGGGACACGGATCCCGTACGCCCGCAGCAGCTGCTTCGCCGCGTGCTCGCTCAGCTGCTGTCCCGGCCGCATCAGCGCCTGGGCCTTGCGGAAGGAGGGCGACGGGGTGCGGGGCGCCTCGTCGAAGGGGGAGCGGTACCCGGCGGTGAACCGCTGGTGGTCGAGGTGGGCGCGGACGGCCGTGATGCAGTTGGCGAAGGTACGGAAGGTCGCCACCCGGGACGAGCCGAGCAGCGTCTCCCGGTACGCGGACTCGGTGCCCACCGGCGAGCCCCACACCACGCACACCAGCTTGTCCGTCTGCTCCGCCGCGTCCACGAGGTCCTGCGCGAGCTTGTCGCTCATCGGGGGGAAGGGCCCGGTGATGGGACAGATCAGCACTCCCACGTCCGGGTCGTCGAGGATCGCGTCGATGATCTTCCGCCCGCGCCAGTCGCCCACCGGGTGCCCGCCGTTGTCGACGGGGTTGGCCACGTTCAGGTACTCGGGTATCCACTCGTGCAGCTCGGCCTGCTTGTCCTCCGACAGCACGGGGAGGTGGAGGCCCGCCTCGGTCGCCAGATCGGCGAAGTGCGCGCCCGTGCCGCCCGAGATCGAATAGACGACGACCCCGTCGGCGGTTCGGTCGGCGATCCGGTCGGCGGTTCGGCCAGCGGTCCGGTCGGCGGTCCGGTCGGCGGTCCGAGACCTGCCGTCCCCGGTGTCCGGCCGGCGGCGCGCCCGCGCCAACAGGGCCGCGGTGTCCTGGAGTTCGTCGAGCCCGTCCACCCGTATCACGCCGAACTGCCGCATGGCCGCGTCCACCACCGCGTCGGCACCGGTCAGCTTGCCGGTGTGCGATGCGGCGGTGCGGGCGCCGGTCTCGGTACGGCCGACCTTGACGGCGACGACGGGCACCCCGCGCCGGGCCGCCCTGTCGGCGGCGAGCAGAAAGGCGCGGCCGTCCTTCAGGCCCTCCACATAGGCGGCGATGGCGCCCACCTCGGGCTGCTCGGCGAAGTAGGAGATGAAGTCGGCGGTCTCCAGGTCGGCCTCGTTGCCGGTGGGCGCCCAGTGCGAGAGGCGGATGCCGAGTTCCTGGAGGGCGAAGACGGGGCGGCCCTGGTGGCCGGACTGCGTGATGAGCGCGATGGCCGGCCCGTCCAGGTCGTCCCGGAACCGCTCGAAGGCGTTGAGGTTGGTGTTCGGGCCCAGCAACCGCAGTCCCGAGCGCGCGACGGCGGCGGCCAGCCGCTCCTGCGCGGCCGCGCCCTCCGCACCCGTCTCCGCGAACCCGGAGGCGAAGGCGACCGCGAACTTCACCTTGGTCCCGGCGAGTTCCTCGATCACGGGAACGGGGTCGGCGACCAGCAGTACGGCGAGGTCCACCTGCTCGGGCAGGTGGAGGACGGAAGGAGCGCAGGGGATGCCGAAGACGGACCGGCGTGTGGGGTGCACCGGGTGCAGCCGGGCGCCGACCCGTTCGGCCCAGGCGAGCAGTTGGCGCGTGATACCGGTGTTCGGCCGCCCCTCGGTGTCCGAGGCGCCGACCACGGCCACGGACTCGGGGCGGAAGAAGCGGTCGAGATCGGGGACGTCGGCGTACAGCGGGCGCCCGCTGACGTCGAGGTCGTCGGTCGCGGCGGGCCTGCCGTGCACGACGGGTGAGGGTTGCTCGCCGCAGGCGATGACCCGGGCCCGGCGGGAGTCGGTGGTGAGGGTGCCGTGGGTTGATCCAAGCATCGGTCCGCCCCGCTCCTGTGTGACAGCCAATTAACTGACGCAGTGTCAGATTACTGAACTGACACAGTGTCAGGAAATGGTTGTGCACGGGAGAGCTGGGGGCCCGGTGGTCGCCGCCGCGTTGCGAGCGGGGCATGTACATGGCGGGCACAGGCTTCGTACCCGCCACGGGGGTCGCTGGAACACGGGAGGAGGCCGGAAC
>NZ_VJZC01000459.1 GCF_009377185.1 Streptomyces spongiae
CCCCCAGGACCCGTTCGCCCCGAGGCGCCCGTTTCGCCGGCGCGGCCGACACGGCGGGCGCCGCGCAGCCCCAGCCGAAGCGCCGACAGCCGCTCGACGACGAGGAGCGCCAGGAGGTCACCACAACCGTCGAGAGGCTGCTCGCCCTGCGGCGCGACCAGCGCAGCGGCGAGGCGCACGCCCTGCTCGTCGAGGCCGCCCACTGGCCCGCCGCCCGCTACCCGCTGCTCGCCGCCGAACTGCACCGCGCGGGCCTCGGCGCCGACTGGGCCACCCTCCTGTGGGAGGCCGCATCACTGCCCGCCGGCAAGCTGGTCGCGGCGGCGGACGCGCTGGCCGCGGCGGGGCGCACCGCCGACGGGGAGCAGATGCTGCGGCAGGGCGTGGCCCGCCCGGCCGTCGAGATCGGTACCGCCGTCCTCGCCCTCGCCCGCGAGGGGCGCGACCGGGAGGTACGGGCGCTCCTGGACGCGTACGTGCGCATCCGTACGCCGGAAGAAGCCGCCCGGAGCGCGGAGGCCGACCCGCAGCGCGTCGGTCCCCTGCTCCTTCAGGCCGCGCGACGCGTGTCGGACGAGCGCTACTGGGACCTCGTGCACGCCCTCCGGGTCGCGGGTTTCGCCGCCTGACACGGCGCGGGGCGTGCACGGGGCGGTCACCCGGAGGGGTGCGAAACAAGATCGACTCGTCCGGTTAACGGCGATGGTCTTGCCCAGGTACGCGGGGAGGCTTACGTTCAGCCTCTACGGCCTGCGTCTACGGGCGTAGAGGCTCTCTGACGTCCCCGCCGAAGGAGCAGCTGCCAATGGCCAACGTCGTACGCGCCGCTCTGGTCCAGGCGACCTGGACCGGTGACACCGAGTCCATGGTCGCCAAGCACATCGAGCACGCCCGCGAGGCGGCCCGGCAGGGCGCGAAAATCATCGGGTTCCAGGAAGTCTTCAACGCCCCCTACTTCTGCCAGGTCCAGGAGCCCGAGCACTACGCCTGGGCCGAGCCCGTGCCCGACGGACCGACCGTCCGTCGTATGCGGGAGCTCGCCCGCGAAACAGGCATGGTGATCGTCGTCCCGGTCTTCGAGGTCGAGCAGTCCGGCTTCTACTACAACACCGCGGCCGTGATCGACTCCGACGGCACCTACCTCGGCAAGTACCGCAAGCACCACATCCCGCAGGTCAAGGGCTTCTGGGAGAAGTACTACTTCAAACCGGGGAACCTGGGCTGGCCCGTCTTCGACACGGCCGTCGGCAAGGTCGGCGTGTACATCTGCTACGACCGCCACTTCCCGGAGGGCTGGCGTCAGCTCGGTCTGAACGGCGCCCAGCTCGTCTACAACCCGTCCGCCACCCACCGGGGCCTGTCCTCCCACCTGTGGCAGCTGGAGCAGCCCGCGGCGGCTGTCGCCAACGAGTACTTCATCGCGGCGATCAACCGTGTGGGCCAGGAGGAATACGGGGACAACGACTTCTACGGGACGAGCTACTTCGTCGACCCCCGCGGACAGTTCGTCGGGGACACCGCGAGCGACAAGGACGAGGAACTCGTCGTACGGGATCTCGACTTCGACCTGATCGAGGACGTACGACAGCAGTGGGCGTTCTACCGTGATCGTCGACCCGACGCCTACGAAGGACTGGTGCAACCGTGACGAGTGAACTGCTGGGCCGGCACAAGGCCGTGATGCCCGACTGGCTCGCCCTCTACTACGCGGACCCCGTCGAGATCACCCATGGCGAGGGCCGCCACGTCTGGGACGCTGAGGGCAACAAGTACCTCGACTTCTTCGGCGGCATCCTCACCACCATGACCGCGCACGCGCTGCCCGAGGTCACCAAGGCGGTCAGCGACCAGGCCGGGCGGATCATCCACTCGTCCACGCTCTACCTCAACCGGCCGATGGTCGAACTCGCCGAGCGCATCGCGAAGTTGTCCGGCATCCCGGACGCGCGGGTCTTCTTCACCACCTCCGGAACCGAGGCCAACGACACCGCGCTGCTGCTGGCCACGACGTACCGCCGCAGCAACCAGATCCTGGCGATGCGCAACAGCTACCACGGCCGCTCGTTCAGCGCGGTCGGCATCACCGGCAACAAGGGCTGGTCCCCGACCTCCCTGTCCCCGCTCCAGACGCTGTACGTCCACGGCGGCGTCCGCACCCGCGGCCCGTTCGCCGACCTGAGCGACGCCGAGTTCATCGCGGCCTGCGTCGAGGACCTCAGGGACCTCCTCGGTCACACCCGCGCGCCCGCCGCTCTCATCGCCGAACCCATCCAGGGCGTCGGCGGCTTCACCGCGCCGCCCGACGGCCTGTACGCCGCCTTCCGCGAGGTGCTCCAGACTCAGGGCATCCTGTGGATCGCCGACGAGGTGCAGACCGGCTGGGGCCGCACCGGCGACAACTTCTGGGGCTGGCAGGCCCACGGCCAGAACGGGCCGCCGGACATCCTCACCTTCGCCAAGGGCATCGGCAACGGCACGTCCATCGGCGGTGTCGTCGCCCGCGCCGAGATCATGAACTGCCTCGACAGCAACTCGATCTCGACCTTCGGCGGCACCCAGATCACGATGGCCGCGGGCCTCGCCAACCTGACCTACCTGCTGGAGCACGACCTCCAGGGCAACGCCCGGCGCGTCGGCGGGCTGCTGATCGAGCGGCTGCGGGCCATCGCCGCCCAGGTTCCGGCCGTACGCGAGGTACGCGGCCGGGGGCTCATGATCGGCATCGAGCTCAACAGGCCCGGCACGGACGAGGCCGACCCGGACGCGGCGGCCGCCGTGCTGGAGGCCGCCCGGGCGGGAGGCCTGCTGATCGGCAAGGGTGGCGGCCACAACACCAGCGTGCTGCGCATCGCCCCGCCCCTGTCGCTCACCGTCGCCGAGGCGGAGGAGGGCGCGGAGATCCTGGAGAGCGCCCTCAGCACGCTCTTGTAACACCCGGTCATGCCCGGTAGTGCACGGTCATACCCGGTCATTTCCTGAGCAAGGGGAACGCGCCATGACCACCATCGCCCCGGAACCCGCCCTGTCGGTACGCCAGGTCCTCACCCTGGACCGGGTCCTCGCCGGAGAGCCCGAGGTGGTGGCCGGGGCGAGCCATCTCGACCGGCTGGTGCGCTGGGTCCACGTCGCCGAGGCCGCCGACGTCGGTGTGATGCTCAGCGGCGGCGAGATGGTGCTCACCACCGGGGTGCTGCTCGCCGGTGACACGGAGGCGCAGGCCGAGTACATCCGCTCCCTGCACCGCGCGGAGGCCGCGGCCGTCGTCCTCGGACTCGGCCGGGCCTTCCCGTCACCGCCCGACGTGATGCGCCGGGCGGCCGAACGGTGCGGGCTGCCCATGGTGGTGCTGCACCGGCCCTTCCCCTTCGCCGAACTGACCGAGGAGGTCCAGTCGCGGCTGGTGCGGCGGAAGTTCGCGGCCGTGAGCCTGTCGGAGGCCGTACGGACGGCGCTGACGGGACTCATCACCGCGGGCGCCCCGCTGCAACACCTCCTCGACGAGGTCGCGCAGCACGCGGGATGTCCCGTCGTCGTCACCAACCTCGCCCACCGTGTGCTCGCCACGGCGGGGGAGCGGTCGGCGGTCGACGACGTGCTGCGCGACTGGGAGCGCATCGCCCGGCAGGCCGGCGGGAACGAGGGCGACGGCTGGGTGCGCGCCGAACTCGGCGGGCGCGGGGAGCGCTGGGGGCGGATCGTGCTGTGCGGCTACCGCGGCGACACGGCCACCGGGCGGCTGCTCGCCGACCGCGCCGCCGAGGCCCTCGTACTGCACCGCATGCTCGGCGGCTCGGCGCACTCCTGGGAGGAGGAGTCCGCGCAGAGCCTGCTCACCGACCTGATCTCCGGGATCGTCCCCGCGAGACAGCTCCTCCCCAGGGCCAGAGCGGCCGGACTCCCCGTCAACCGCCGTACGTTCGTCCCTCTCGTCGTACGGGACGGCGACCCCGCCGGACTCGACCGCGTGCTGCGCATGGTGGGCCTGCCAGGGCTCGTCGCCGAACTCGCCGAAGGGGCCACCGCCGTCCTGCTGAGCCTCGCCCGGGACCAGGACGCGGAGGCGCTGACCGCGCACTTCGCGACCCGGCTGCGCTCGGAGTCGGGGGCGGGGAACACGGTCGTGGCCGCCGCGGACGCCCGCACCGCCTGGGAGGACGTGCCCGCCGGACTGCGCGAGGCCCAGCACGTGGCCGACGCCGTGGCCCAGTCGGCAGCCGGGCTCGACCTGCCCGTCGTCGTACGGCTGCGGGACGTGCACCTGCGCGGGCTGGTCCGCCTGCTGCGGGACGACCCGTACGTCCAGGCCTTCGCCGAGCGGGAGCTGGACGGCCTGTTGTGCGGCGACCGCCACGCCGAGCAGGACCTGCTGCCCGTACTGCGGACCTACCTCGCGAGCGGCCGCAACAAGTCCCGCACCGCGCAGCTCCACCACGTCAGCAGGCCCGCCCTGTACCGCCGCCTGGAGGCGATAGAGACCCGCCTCGGCGTCGACCTCGACGACTTCGAGCAGGCCGCGTCCGTGCACATCGCGCTCCTCGCGCACGACGCGCAGCAGGGCTGACCCGCGTACGGGACCCCGGCCGCGCAACACCTGTGAAACCTGGGACGACCTGGAAAAACGGCGGTGAAACATGGGCCCGCGCAACGGTGACAGTGTGGAACGCCGCACGCCCGCAGACGTGACACGGTGCAACTCAAAGCGGCCTTCCGGACTTCCTACTCTCGCTGCACACCGAGCGACCGGAGGTCCCGATGAGCAGAGTGATCCGTGCCGCCGTCTTCCAGACCGCGTGGACCGGCGACAAGGAATCGATGATCCAGGTACACGAGCAGGCGGCCCGGGACGCGGCCGCGCAGGGTGCTCAGGTCCTGTGCTTCCAGGAGCTGTTCTACGGACCGTACTTCTGCCAGGTCCAGGACAAGGCGTTCTACGAGTACGCCGAGCAGATCCCCGAGGGCCCCGTCGTCAGGCGCTTCCAGGCGCTCGCCAAAGAGCTTGGGCTCGTCCTCGTGCTGCCGATGTACGAGGAGGAGCAGCCCGGCGTCCTCTACAACACGGCCGCGGTGATCGACGCGGACGGCTCGTACCTCGGCAAGTACCGCAAGCACCACATCCCCCAGGTCCCCGGCTTCTGGGAGAAGTTCTACTTCCGCCCGGGCAACGTCGGGTGGCCGGTCTTCGACACGGCGGTGGGCCGGATCGGCGTCTACATCTGCTACGACCGGCACTTCCCGGAGGGCTGGCGCGCGCTGGGTCTCGCGGGTGCCGAGATCGTCTTCAACCCGTCGGCCACCTCGCGGGGTCTGTCCCGCTACCTGTGGCAGCTGGAGCAGCCGGCCGCGGCCGTCGCCAACGAGTACTTCATCGGCGCGATCAACCGGGTCGGCGTCGAGGACCTCGGCGACAACGACTTCTACGGGACCTCGTACTTCGTGGACCCGGAGGCCCAGTTCGTCGGCGAGGTGGCGAGCGACAAGGAGACCGAACTCGTCGTCCGCGACCTGGACATGGCCAAGCTGCGGGAGGTGCGCGACCGCTGGCAGTTCTTCCGCGACCGCCGCCCGGAGGCGTACGGCCCGCTGACGGCTCCGTAGGCGCCCCGTTAGGGGCGCGGGGAACTGCGCGAGCAACCACAGCCAACCCGCAGACGACCAACTACCGCTCCGGAGACGGAATATGAGTAGCCGTACAGTCATCCGCGGTGGTCTCGTCATCACCGCGTCCGACGAGATCCACGCCGACGTCCTGATCGAGGACGGCCGCATCGCCGCCCTCGCCGCCACCGGCACCCCCGCCGCCGAGGCCTGGACGGCCGAGCGCACGATCGACGCCACCGGAAAGTACGTGATCCCCGGCGGCGTCGACGCGCACACGCACATGGAGCTGCCGTTCGGCGGCACCTTCGCCTCGGACACCTTCGAGACCGGCACCCGGGCCGCAGCCTGGGGCGGCACCACCACCATCATCGACTTCGCCGTGCAGAGCGTGGGCCACTCGCTGCGCGAGGGACTGGACGCCTGGATGGCCAAGGCCGACGCCCAGTGCGCCATCGACTACGGCTTCCACATGATCGTCTCCGATGTGAACCAGGAGACCCTCAAGGAGATGGACCTGCTGGTGGAGGAGGGTGTCACCTCCTTCAAGCAGTTCATGGCCTACCCCGGCGTCTTCTACAGCGACGACGGCCAGATCCTGCGCGCCATGCAGCGCTCCGCCGAGAACGGCGGCCTGATCATGATGCACGCCGAGAACGGCATCGCGATCGACGTGCTCGTCGAACAGGCGCTGGCCCGTGGCGAGACCGACCCCCGCTACCACGGCGAGGTCCGCAAGGCGCTGCTGGAGGCCGAGGCCACCCACCGCGCCATCAAACTCGCCCAGGTGGCCGGTGCGCCCCTGTACGTCGTGCACGTCTCGGCGATGGAGGCGGTCGCCGAGCTGGCCAGGGCGCGCGACGAGGGGCTCAACGTCTTCGGCGAGACCTGCCCGCAGTACCTCTTCCTGTCGACCGACAACCTCGCCGAGCCCGACTTCGAGGGCTCCAAGTACGTGTGCTCGACACCGCTGCGCCCCAAGGAGCACCAGGCCAAGCTGTGGCAGGGCTTGCGTACGAACGACCTCCAGGTGGTCTCCACCGACCACTGCCCCTTCTGCTTCGTCGGCCAGAAGGAGCTCGGCCGCGGGGACTTCTCCAAGATCCCCAACGGCCTCCCCGGCGTCGAGAACCGTATGGACCTGCTCCACCAGGCGGTCGTCGACGGGCACATCTCGCGCCGCCGCTGGATCGAGATCGCCTGCGCGACCCCGGCCCGCATGTTCGGCCTGTACCCGAAGAAGGGCACCATCGCCCCGGGCGCCGACGCCGACGTCGTCATCTACGACCCGCACGCCGAGCAGGTCATGTCCGCCGAGACCCACCACATGAACGTCGACTACTCGGCGTACGAGGGCAAGCGCACCACCGGCCGGGTCGAGACGGTCCTCTCGCGCGGCGAACCCGTCATCACCGAGCGGGAGTTCACCGGACGCGCGGGTCACGGCGTCTACACCCCCCGCTCCACCTGTCAGTACCTCAACTAGGAGCGGAGCCCATGGACTTCGGACTCGTCCTGCAGACCGACCCGCCGGCCTCGCGCGTCATCGAGCTGATGAAGCGGGCCGAGGGCAACGGCTTCACGTACGGCTGGACCTTCGACTCCGCCGTGCTGTGGCAGGAGCCGTTCGTGATCTACAGTCAGATCCTGTCGAACACCTCGAAGTTGACGGTCGGCCCCATGGTCACCAACCCGGGCACCCGCACCTGGGAGGTCACCGCCTCCACGTTCGCCACCCTCAACGACATGTTCGGCAACCGGACCGTGTGCGGCATCGGCCGCGGGGACTCCGCGATGCGTGTCGCCGGCCGCAAGCCCAACACCCTGGCCCGTATCAGCGAGGCGATGAAGGTGATCCGGTCGCTGGGCAGCGGGGGAGAGGCCGACCTCGGCGGCGGCACCGTCATCAGCTTCCCCTGGATCAAGCCCGGCGCCGAACTCCCGGTCTGGATGGCCGCCTACGGTCCCAAGGCCCTGAAGATGACGGGTGAGGAGGCCGACGGCTTCATTCTCCAGCTCGCGGACCTGTACCTGACCGAGTACATGGTCAAGGCGGTGAAGGACGCGGCCGTCGCCGCCGGTCGTGACCCCTCCGACGTCAGGATCTGCGTGGCCGCCCCCGCGTACGTCACCGAGGACGACTCGCCCGAGGCGCTCGCCCACGCGCGCGAGCAGTGCCGGTGGTTCGGCGGGATGGTCGGCAACCACGTCGCGGACCTGGTCGCCAAGTACGGCGAGCACTCCGCGGCCGTGCCCGACGAGCTCACCGACTACATCAAGGCCCGCGAGGGGTACGACTACTCCCACCACGGGCGCGCCGACAACCCGGACACCCAGTTCGTGCCCGACGAGATCGTCGACCGGTTCTGCGTCATCGGCCCGGTCGAGAAGCACATCGAGAAGCTGAACGCGCTGCGCGAGCTGGGCGTGGACCAGTTCGCCGTGTACGACATGCACGACGCCCAGGAAACGGTGATCGACGCGTACGGCACGCAGGTCATCCCCGCGGTCAACTCCTGATCGCCCCCTCGACTCCTGACAGACAGCACCACCGCTCTCTCCCCCCCCGACCCCCCACACC